>JADJUF010000037.1:314718-629437 GCA_016717005.1 Myxococcales bacterium | reverse complement strand
GTCGGCGCGTCGCCGGCCAGGCGGCGCGCGCGATCCTCGTCGACCGGCCCCGGCACCCGCCCGGCCGCGCGGTCGGCCAGCTCGTCGGCGGCGACCCGGCGCACGGCGTGGTCGTCGATGACCGACGTCGGCCGGGTCAGGTACTCGAGCTTCACCCGCGCCTTGTAGGTCGGGTAGAGCAGCAACCCGACGGCCATCGCCGCGCCGTACAGCGCCAGCGCGATCGTCGCGAACCGGCGCATCGCCGCGGCCCGCGGCGCGCGGCCGCGCCACAGCGGCCACAGCCACACCACCCAGTGCGTCGCCGCCGCCACCGCCGCGGCGCCGAGCACCGCGTGCAGGACGAGCAGCCACCGGGCGGCGGTCAGCGACAGCACGCGCGCACGGTACCCGAAAAAGCGTCGGCCGCCGTGTCACCACGGCGGCCGGTCGATGCGTCGCGAGCGACCGCGGCTCAGCCCGGCTGGCTGGCCGAGTGGCGGCGGATGAACGTCGGCACGTCGAGCTCGTTCTCGACCTCGTCGCCGAGGATGCCCTTGAGGCTCGGGCGCGGCAGGCCGCGCTTGCTGCGCTCGGGCAGGGTCGCGGCCGCGACCACGGCGTCGCTGCTCGACGGGCCCGAGCCCAGCGCGACCCGGACCGACATCTCGGCCTCGGGCACCGGCTCGATCGCGCCCAGCTCCGACAGCGCGCGCTCGACCGGGGTCATCTCGTCGGACCACGACACGTCGACGTCGGCGTCCTCGACCACCATCGCCTGCGACTTGATCTCGCCCGAGACCTTGCGGGCCGGCGGCACCAGCGTCGCCGGGTACTCCTTGGTCGTCACGCTGGCGTGGTCGTAGGGCATCGTCACCTGCTGCGAGGTCCGCGACCGCATCGGCGTCGGCACCGAGGCCTCGGGCGCCGGCGCCACGGTCTTGCCCAGCGCGATCGAAGCCGGTCGCGATGACCGTGATGCGGACCTCCTCGGTCAGGTTCGGATCGATCACCGAGCCGAAGATGATGTTGGCGTCCTCGTGCGCGGCCTTCTGGATCAGGCTCGACGCCTCGTTGACCTCGTGCAGCGTCAGGTCGGGGCCGCCGGTGATGTTGATCAGGATGCCGGTGGCGCCCTCGATCGACACGTCCTCGAGCAGCGGCGAGCTGATCGCCATCTCGGCCGCCTCGGTCGCGCGCTTCTTGCCCGAGCCGACGCCGGCGCCCATCAGCGCGCGGCCCATGTCGTTCATGATCGTGCGCACGTCGGCGAAGTCGACGTTGATCAGGCCGGGGACGGTCATCAGGTCGCTGATGCCCTGGACGGCGTTGAGCAGGATCGAGTCGGCGCGGCGGAAGGCGTCGACCATCGACATCTGGGCGCCGGCGAGGGCCAGGAGCCGGTTGTTCGGGATCACGATCAGCGTGTCGACCGCGGCCTCGAGCCGGCTGATGCCGTCGTCGGCGTTGCGCAGCCGCTTCTTGCCCTCGAAGCCGAACGGCTTGGTCACGACGCCGACGGTCAGCGCGCCGCAGTCGCGCGCGACCTGGGCGATGACCGGCGCCGCGCCGGTGCCGGTGCCGCCGCCCATGCCGGCGGTGACGAAGACCATGTCGGCGCCCGAGATCGCGTCGGCGATCTGCTGGATGCTCTCCTCGGCGGCGCGGCGGCCGACGTCGGGGTTGGCGCCGGCGCCGAGGCCCTTGGTGAGCGCGCCGCCCAGGCCGATCTTGTGCGAGGCCAGGTTGGCCTCGAGCGCCTGCCGGTCGGTGTTGGCGGCCACGAACTCGACGCCGTCGAGGTTGCCCGCGATCATCGTGTTGACGGCGTTGCCGCCGCCACCACCTACACCGATGACCAGGATCTTGGCGTGGTTCACGTCGTCGAATTCGATGAGGGCCATGTGTCGATCTCCCGTTGGTAAGCCCATATGAGAGGGCGGGATCTGTAGGGGCAACTTTTTCGTGGCAGCGGCGCGACGTTTTATTGCGATCCGGATCTCGTCAGCGGATCACGCGGCGCGTGGCCGGGCCCAGGGCCCGGCCGGGGCGTCGCCGGCGACATCGCCGGCGACGATCAGAGAATCAGAACATCTCGGCCAGGCGCGACCACGCGCGCTTGATCAGGCCGCGGTCGCCGGCCTGCTGGGCCTGGGCCCGGGTCTGGAGCGAGCGGCCGTGGCTGGCGCCGTAGACGACGAGGCCGACGCCGGTCGAGTAGGCCGGCGACCGGACCACGTCGACCAGCCCGCCGATCCGCGTCGGCGTCGCGCGGCGCACCGGCAGGCCCAGCACCTGCTCGGCGACCTCGGCGGTGCCCTCGAGGATCGTCGCGCCGCCGGTGAGCACGATGCCCGCGGCCAGGCTGTCGGCGTAGCCCGAGCGCATCAGCTCGCGCTTGACGTGCTCGAAGATCTCCTCGATGCGCGGCTCGATGATCTCGACCAGCGTCGAGCGCGGCAGCACCCGCGGCCCGCGGCCGCCGACCGACGGCACCTCCATCGTGTCGCCGTCGTCGATCATCGAGCGCGAGGCGCAGCCGTACTTGCGCTTGATCTTCTCGGCCGAGTCGAGCGGCGTGCGCAGGACCGTGGCGATGTCGTTGGTGACGTGGCCGCCGCCCAGCGGCAGGACCGCGGTGTGCACGATCGCGCCGTCGGCGAACACCGCGATGTCGCAGGTGCCGCCGCCGATGTCGATCAGCGCGACGCCGAGCTCCTTCTCGTCCTCCTCGAGCACGGCCTGGGCCGAGGCCAGGGGCTCGAGCACGATGTCGGCGACCTGGAGGCCGCAGCGGTTGGCGCACTTGACGACGTTCTGGGCGCTGGTCACCGCGGTCGTGACGATGTGGACCTTGGCCTCGAGCCGGACCCCGGCCATGCCGAGCGGGTCACGGATGCCGTCCTGGTCGTCGATGACGTACTGCTGCGGCAGGACGTGCAGGACCTCGCGGTCCATCGGGATCGCGACCGCCTTGGCGGCCTCGAGGACGCGCGCGATGTCGGCCTCGCGGACCTCCTTGTCCTTGACCGCGACGATGCCGTGGCTGTTGAGCCCGCGCACGTGCGCGCCCGAGATCGCCGCGAACACCGTCGAGATCTGGCAGCCGGCCATGTTCTCGGCCTCGTCGATCGCGGCCCGGATCGCGCTGACCGTCGCGTCGATGTTGACGACGACGCCGCGGCGCAGGCCCTTCGACGGCGCGGTGCCGATGCCGATGATGTCGATGCCGTCGTCGGTCACCTCGCCGGCGATCGCGGCGATCTTGGTGGTGCCGATGTCGAGGCCGACGATGATCTCGGAGGTCTTGTTCTTGGCCATGGTGCTCTCAGGGCTCGCGCGACGCGAGATCGGGGGTCTCGAACGAGACGGTGACGAGATCGGTGCGGGTGTCGTTGTCGACGCGCATGGTCCGGAGGGTCCGGCGCTCGTCGGGCGACAGCGCCGCCCAGACCGCGTCGAAGCGAGCCAGGTGCGCGGTCAGCGCGGTCGGCGACACGGCGCCGATCCGGACCGCGATGGCGTCGTCGTAGGTGTAGATCGTGGCGCCGCTGGCGCCGAGCTTGACCTCGCCGGCCCGGGGCCGATCGGCCTCGCTCCAGGCGGTCAGCACCGCGAGGCCGTCGCGCACGCGCGCGGCCGCCTGGCCCGGCGCCGCCGCGAACAGCTCGCGCGGGATGCCCGAGATGACCGGCAGGTCGCGGGCCTCGCCGGCGCGCAGGTCAGCGCGCTTGAACGGCTGGCCGTCGGCGTCGGCCAGGTACAGGCCGTCGGCGGCGACGACCGCGGCCGGGCGGCGCTCGACCACGTCGATGACGATCGTCCGCGGCAGCCGCCGGCGCACGGTCGCGCGGGCGATCCACGGCTCGGCCGCGAGCGCGGCCTCGGCGTCGCCGGTGTCGACCCGGAAGATGTTGTCGCCGACGCCGAACGGCAGCCGGGCGCGGACGGCGTCCTCGGTGAGCGTGGCCTCGCCGTTGACCTCGACCGCGGCCACCGCGAACCGCGGCGAGGTCGTCAGCCAGCGGTAGCCGTAGCGGCCGGCCTCGGCCACGCCGCCGATCAGCGCCAGCGCCGCCACGGCGGGCGCGACCCGGCGCAGCGCGCGGCCGCACGCGTCGACGACCTCGCGCGGGGCCGGCACACGCTCGCGCAGCGGCGTGCGCGCGCGACGGTTGCCGCGGCCCGGCCGCAACGTCATCCGCGACACCCGCGGGACGCGGGCGTCGTCGACGCGGGCGGGCTCGGCACCCCTCGGCCGGGATCGATCCATGATGAGCGAAATAGGCACGCGCAGATCACGCGGGCAATTTTTCGACCGCGGGCGGGTGCGATTTGCCGTCACTCCGGATCTCTCCGGTGCGGACGTTCAGTGCCCGACGGTCTTGACGCCCGCGCGCGGCGCGCTCACGCGCGATGGCGGCGCGCGGACGGGCGTGCGCGCCGGCGCGCTCAGGCGCTCAGGCGCGATGGCGGCGCAGCTGGCGCAGGCGCGTGTGCTCCTCGCGCTCGCGCTCGTCGAGCGCGCGGCCGATCGCGGCGAGGCGGGCGCGCAGGGCCGGGGCCACCCGCTGCTCGAGCGTGTGGAGCTGACGCGAGGTCCGCGCCAGGGCCTGGCCGAGCGCGCGCACGTGCAGCTCGCGCGCGGCGGCGTCGAGCAGCTCGGCGGCCAGCCGCTCGAACCGGCTCGCGGCCTCGACCAGCACCGGGCCGGTGGCCGCGGGCGCCGTGCCGCGCGCCGCCAGATCGCGGTCCCACGACGGCAGCGGCCCGAACCGCGGCACCGCGAGGCCCCAGACCCGCTGCACGGTCACGTCGACCGCGAGCTCGCGCGGCGGCCAGCCGGTGGCGGCGACCGCGCCCTCGCCGTGGATCGCGAGCGCGCCCAGCTCGGCGGCGTAGGCGGCGGTCGCGGCGTCGGCGATCGCGCGGCGGGCGTCGGCCGCGGGCCGGGCCAGCGGGAACAGCTCGCGCACCAGCGCCTCGCGCTTGCGGGTCAGGAGCGCCGCGCCCTTCTCGACCCGCGCCAGCAGGCGGCGGCTGCGCAGCAGCTCGGCCCGGGTCGGGGCGGCGCGCGCGGTCACGGCGTCGCTCCCGGCCGCCGAGCCCAGGTGGCGTCGTCGATCCGCTCGAGGTCGTCGCGGGGCAGCTCGACCAGGAGCCGCCAGCCGACCGCGATCGTCTCGGCGATCGTCCGCGCGGCGTGGCCGTGGCCGATCAGCTCGCGCTCGAACCGGGCCGCGAACCCGAGCGCGCGGCGATCGGCGTCGGCCAGGCCGGCCTCGCCGACGATCGTCGCCATCATCCGGGCCTCGCGGCCGCGGGCGTAGCTGGCGTAGAGCTGGTCGGCCCAGCGCCGGTGCTCGGGCGCGGTCTTGCCGGCGCCGATGCCAGCGTTCATCAGCCGCGACAGCGACGGCAGCACGTCGATCGGCGGCGCGATGCCCTGGCCGTGGAGCTCGCGCGACAGCACGACCTGGCCCTCGGTGATGTAGCCGGTGAGGTCCGGGATCGGGTGGGTGATGTCGTCGTCGGGCATCGTCAGGATCGGCAGCTGCGTCAGCGAGCCCGGGCGGCCGTGGAGCACGCCCGCGCGCTCGAACAGCGACGCCAGGTCGGTGTACATGTAGCCGGGGTAGCCGCGGCGGCCGGGCACCTCGTCGCGCGCGGCCGCGACCTGGCGCAGGGTCTCGCAGTAGTGGGCCACGTCGGCCATCACGACCAGCACGTGCAGCCCGGCCTCGAACGCCAGGAACTCGGCCTGGGCCAGCGCGAACCGCGGCGTCAGCAGCTGCTCGATCGTCGGGTCGCGGGCCTCGTTGAGGTAGAACACCGTCCGCGCCCGGGCCGGGCTGTCGCGCAGGCGCTCGACGAACAGCCGGGTCTCGCGCGCGGTGATGCCGATCGCGGCGAACACCACCGCGAACGGCTCGTCGCCGGCCCGGGCGTGCTCGACGATCTGCGCCGCCAGCTCGAGCGCGGGCAGGCCGGCGCCCGAGAACACCGGCAGCTTCTGGCCGCGCACCAGCGTGTTGAGCCCGTCGATCGCCGACACGCCGGTCTCGATGAAGTCGCCGGGCGGTCGCCGCCGGGCCGGGTTCATCGGCGCGCCCCACACCGGCCGCAGCGCCTCGCCGATCGGCGGCGGCAGATCGTCGAGCGGCGCGGCCACGCCGGTGAGCGTGCGGCCCAAGAGCTCGCGCCCGACCGGCGCCTCGGCGGTGGCGCCGGTCAGCGTGATCGCGACCCGGGCCGGCGCCAGGCCGAGCGGCTCCTCGAGGATCTGGACCACGGTCAGCGCGGCGCCGGCGTCGATGACCTGGCCGCGGCGCGGGGCCTGGCCGGCCTGGCGGATCTCGACCACCTCGCCCATCGCGGCGCCGCGGGCGTCCTCGACGTAGAGGAGGGCGCCGACCAGGGCCTGGGCGCCGTGGTGGGTGCGGGCGGCGATCATCGGCGCGCCTCCAGCCGGGCGAGGACCGTGGCGACGTCGGCCGCGCGCGCGGCCACGTCATCGGGCGCGGCCGCGCGCAGCCCGGCGTAGGCGCGGCGCAGCCCCGGCAGATCGAGCTCATCGATGGCGGCGCCGGCCGCGACCGCGGCCTCGGCGGCGTCGAGCGCGGCCACCGCCAGCGCGGCCATGCGCCCGGTCTTGGCGACGGCGCACGCGGCGTCGTTGGGATCGTAGGCGCTCTGGCCCAGCAGGTGCTCGTGGACCAGCCGCGCGATCTCGAGCACGACCCGATCGCGATCTTGCAGCGCCTCGTGGCCGAGCAGCCCGGCGATCTCGCGCAGCTCGGCGTCGCGCTGGAGCAGCTGCAGCACCCGCGCGCGCAGGCCGGCCCAGTCGACGCCGGCGGCGTCGGCGAACCACGCCGCGGTGGCGTCGACGTAGAGCGAGTAGCTGGTGGCCCAGTCGACCGCCGGGAACTGGCGCTTGCGGGCCAGCGCCGGATCGAGCGCCCACAGCCCGCCGGCCACGCGCAACGACGCCTGGGTCACCGGCTCGGCGAAGTCGCCGCCGGGCGGCGACACCGCGCACACCAGGCTGACCGCGCCGACGCGATCCGGCGCGCCCGCGGCCCGGGCTCGACCGGCGCGCTCGTAGAGCTGTCCGAGCCGGCTGGCCAGGTGGGTCGGGTAGCCCTCCTCGCCGGGCATCTCCTGCAGGCGCGCGGCGATGTCGCGCAGCGCCTCGGCCCAGCGCGACAGGCTGTCGACCATCACCGCCACCCGGTAGCCCATGTCGCGGTAGTACTCGGCGATCGACACGCCCAGGTAGACCGACGCCTCGCGCGCGACCACCGGCATGTTCGACGTGTTGACCACCAGCACCGTGCGCTCCATGACCGGCCGGCCGGTGCGCGGGTCGACCAGGCGCGGGAACTCCTGCACGACCTCGGCGATCTCGTTGCCGCGCTCGCCGCAGCCGATGAACACGATCACGTCGGCGTCGGCGTGGCGGGCCAGGCCGTGCTCGATGACGGTCTTGCCGGTGCCGAAGCCGCCCGGCACCGCGATCGCGCCGCCCTCGGCCAGCGGGAACAGCAGATCGAACACGCGCTGGCCGGTGACCAGCGGCCGATCGGCGGGCAGGCGCTCGGCCACCGGCCGCGGCGTGCGCAGCGGCCAGCGCTGCGCCAGCGTCAGCGGCGTCCCGTCGACGAGGTGGCCGATCGGCGCGGCCACGGTGACGTCGCCGCTGGCCAGCGCCGCGAGCGCGCCGCCGACGCCGGGCGGCACCAGCACGCGGTGCACGAACCCGGGCTGCTCCTCGACCGTGCCGAGCACGTCGCCGGCGGCGACCACGTCGCCGGGCCGCGCGGTCGCGGTGAACCGCCAGCGCCGGTCCGGATCCAGGGTCGGCGCGGCCGCGCCGGGCGCGATGAAGTCGCCGGTCGCGGCCGCCAGCCGCACCAGCGGGCGGCCGACGCCGTCGAGGATCGACCCGAGCAGCCCCGGGCCCAGCTCGACGGTGAGCGGCCCGCCGGTCGCGGTGACCGCCGCGCCCAGCGCCAGGCCGGTGGTGTCCTCGTAGATCTGCAGCGTCGCGACCTCGTCGCGGAACCGGATGATCTCGCCGAGCAGGCCGCGCGGCCCGACCCGGACCAGGTCGTAGAGCCCGGCGTCGCGCAGCGGGCGCGCCTCGGCCAGCGTGCCGGTGACGCGCGTGACCACCGGCGCGGTCACCGCAGCCTCACGCGGTAGCCGACCGACCGCCGCAGCAGATCGAGCAGCTCTTGCTCGGGCGCGGCGCCGGTGGCGTCGAGGGTCGGGCCCGGGAACGGCATCAACAGCGGCGCGCCGTCGCGCTCGACCTGGCGGCGCAGCGCGCCCGGCAGCTCGTCGTAGAGCGCGCGCTCGATCAGGATGACCGCGCCGCCGGCGGCCTCGATCGTCGCGATCGCCGCGGCGGCGGTGGCGCCGTCGGGCGCCTCGGTGCAGGCCAGACCGGCCAGGCCCAGGCCCAGCGCCGCCGGGCGCCGGCACACGACGCGGATCGGCGCCCTCACGGCGCGCCTCCGAGCGCGATCCGCCAGGCGGCGTGGCGCACCCGCCGGGTCTCGGCGCGCCGGCGCAGCACCAGGGAGAGCACCGGCGCCAGGCCGAGCGGCGCCGCGCGGGCGAGGCGGCGCTGGGTCGCGAGGTGCCAGACCAGCGCGGCCCGCTCGACCGCGTCGGGCGCGGCGTCGGTGAGCGCGTCGGCCACCGGCGTGCCGCCGAACGACCGGGCGAGCGCGGTGGCCGCGATCGCGGGGGTGGCGGTCGCCGCGGCGACGAACTCGGGCCGGGCCAGGCGCCGGCCGCCGTCGACGAAGCTGGCGTCCGGCTCGAGGGTGCGGCCGCGCGCCGCTAGCGCCAGCGCGGCGCCGGCGTTGGCGACGTCGATCACCTGCGCGACGTGGACCGCGAGCGCGGCGTCGGCGCGCGCGCTGACGCGGGCCCGGGCCGCGAACCACGCGGTCAGCGCGCGCTCGACCCCGAGCAGGTCGAGCGGCGTCTGCGCCAGCGGCGCGGCCAGCGCCGCCGCGGCCGGGTGCGCGCACCGAGTCAGCGCCGCAGCCAGCGCCGCCGCGGTCGGCTGGGCCGCGAGCGCGCGCAGCGTCGCCGCCGGCAGGCGCGAGGTCGGCACCGCGCCGGTGAGGCGGGCCGCGGCCGGCGCGCCCGCGACCAGCCCGCGGATCAGCCCGCGCAGGCTGCGCCGATCCTGATCGTCGACGAGCACCGCCAGGGCGCCGGCCCGCGCGCCGGCCCAGCGCTCGAGGATCGCCAGCTCGGCGGCCGCGCGCGCGGTCGCCGCCGCCTCGACGGTGGCCGGCGCGCCCGGATCGTCGGCGCCGGCGATCGCCGGCAGGCCGGCGCGGGCCAGCGCCGCCGCCAGGCTCGCGCGGTCGTGGGCGCGATCGAGGTCGGCCAGCGCCGCGTCGCTGGCCAGGTGCGTCGCGAGCCCGCGGGCGCGGGCGACCAGATCGACCCAGGTCATGACGACACCTCCGTGGGGACCGGGGCCGCGACCGGCTGCGCCTCGAGGCGCAGCCGCGGCCACATGCGCGCGAGCAGCGACCCGAGCGTCGCGTCGACGACGACCCGGCCGCCGGCGCGCTCGCCGATGGCGCCGCCGATCACCGTCGGGTCGGCCTCGACCTCCAGCGCGGGGTGCGCGGCCAGGCGCGCGCGGACGCCCTCGACCAGCGCGGGCGCGCACCGCACCCGCGCGCGGTCGCCGGCGGCGGCCACCAACCCGGCGACCAGCGCGTCGAGCACGCGGTCGCCGTCGGCGCCGCGCAGCAGCGCGGGCAGCGACGCGCCGATGCAGGCCTCGAGCCGATCGAGCGCGGCGGCGCGCGCGGTCAGCACGTCGCGCCGGGCCTGGCGCGCGGTCGCGGCGAGCGCGGCGTCGGCCGCCGCCTGGTGCTCGGCCCGACAGCGCGCGAGCAGCGCGGTCCGGCGCGCGGTCCGGCGCGCGGCGGCGTCGGTGCGCAGGCGCGCGGCGTCGGCGCGCGCGGCCGCGGCCAGCGCGGCCACCTCGGCGGCGGCCTCGCGCTCGAGCGCGCTGATGAGCTCGTCGATCGCCATGGCGCCGCCTCAGCCGTTGCGCAGCACGATCAGCACGGCGATCACGAACCCCAGGATCACCATCGTCTCGGGGATCGCGACCAGCAGCACCGCCGTGGTGCGCAGCTCGGGTTTCTCGGCGAGCGCGGCCGCGGCCGCGGCGCCGATGCGGGACTGGGCCCACGCGGTGGCGAACGCGCTGCCGGTGATCGCGAGCGCGGCGCCGAGGCTGATCCACAGGACGTCCATGGCTACATCTCCTAGGGCTCCGGGACGGGTTGAGGGTGCCAGTGCGCGAACGGCCGGTACGGGTCGCCACCCGGGTCGAAGAACGTGCCGAAGAACTCGACGTAGTGGAGCCGCAGCACGTGGATGGTCGGGCTGAACATCGCGATCGCGAAGTTCACGAGGTGGAACACCAGCGCGAACAGCACGCCGATCACGGCGCCGCCGAACGCGCCGACCATGCGGTTGGCGACCATCGCCAGCATCACCGACGCGGTGCCCAGCGCCATCACGCGCGCGTACGACAGCACGTGGCCGAGCGTGGTGATCAGCTCGAGCAGCGCGGTCGCGCCCTCGAGCACGACCAGCACCGGGAACGCGACCAGCAGCACGACCAGCGCGGGCGTGAACAGCACCGACGGCAGCAGCTCGAGCAGCGCCGCCAGCGTCACGCCGACCAGGACCAGCATCAGCGCCGCCAGCCCGCGCCCGGCCGCCTCGCGCGGGTGGTGGCGGCGCGCGACCGCGGCCGTGACCAGGCCGAGCACCAGGTGGACCAGGCCGATCGACACCGCCAGGCCGAGGAACGGCATGATCGACGCGTGGCGATCCATCCACAGCGGCCGCAGCCCGAACGCGCGCAGCCCGAGATCGCCGAACAGCTCGCCGAACAGCGCGCCGAAGATGATCGTGTAGGCCGCGACCGCGGCGGCGATGCGCGCGAGGTCGTGGGCCAGGCCGGGCTGGCGCCCGCGCCGCCACAGCACCAGCGCGATCACCGCGACCAGCGCGCCGTAGCCGATGTCGCCGACGATCAGCCCGAACAGCATCGGGAAGAACACCGCGACGAACGGCGTCGGATCGACCGAGCCGTAGCGCGGCAGCGGCAGCATCGCGGTCAGGCGCTCGAACGGCTCGAAGATCGGCGGGTTGGTCAGCACGACCGGCGCGCCGCTGTGGCGCCAGGTGTCGTGGGCGACCTCGACCGCCGACACCTCGGGCACGTCCTGCCGGAGCCGCGCGATCAACGCCGGGGCGGTCCGCGCCGGCGTCCAGCCCTCGAGCACGAACGCCCGCGGGGTCTCGCCGGCCAGCGCCCGCGCGTCGAGCTCGGCCAGCGCGTCGCGGAGCGCGCGCCGCGCCGCGGTCAGGGTCGGGCCGTCGCGGCCCGCGAGCGCCGCGACCTCGTCGGCGATCTGCGCCAGCCGCGCCTCGACCTCGGCCAGCCGCGGCCGCAGCCGCGCCAGCGCCTCGCGCAGGCTGCCGCCGCCCAGCGCCAGCGGCACCGGCGCCGACTCGACCGCGGCCTCGACCAGCAGGCGTTCGACGTCGGCGGCGCGCCCGGTCGGCGCGAGCAGCAACAGCGCGACCTCCCCGCCGGGCAGCGCGCGGGCGCGCAGGTCGTGCTCGCCCAGCACGCGGTCGAGGACCTCGCGCAGGCGCTTGATCATCGCGCCGTCGCGGAGGCGCAGCAGGTGCACGGTGAAGCGGTGGTGCGCGTGGGCGTCGCCGAGCAGGGCCTCGAGGTCGGTGAACAGCGGCGCGAACGCGCGCAGGGCGTCGCGCTCGTCGGTGCGGGCCTGCCACTCGGCGACCAGCGCGGCGGCGCGCCGGCGCACCCGGGCCGCGCACCAGGCCGCGCGCGCGAGGCCCACCGGCGCGGTCGCGGCGACCTCGGGCACCTCGGCGCCGAGCGTCGCGAGGCTGGCCAGGGCGGCGTCGACGTCGGCCAGCGCCCGGGTCAGGTGACGCTGGCGACGCCGCTCGAGCGGCGTGGGCGCGTGCGGCGTCATCGTCGCGGCGGGCGCGGTCAGGTGCAGCGTGCCGACGTCCTGCAACGCCGCCAGCGTGCGGGGCAGCTCGGCGCGGCGTCCGATCACCCGGACGCGGGTCATCGGGATGATCACGACGCCTCCACGATCAGCGCGCCCAGGCGCGTTCGCAGCTGGTCGGCGGCGGCGGTCAGCGCGGTGCCCTCGAGCGCGGTCCAGCTGGCCACCTCGGCCCGGGCCGCGGCCTCGATCGCCGCGCTCCGTGCCCCGGCCTCCCCGGCCACCTGATCGGCCACGGCGCCGCGCGCGGCCTCGAGCTCGCGCTCGGCGTCGGCGTCGGCGGTCGCGATCGCCGCCACCGCGGCGGCGCGGCCCGCGTCAGCGTCGGCCCGGGCTTGGGCGAGCGCGTCCTCGAGCCGCCGCTCGGTCGCGAGCAGCAGCGCGAGGTCCGGGTCCAGCGTCGGGACGCCGGGAGGTGCCACGGGCGCCATGGTGGTCTAGCTGGCTGCACCACACGTGCCACGCCGAGGCCGCGCGCGGCCGGCGCGTTCGGGCCTCGCGGTCGCGATCGAGTGCAGGGGTTGCGTCGATCATCTGCGCGCGCGGCAGCGGTTGCGCATCACCAGCCGAGCAACGCCACCGCGATCCCGGTCGCGGCGATGGTCGCGCCGGCGGCGCCGTCGGCCCAGCGCTCGGTCCGCGGACCGCCGACCAGGCGCGACCCGACCCGGGCCAGCGCGGTGAGGCCGACCATCGTCGCGATCGTCGCGACCTCGTACACGACGACGATGACGACGGTGGCGGTCGCCGACAGCGACGCCGCGGCGAACAGGATCGGGATCACCGCGACGCACGGGTCGGCGCAGTAGATCGCGAACAAGGTCCACGCGCTGACCCGCGCCGGGGCGTGGACGTGGTCGTAGTGGTGATGGTGGTGGCCGTGCAGGTGCGCGCGGGCGTGGCGCATGCCCCAGACCGCGTAGGCGACGCCGAAGCCGATCAGCAGCAGCCCCGACACCGCGGCGGTGCGGTCGCCGAGGGCCTCGACCACGCCGCGCCCGGTCGCGAGCCCGACCAGCCCGAGGATGACCGACACGGTGACGTGCCCGACGCCGCACAGGAGCGCGATCCGGGCCGTGCGCCCGACCGACCAGCCCTGGCCGCGGCCGACCGCCGCGATCGGCAGCCAGTGATCGGGCGCGAGCGCGTGCAGCGCGCCGACGCTCGCCGCCGCCAGGGCCAGCGCGACCGCCACGTCAGCCACGATCGGCCCCCGGGTCGAGGTGGTCGCGGCGCCGTCGAGGTGTGCGTGCAGGTCTCGCGTCCATGCGACCTCCGCGACCAACCAGAAGCAACCTGCGTGCCCGGCGCCGACGTGCGCGCCGGCGCGCGGTCAGCTCACAGCCGCACGCCGACGAACGCGGTCGGCCACACCTGCACGCGCACGCCGTCGTCGCCGGGCGTCGTCATGCGGCGCGCGTCGATGCGATCGCGGGTCGGGTCCGAGGTCACGTAGACGTTGACCGCGGCGCCGACGACCACCGCGGCCGGGCCGACGCGGTGGCCGACCACCAGGCGCAGCTGGTTGAGCAGGTCGAGCTCGTCGCCGAACTCGCCGCCGTAGACCACGTGCCAGGCCATCGCCTCGAGATCGAAGGTGGTCGCGCCACGCCGCCAGCTCGGGCCCATGCCCAGGCCGTACATCCACACGTCGCGCTCGTCGACCGTGCGGTCGGTCAGGCCGCCGTCGAGGTGGCCGCCGACGCCGTAGACGTTGTGCCACCGCGAGCTGCCGTGGCGCAGCACGACCGCGCCGATCCGCTGCTGGTCGACCGTGGCCTCGACCTCGGTCCGGCCGCCGCGGACGACGTTGAGCAGGCCGATCGACACGCCGTCGCCGCTGCCGGCGACGTTGACGACGCCGACCTGGACCCCGTCGACGCGCCCGGCGACGTTGACCGCGCCGGCGACCTGGAGGCCGCGGACCCGGCCGGCGACGTTGACCGCGCCGGCGACCTGGGTGTCGACCGCGCCGCCGGCGATCGCGACCGCGCCGGCGACCTGGGCGCCGCGGACGTCGCGTCCGGCGACCGCGACCGCGCCGGCGAGCTGGGCGCCGTCGACGGCCTTGGCCACGGTGATCGCGCCGGCGATCTGGGTGCCGCGCACCGGACCGGCCGCGGCGATCGCGCCGGCGATCTGGGTGCCGCGCACCGGACCGGCCGCGGCGATCGCGCCGGCGATCTGGCTGCCGCGCACCGAGCCGGCGGTGGTGAGCGCGCCGCCGATCTGCGTGCCGGTGACGTCCTCGGTGACCACGCTGGCCACGCCGGCGACGTTGAACGACGCCAGGCGCCGGCGCCCGCCGACGACCAGATCGATCGTCACGCCGCCGGGGCCGTGGCGCCGCTCGACGTCGAACGCCAGCGGCGGCACCAGGCCGACGCCGGCGTGGGTCGCGAGGCGCGGGCCCGGCGTCGGCGCGGGCGCGGCGGTCGGCGCGGGCATCGGCGCGGCCGACGGCGCGAGCACCGGCGCGGCTGGCGCGTCGCTGCCGAGCCTGCCGTCGAACGGGGCGGGCGGGGCCGCGACCGCGTCGGGCGTCGTGACCGGCGCGGCCAGCGCGGCCAGCAGGTCGCCGGCCTGGTCGCGCGCCAGGTTGCCGACCACCAGCGCGACCACCTCGGCCGCGGCCGCGGCCGCCGCCGGCAGCTCGATCGTGCGCGCGTACCGATCGCCGGCCAGCACCATCACGATCGTGGCGCGCGCGCGATCGTCGACGACGACGTCGACGCACGGCGCGGCGCACGGCGCGCCCTCGGCGGCGAGCGCGACCGGCACACCCAGCTCGGCGGCGACGGCGGCGGCGAGCGCGGGGCGATCGGCGACGCCGCGGATCCGGAGGATCAACGCGTCGGTGACCGACGCGGGCGCAGCGATGACAGGGGGCGGGGGGGCGGGTGCGTCGTCGCCGCGCGCGTCGACGGCGGACGCCGCGAGCGCGCCGACGAACGCGACGCAGGAGGAGCGGAGCGAGGGGGCGGTCATGATCGTGCGTCTCCGCTCGCGTCCGGACCGTTCACGGCGTCGGCGCCAGCGCGTCGCGCAGCTCGGTGGCCTCGCGCTGCCGATAGCCGCCCTCGACCTGGCCGGCCGCGAACGGCGCCAGCGCCGCGCGGGCGTCGGCTCGACGGTCCAGCCGCACCAGCATGATCGCGCGATTGTAGCGCGCCTCGGCGGTGAAGCGGCCCGCCGGAAACTCCGCCAGGTACGCGTCCCACGCGGCGAGCGCGTCGGCCGCAGCGCCGCCGCGGAAGTGCAGCGCGTGGGCGCGGCGGTAGGCGGCGAGGTCGGCGGCGACGTCGATCGCTTGTGCCGCCGGGCGCGCCGTCGGCTGCGGGCGCGCCGTCGGCTGCGGGCGCGCCGTCGCGGTTGTCGAAGGGACCGACGGCGATGCGCCCGACGGCGCGGGTGTGCCCGACGGCGCGGGTGCGCCCGACGGCGATGCGCCCGACGGCGGCGATGCGCCCGACGGCGGCGATGCGCCCGACGGCGATGCGCCCGACGGCGGCGATGCGCCCGACGGCGGCGATGCGCCCGACGGCGGCGATGCGCCCGACGGCGATGCGCCCGACGGCGGCGATGCGCCCGACGGCGATGCGCCCGACGGCGACGATGCGCCCGACGGCGATGCGCCCGACGACGGCGATGCGCCCGACGGCGCGGGTGTGCCCGACGGCGCCGATGCGCCCGACGGCGGCGATGCGCCCGACGGCGCGGGTGTGCCCGACGGCGCCGATGCGCCCGACGGCGGCGATGCGCCCGATGGCGATGCGCCCGACGGCGGCGATGTGCCCGACGGCGCCGATGCGATCGTCGGCTCCGACGGCGCGGTCGGCGCCGGCATCGGCGCGATCGACAGCGACGGCGTCGGCGCGATCGTCGCGCGGTCGAGCACCGGCCGCCGCGGCCTCGAGGTCATGCCCAGTTGCTCGAGCGCCGCGTCGATGCGCCCGGTCGCCGCCGCCCACGACAAGGTCGCGCCCGACAGCGCGAACGCGAACACCGTCAGCCCGACCCGCCAGCGCCGGGCGCGGGGGCGCTCGCTCACCGACGCCAGCACGCGCCGGCGCGTCGCCTCGACCGGCGCGTCGCCGACCTCGGCCTCGTCGCGCAGCGCCGCGGTCGCCTGATCCAGCAGCCGGTCGAGCGGATCAGCCACGGGGCGCCTCCTCGGCCAGGAGCTCGCGCAGCCGGCGCCGCGCGTGGAACACCCGCGACCGCACGGTGCCCTCGGGCACCGCCAGGATCACCGCGACCTCGACCGCCGAGCGCTGCTCGACCTCGCACAGGACGAACGCGACGCGCTGATCGTGGGCGAGCTGATCGAGCGCCAGCGCCAGGCGCTCGGCCAGGCGTCGGCGCTGCGCCAGGTGATCGGGTCCGACCGCGTGGTCGTCGCGCACGGCGGTGGTCTCGGCCAGGCGCGCCATCGCGCGCCGACGGCGGGCGACGGTGCGGACGTGGCGCCGGGCGCGGTTGGCGGCCACGCCGATCACGAAGCTGCGCAGCGACGACGCGCCGCGGAAGTTGGCGACCGTGCGCGGCAGCGCGATGAACGTGTCGTGGACGACGTCCTCGGCGGCCGCGTCGTCGCCCAGGAGCCGGCGCGCGAACGCGCGCACCGGCGCGTGGTGGGCGCTGTACGCCTCGGAGATGGCCATCCGGTCCCCGCGGCGCAGGCGCGCCACGAGGTCCAGGTCGCCCTCGGGGGCGACGCTCACGATCGGCATCGACAGGCTCAGCTCCGCGAGTGGCACCGGGGGACTCCGACATGAGTGCCCGGACGGGCCTCCGCCGTTGACCGAAACCTAGCCGGGCCTGTCGATTCGGCTAGCCAGCGGAAGTCGCACGGGATTCTGAGCGCCGCGGGCTGGAAGCCGTCCCGCCTGGTTGCGAGCGCGCCCACGGCGCCGGAGAGGGCGAGCGACCCAACGCGCGGCGGGGAGGCCTGCTCCTGGCCTCATCCATGCAACACCGACGGACATGTGGGCCAAGTTCGCAACCGTCGCAGCCCTCGCCATCGTCGCCTGCGCGCGCCCTGCGCCCGCGCCGGAGAAGCCCCAGAGCTACCGAGCGCACATGGACGAGGCCGCGGCCCACGACCGCGCCGCCGCCGCGCACGAGCGCGCCGCCAACGAGGCCCGCCGGAGCGGGTCGGGCGGCTACGCGTGCGGCGATCGCGCCCTGTCCGATCAGACCACCACCGGCGGCGAGCCGGTGACGCGCTGGGTCCCGTGCTGGAGCGTCGAGCAGGAGGGCAGCGCCGAGCATGAGGCGGCGGCCGAGCGCCTGCGCACAGAGGCCCGTGAGCACCGCGCAATCGCGCGCACCCTCGTCGACGTCGAGCGCACGTTTTGCGCAATCCTCGTCGACGACGAGCTCACGCACACGCCGCTGTTCCACCGCGACGACATCGCCAGCGTCGAGCCGTACCGCGAGGACGACCGCGTGGTCGGCGCCCGCGTCACGTTCAAGCGGGTCCGCGGCCTCGACGCCGACTACCTGCGGCAGGCGCTCCTCTGCCACCGCGCACGCATGGCCACGCTCGGCTACCCGGCGACGTACATGGCCTACGACCCCAGCATGCTGGCGCACAGCCACATCGCGGTCGACGAGCGCGGCGGGCCGGTGGTGCTGACCGTGCGCGGCGACGACGAGGTCACCGCCGCGGTGGTGTGGTCGCGCGCGGAGGCGCTGGTCGGCGCGCGCTGAGCGACGGCGCGTCACGGCGGCGCGCGGCGCTGGACGGTGCGCGCTGCGCGAGGGCGGGCTCACGGCCGCGGCGGCGCTGGACGGCGCGCGCGGCGCGACGGCGCGGTCACGGCGGCGGAGGCCCTGGGCGGCGCGTGCTGAGCGACGGCGCGCTCACGGCCACGGCGGCGCTGGACGGCGCGCGCGGCGTGACGGTGCGTCACGGCTGGGCCGCGGCCCACACCCGGTACGCGCCGCACTCGGCGAGGATCTCGCGGTAGTAGGTCGTGTCCTTGAACGAGCGGACGATCGGGTACCAGGTCGTCGGCACCGGCAGGACGTCGGCCTGCTCGTACGGCTCGTACGTCGCGGTGATCAGCGCCGCCAGCTCGGTCTTGGCGGCGAAGAACGCCGCCTTGGCCTTGAAGTCGCGATCGGTGGCGAGCTCGTACGCGCGCTTGTACCAGCGGGCCGCCGCGGCGGTGTCGCGGCTGTCCTGGTGCGTGCCCTCGAGCACGGCCCGGGCGTTGCCGTACCAGGTCAGGTTGTAGAGCGCGGTGCCCAGGTCGAACGCGGCCGCGGCGGCGGCCTGGCCCTTGCCGCGCGCGCGCTTGTGCAGCTCGGCCAGGCGCGCGCTCACCGTGGCCTCGGTCCACGGCGCGTTGCCGAACGCGTCGTGGTCGCAGTCGTGGCAGTCGACGATGTGCGCGACGAACGGGTCGGTGCCGAGCCGGCTGGTCGCCTGGGCGTTGCGCGCGAGGCCCTTGGCGGCGCTGGCGAAGTCGCCGTCGAGCAGCTGGCGCATCGCGAGCTCGTGCTCGAGGCCGACCCGGGTGTAGTTGCTCGCGAGCACGAACCGATCGAACGGGGTGCGGGTCTTGGCGGTGCGCGCGATCATCTGCTTCAGGAACGCGACGTCGGTCCACTTCGACCGGGCGCCGCGGGCGTGGGCGCCGGCGTCGGCGCTGCCGCCCACCAGGAACTCGGCGTCGACCAGGCGGCCGCGCTTGATGGCGTCGGCGGCGAGCTTGCGCCGCACCTCTTGCGTCAGCGCGTTGAGGCGGCCGTAGTCGGGATCGATCGCGGTCATCGTGCGCGCCAGCTCGTCGGCGAGCTTGGGGCTGACCTTGCTGCCGGACACGAACGCCACCGCCAGGCTGGCGCGGGCCTGGCTCGCGACCTTGGCGTCACCGGGCCGGCCGGCGATCGCCGCGGCCAACCGGGTCCGGGTCGCGGCCAGATCGCCGCGCCGCGCCGCCAGGTGGCCGGCGACCAGCTCCATCAGCCACGGGCGATCGGCGCCCGGCGCCGCGGCGATCGCGACCGCGAGCTGCTCGAGCGCGGCGAAGGCCTTCCGCTGCGCGGCCACGACGCTCGGATCCGGCGCGCTGTCCCACGGCGGCACGCCGCTGCTCTCGGCGCGCTCGAGCTCGCGCACGACCAGGAGCCCGAGCAGGTCGGACGCCGGATCGAGCTTGAAGATCTCCTGCGCGGCGACCAGCCCGTCGAGCTTGACCCCGACCAGGCGCCACAGCTCGGTGCGCTCGCGCACGGTCGTCGCCAGCGCCAGGGTCGCGCGCCAGTCCTGGTCCTCCATCGGCTGGAAGTCCTGGGCGGTGACGCCCGCGAGCGCTGGCGCGCTGGCGTGGACCCGCGCCAGCTCGAGGTTGGCGCGCGCGCGATCGCCCTTGCGCCGGAGCGCGCCGGCGACGTAGTAGCGCGCGCGCGCCGCCAGGTCCGCCGACGGGCCCGCGAAGGTCGCGCCGCCGCGATCGAACAGCGTCACCGCGCCGGCCCAGTCGCCGCGGTAGAACGCGATCCGCAGCCGCTGGTAGGCGTAGCGCTGCTGCAGGAACGCGTTGCCGGCCTTGGCCGCGGCCGCGCTGAGGGCCTTGGCGTCGTCGGCGAGCTTGGTCAGGGTCGCGCCCGAGGCGCCGTTGTCGAGCGAGGCGATCTGCTCGACCCGGCGGGCCAGCCCGACGTAGGCCAGCGCGCGCATCATCGGCTCGCGCATCGACGTCCGCTTCGCGACCGCCTGCGCGATCGGCTCGAGGCCGCGCGGGGCGGCCGTGCCGGTGACGACGCTCCGCCGCAGGTCGCTGAGCTCCTTCGGCGACGCCTGGAGCAGCACGCGGTCCCAGTCGGCGGCGCTGACCTGGCCGCCGAAGTAGGTGTTCCAGTCCGCGGTCATCGCGGTGCGCGCGCAGTCGTCGCACGGTCCGCCGAAGCCGGCCACGAACGGATCGTAGTTGAGGCCGGGGCCGGTCGGCTCGGCGGCGACGCTCGGGTCGAACGTGGTCAGCTCCTCGAGCTCGGGGCCGCCCCAGCCGCAGGCGTCGGCCTGGCGCTCGCGCGCGGTGCCGTCACCGACCAGCATCACCGCCGCCGCGAGCGCCGCGGTGCTAGCGAGCCGTCCGAAAGACGTGGTCGAGGTGCGTGAGGTCATGGCGAGCGAGGTTCCTTTCGGACAGATCGAACAGGGCGATCGTGCGCGGCGGCGACACCGCCGCGAGGTGCGCGGCCAGCATACCCGCGGCGGCCTGGGTCTCCGACGGGCCGGTCACCTCGATCTTCAAGATGTCGCCGGCCCGCAGCAGTGTTCCATGCAAGAAGGTCGTGCGCGTCACCTGGTAGCGATCGGGCCCGGCCGGCCGCACGAAGTCGAGCGCGGCCAGCTCGTCGGGATCGGTGCTCTGCAGCAGGCCCTCGACCTGATCGTCGCGCAGGTGGATCGTCCACGACCAGATCGGCAGCGCGCCATCGAGCGGCAGCGGGTAGTCGGCGAGGCGCGCGAGGTAGCGCTCGGCGGCCGCGGGGTCGAAGATCGCGCGGGCCTCGGGATCGGCGCTGAACCGGCCCATGTTGTAGAACATCAACATGCCGCGATCGACCGGCGGCACGCCGGTGCGCTCGCGGTACTTCACCTGGTGCAGGCGGATCGTCGCCGACAGCGCCGCGCCCGCCGGCAGCCGCCCGCGCACCGCGCGCACGAACTCGAAGAACCGCGCGCGGGTCGTGTCGGTCCAGTCGCAGTCGAGCTGCAGCTCGCGCGGCGCGAACCCCAGCGCCGCCGCGCGCTCCGCCACCGCGCCCCACGTGTCCGCCGCCAGCGCCGCCACGCCGTCCGCCCCGACGTGCGCGAACACCTCGTTCTTCAGGTAGACGACCGGCACCACCTCGACGCCCGCCGGCACCGCCGCCGCGCCGCCCGCGATCGGCCCCAGCCGCGCCGGCGCCCCATCGACCCACGCCACGTCGAACATCCGCACGTACAGGCGCTCGACCCCCAGCTCCGCCAGCGCCCGCCGCTCCGCCCCCGACAGCGCCAGCGTCGTCCGCCAGAAGTAGAACGCCCGTCGCGCCGGCCCCTTCTCCACCTTCGGCGCCGCCCGGCACGCGAGCACCACCGCCAGCACGAGGAGGAATGGGGACCGGATCCTGGGTCGCAACAACTGGAAACTACTCCGAAAAAAGACCTACCGCGTCAAAAAAGGGGACCGGATCCTGGGTTCCAACACGCTGATCTCAAAGATGTTTTTGGGCCTGCCGCGTCGACATGCGGTCACGGACGCCCGCGATCCAGCGAACGCGTGCCCGGCAACCAGTCTTCCATGGCGATCGAACGGGGGCGCCAAGCGACCTGCGCGCCGGGACACCCGCGCGCGGTGAGGCGCGCGGCAAGAATGCGCCATGGCACGCGCCGCGATCTGCGCGCCGCGCCCCGCCCGCCCTGACCGCCGCGCGGTGAGGCGCGCCGCGCGGGTGACCCCGCCGACGGCATTGCATAGAGTAGCCTGGTGACCGTCACGCCCTACGCCGAGCCGATGGCGCACCTGCTCGATCAGCTGGTGATCGTGCGGGTCGCGCTGCAGGCCGCGGTCGCCCGGCGCGGCGGCGGCGACGAGGCCGCGCGCGACCTCGAGGTCGAGCAGGCCCGGCTCGACGCGGAGAGCCGGGCCCGGGCCGCGGTGTCGGCGCCGGCCGCGGTGCCGCTCGAGCGCCTGCGCGGCGTGTTCCAGCTGTCGCCGACGGAGATCGGCGTGCTGGTCTTGCTCGCCGGCCTCGAGCTCGACGTCAAGCTGCGCGAGTACGCGCGCGGCGTCATGGCCGACGCCGCCCGCACCGCGCCCGACGTCGGGCTGCTCGACGAGGTGCTCTACGTCGGGACCGCGCGCGGCCACATGCCCGAGGAGCTCGGCGCCGACGGCACGCTCGTGCAGTTCGGGCTGATCCACGTCGAGCCGATCGCCGACGCCGCGTTCGCGCTCCGCCGGGTCCGGGCGGTCGAGCGCGTGATCGATCTGCTCCACGGCAAGGACGTGCTCGATCGTCGGGTCGCGCGCTTCGCCGAGCTGATCACCGCGCGCGACCGCGCCGAGCTGGTGCTGGCGCCGGGCGCGTACGAGGAGATCGGCGGGCTCCTGACCGCCGCGGTCCAGATCAGCCGCACCGGCACGGCCCACCCGGTCATCGTGCTGTCGGGCCCCGCCGGCTCCGGACGCACGACCTTGCTCGCCGCCGCCGCGCTGCCGGTCGGCCTGCGCACGCTGCGGGTCCGCGGCGCCGCGCTCCCGCGCGACGAGCCCAGCCTGCGCGCCCTCGGGGCGATCCTGGTGCGCGAGGCCGTGCTGTGGGGCGCGCTGCTGCTGCTCGACGGCGTCGATCAGCGCCCCACCGACGGCGCCGGCCACGAGCTCGACGAGATCATGTTCAGCTGGTACCCGGGCCCGGTCGCCGCGACCGCCGGGCGCATCACCGGCAAGCCGCCGCAGTTCGCGCGCGGCGTCGTCGTGATCGAGCTCGGCATCCCCGACGAGCCGGCCCGCGAGGAGCTGTGGCAGCGCGCGCTGCCGCCGGCGGTCGCGCCGACCTTGGCGCGCTGGGCCGCCGAGCGCTACTTCGTCACGCCCGGCGTGATCGATCAGGCCGCGGTCGCCGCGATCGCCCGGGCCGAGGCCCGCGGCGCCGGGGCGCCGGCGCTCGACGCCGCCGACGTCCACGAGGGCCTGCGCGGCGTGCTCGACGCCAAGCTGACCACGCTCGGGATGCGCATCACCTGGCGCCAGCGCTGGGACGATCTGGTGCTGCCCGACGAGGCCGCGCTCGACGTCCGCGAGTTCATCGCGCGCGTCAAGCACCGCCGCCGGGTGTTCCTCGAGTGGGGCTTCGGCCGCAAGGTCGCCAAGGGCCTGGGCCTGTCGGCGCTGTTCTCGGGCCCGCCCGGCACCGGCAAGACCATGGTCGCCGGCCTCATCGCCACCGAGCTCAAGCTCGACCTCTACCAGATCGATCTGTCCAAGGTCGTGTCGAAGTGGGTCGGCGAGACCGAGAAGAACCTCGGCGAGCTGTTCGACGCCGCCGAGGCCGGCCACGCGATCCTGTTGTTCGACGAGGCCGACTCGCTGTTCGCCAAGCGCACCGAGGTCAAGTCGAGCAACGATCGCTACGCCAACCTCGAGGTCAACTACCTCCTCCAGCGGATGGAGTCGTTCTCGGGCATCGTCATCCTCACGACCAACCACGACACCGCGATCGACGACGCGTTCCGGCGCCGCCTGTCCCTGCGGGTCGAGTTCCCGGTGCCCGAGCCCGACGAGCGCGCGCTGCTGTGGCGGGCGCTCTTGCCGCCCGAGGCCGCGATCGACCCCGACCTCGACTTCGCCGCGCTCGGCGATCGGTTCGAGATGACCGGCGGCTACATCAAGAACGCCGCGGTGCGGGCCGCCTTCCTGGCCGCGGACGAGGGCACGGCGATCGGCATGCGCCACCTCGTCCGGGCCGCTCGAGCGGAGTACACCGCGATGGGCAAGGTGGTCTCCCAGCTGTGACCACTTCGGTCGGGCCGCGTAATTTCAGTAGTTTGGGTGAATATTGAGGGGCGATCTCGGGGAAGGTTTGGGGGCCCCGTGGCGTATTCTGGCAAAGCCCGATGCCGTGAACCGGCCCACGCCCCGCAGGAGCCCCCGACATGAGCACTGATCGCCTGACCCAGGCCCCCGAGCAGACCGACCTTCCGCCCCAGGCGATGTCCGAGCCCGTGCAGATGCGCGCGCAGCCCGAGGGCGACGCGCACCAGCAGTGGTGCAGCGACAAGATGGTGCAGCTGATGGCCGAGCCCATCCCGGGCCGGGTCGTGCAGCGCGACGGCGGCGACGGCGGCTCGCCCGGCCACGTCCACGCGGCGGCCGAGCGCGGCATCTCGTCGGCGTCGACGAGCATGCCCCACGCCAGCACGATCCAGGCGTCGTTCGGCAAGCACGACATCTCGCACGTCCAGGCCCACGTCGGCGGCGGCGCCGCCGACGCCTGCAACGACATGGGCGCCAGCGCCTTCGCGTCCGGCGACCACGTCGCGTTCGCGAAGTCGCCCGATCTGCACACCGCGGCCCACGAGGCCGCGCACGTCGTGCAGCAGGCGCGCGGCGTCAACCTCTACGGCGGCGTCGGCCAGGCCGGCGACTCCTACGAGCGCCACGCCGACCAGGTCGCCGACGCGGTCGTCGGCGGCAAGTCGGCCGAGGGCCTCCTGTCGGCCGGGCCGTTCGGCGCCGAGCCGGCCGGGGGCTGGGGCGAGAGCGTCCGCAGCATCGCCGCGCCGACCGTGCAGCGCAAGGGCGGGGCCGAGGGCGAGGGCGCCGAGGCGCCGGCGGTCGATCCCGCCAACGCCAAGGTCGCCAAGCTGCACCTCTACGCCGACATCGAGGCCAAGTCGATGGGCATCGCGGAGCTGCAGAACGGCTCGGTCGGGCACACCTGGATCGCGCTCGAGTACCTCGACACCGCGGCGATCCCCGACTCGGTCCCCGGCAATCACAAGGCCCTGCTCCAGAACGGCGGCAAGTACGCCGACCCGATGGGCTTCTGGCCGGACATCGCCAACGGCATCGGGTACAGCCCGAACCCGCTCAACTCGTACGTCCAGGGCTGGATGCGTCACCCCGACGACGCGCACCAGGGCGCCGAGAAGGCGTCGCAGACCTGGCTCCTCACCCAGGCCGAGGTCGACTCGGTGATCCGCTACGCCGAGTCCAAGCGCGGCGCGAAGTACTCGGTCTTCTTCTTCAACTGCACCCACTTCGGCGTCGGCGCGGTCAAGGCCGCCGGCAAGAGCGCGCCGTCGGCGACGATGGCCGGCATCGCGATGCCCAACGCGCTGTACGATGGCATCAAGGCCCGCCAGCAGAAGGGCGAGGGCGACACGATGACCAAGGACTTCGACGGCGCCAACGAGGTCGTCACCCACGGCGCCGAGCAGAACAAGAAGAACTGATCATGGCCATCGGTGACTGGACGTTGCGCGTGACGGGCGCGGTCGAGCGGATCGATCGCGAGGACGTCGACAAGAGCGGTCGCGCCCCGCGCTACTTCTTCACCTACCTGATCAAGCCCAGCGCGCTGGCGGACGTGCCCGACGGCGCGGTCGTGCCCGAGCTGGTGCCGATCCGCATCAAGGACATCGAGCTCGATCGCATGATCAAGGTCGCGCCCCAGGTCGGCGATCGGGTCGTGATGACCGCGCGCGCCAGCGGCGCCAAGCCGTCGTCGTTCTACATGGCCTCGGTCGAGGCCGCGCCGGCCGGGCTGGCCGCCGACCCGTCGGGCTGAGCGACCTCGCTACCGACCCAGCTCGGCGCGCACGATGCGGGCGCCGTCGGCCAGGGCCCGCAGCTTCTCGCGCGCGCAGGTGCGCGGCAGCTGCTTGAGGCCGCAGTCGGTCGTGAGCGTGACCCGCTCGGGCTCGATGTGGCGCAGCACCTTGCGGATGCGCTCGGCCACCTGCTCGGGGTGCTCGATCTCGAGCGTGCGCACGTCGATCACGCCGGCGGCGATGCGCTTGTCGGCCGGCAGCTGCCGCAGCAGATCCGCGTCCGCCATCTCGCGGCACGCGAAGTCGAGCACGTACTCGTCGACCGCGACCTCGAGGTAGTGCGGCAAGATCGCGCGGTAGCCGCCGGCGGTCATGCCCTCGAGCTTGTTGCCCCAGGCGTTGCCCATGCAGAAGTGCCACGACGTGTGGACCTGCGCGCGATCGATCCCGCGCATCGTGCGATCGACGACCTCGTTGACCCAGGCGTAGTCGGCGTCGCCCGACAGGAACGGCATCCACGCGCCCAGATCCTCGAGCTGGACGTCGCGGCAGCCGGCGTCGATGACCTCGTGGATCTCGGCCGAGAACACGTCGGCCAGGGCCCGCGACAGGTCGTAGCGATCCTTGATCGGGCCGCGCTTGAAGTGCGCCAGCGTCGACAGCTGCACCGGGCCCGCGCCGATGCAGGCCTTGACCGGCTTGGCGGTGTGGGCCTGGGCCCAGCGGTACAGGAGCTCCATGCGCACCGGGCCGCGCTCGATCGGGCCGATCACGCCGACGCCGCCGGCCTCGTCGAGCGCCCAGATGTCGCGGCCCCGGGCCTTGCCGCGGGCCGGGTGCGGCAGCTTCTCGGGCGAGAAGCCGCCGGTGCGCTCGAGCCAGTACCAGAGGAACGAGCCGATCCCCATGTGGTAGTCGTCGAACCACATCTGGCCGTCGGTGACGACGTCGAGGCCGGCGTCCTCCTGGTCCTTGATCACCGCGCGGGTCGCGTCGTGGAAGGCCTCGGCGTGGCCCGCGAGCTTGAACGCCTCGAGCACGTCCTTGCCGGCCAGCTGGTGCGTGAACCACGCCGGCCGCGGGTAGCTGCCGACCATCGTCGTGGGCAAGATCGTCATCGCGCGCGACTCTACGCCCGGGCGACGGCGCGCCACCGCTTACCCGACTTACTTCGCCGCGGCGACCCGCGCGGCGCGCGTGCGCCCGACCTGCGCTAAGCTCGAGCGCTCATGGCCGCCGACGACGCGCACGACGAGACCGCGACCAGCGGCGTCGTGCCGCCGGCGCGGCCGGCGCGGGCCGACGGCTTCCGCGCGGGCGAGCAGCTGGGCCGCTACGTGATCGAGCGCGTGCTCGGCGCCGGCGGCATGGGCCTGGTCTACGCCGCCCACGATCCCGATCTCGATCGACGCGTGGCGATCAAGGTGCTGCGCGGCGACGCCTCCGACGACTCGCGCGTGCGGCTGCTGCGCGAGGCCCGGGCGATGGCCAAGCTCAGCCATCCCAACGTCATCACGGTCTACGAGGTCGGCACCGCGGCCGGCGTCGACTTCGTCGCGATGGAGCTGCTCGAGGGCGGCACGCTCGGCGAGTGGCTGCGCGCCGAGCGGCGCGCGCCGGCGGAGGTGCTGCGGCGGTTCCGCGCCGCCGGGGCCGGCCTGGCCGCGGCCCACGCCCGCGGGCTGGTCCACCGCGACTTCAAGCCGGCCAACGTGCTGCTCGGCCGCGACGGTCAGGTCGTCGTCACCGACTTCGGCCTGGCGCGCGGGTTCGACAGCGACGCGGTGGCGGCGACCCTGCCCGCGGCCGCGGCGCCGCCGGCCCAGGCCGTCGCGCGCTCGGTCGAGCTCGAGGACACGGTCGCGGCCACGCCGTCGCCGTCGCGCTCGCCGTCGCGCTCGCAGCCGGCCGACCTGGCGAGCACGCTCACGCGCACCGGCGCGGTGCTCGGCACGCCCGCGTACATGGCGCCCGAGCAGTTCGCGGGCGGCCAGGTCGGGCCGTGGGCCGACCAGTTCGCGTTCGCGGTGGCGCTGTGGGAGGGCCTGGTCGGGCAGCGGCCGTACCGCGGCGCGACGCTCGAGGAGCTGCGGGCTGCGGTCGAGCGCGGCGCGCCCGACGTGGGCGCGCTGCCGCGCTCGGTGCGCTCGGTGCTGCAGCGCGCGCTGGCCCGCGACGCCGCCGCGCGCTGGCCCGACATGACCGCGCTCCTGGCCGCGCTCGATCGGCGCGTGCGACGGCCGCGCCAGCTCGCGCTGGTGGCCGCGGTCGGCGCGGTCGTGATCGTCACCGGCGGCGCGTTCGCGCTGCGCGAGCGCAGCCGCCAGGCCACGCCGGCGGGGGTGGCGTGCGCGCTCACCGACCGCGATCTCGATCTCGTCTGGTCCCCGACGCAGGCCGCGGCGCTGGCGGCCCACCTCGGCGACGCGCGCTGGGGCACCGCCCGCCCGTTGTTCGACAGCTTCGCGGCCCGCTGGAAGGCCGAGCGCGCGACCACCTGCGCCGCGCCGGGCGAGCGCACCTACCACGGGCGGCTCACGTGCCTCGCCGGGCTGCGCGACGAGTTCGCGGCGCTGACCGAGATGCTCGGGCAGCTCCCGATCGACGCGATCCCCGACGAGGCCTGGCGTGAGATGGTGCCGGAGCCCGACGCTTGCCGCAGCGGTCGCCGCACCGCGATGCCACCGCTGCCGACCGATCCTGCCACGCGGGCGGCGTTCAGCGAGGTGGTCCGCGCGGCCTCGACCGCCGGGATGGTGGCCCGCGGCCCCAACCCCAAGGCGGCGCGCGCGATCGCCGAGGGCGCGGTGGCCCAGGCCCGCCAGATCGACTACGCGCCGGCCCTCGCGATCGCGCTCCAGGCCGAGGCCTCGGTCGTCCACGTCGCCGGCGACTGCGCCGCGGCCGCGCCGCTGTACGAGGACACCGCCACCGCGGCCGAGGCCGCCGGCGCCGACGGCATCCGGGCCATGGCGCAGATCGGCCTGCTCGAGTGCGCGATCTCGCGCTCGTCCGATCTCGCGGAGATCCAGCGCCGCGCCACCGCCGCCGACGCCGCGATCCAGCGCGCCGGCGACGATCGCTCGTTGCGGGCCGCGCTCGACAGCACGCTGGCGCAGATCGACGGCGAGACCGGCGACTACGACACGGCGATCGCGCGCACCGAGCGCGCGCTGGCCACGTTCGTCGAGGTCCGCGACGCCCGGCGCGCGGCCCACACCGCGTCGGTCGCCGCCGCGTACCGGATGGCGCGCGGCGCCGACGGCGATCTCGACCGCGCCTACGCCCTGGCCGAGCTCGCCCTGGCCCAGACCGCCACCGCGTTCGGCCCCGACCACCCGATGACCGGCCGGATGCGCATGCAGCTCGGCCTGTTCACGCTCGATCGCGATCCCGCGGCCGCCCGGGCGATGATCGACCTCGGCATGGCGGCGGTGCCCGAGGCCGAGGCCCCGGCCGACGCGCGCGCGGTGCGCGGTCGGGTCCGGGGGCCGGACGGCGCCCCGGTCGTCGGCGCGCAGGTGTTCGCGGCGACCTCCCTGGTCGCGCCCGCCGACGGCGTCCCCCTGAGCGATGGCTCGACCTGGACCGCGCGCGCCACCACCGACGCCGCGGGTCGATTCGAGCTGCGCGCCAGCCCGGGCTCGGTCGTGTACGCGATCACCGCGACCGAGGCCGCGCGCCCGGTGCGCGTCGACGGCGACGACGTCGATCTGCGCCTGGTCGCGACGGCGCGCCTGCGCGTGCACGCGGTGGTCAACCCGCCCGCCGCGGCCGCGGCCGACGCGCCCCGCGAGCTCCGCCTGGCCGGCACCGGCCGGGCGGTCGGGGTCGTGGTCAACTTCGTCGACCGCGGTCGGATCTTGCAGATCTTCGGCCGCCGCGACGGCGACGACGCCTGGGTGATCGATCGGGTCCCCGCCGGGCCGGTCTCGTACGGGGTCGTGACGTCGAGCGCGCTCGGCGACGGGGCCATGCAGCTCGCGACGACCACGCTGACCGCGGGGCGCGACGCCGCGCTGGAGCTCGCGGTCGACCTGCGCGGCAAGGTCGTCGACATCATCGTCCGGGCCGAGCGATCCGGCACGATCCCGACCGCGCGGGTGCTGGTGGCGCCGGGCCGCGTCGCGCGGTTGCCGACGACCGCGGCGGGCGTCTGGGCGGCGCTCGCGCACGGGCGGACGTTGATCGGCCTCAACGCCGCGCCGGTGGTCGAGGCCACCCGCACGAGCGCCGGCGCCGGGCGCTACCTGCCGGACGACATCCACGCCCGGGTCGGGGCGATCCCGCCCGGGCCGCTCACCATCTGCGTGATCCCGTTCGCCGGCGACCTGCGCGACCGCGCCTTCATGGCGCCGCTGGTCGCCGCCGACGATCTCGAGGTCCGCTGCCGGGTGGTCGAGGTCGGCGAGGCGCCGATCCAGGCGTTCGTGATCGAGACGCCGCCGATGAAGCGCCTGCCGTGAGCGACGCCCGCTGAACCCGCCGCCCGCGCTGGCGCCGTGCTGGCGCCGTGCGGGCGCCGTGCTGGCTCAGTGCTGCGACGCGCAGGCCAGGCCGGCGCTGCCCGGGCGGTGGACGCAGACGCCCAGGCGGTTGCCGTCGAGCCGGCACACGTCGGCCACGCGCTCGCACACCGCGACCGGATCGGTGGGCGTGCCGGTGGGCTTGGCCGACGACCCCGGCCCGCACGCGGCGACGCCCACGAGCCCGATGAGCAACCCGATGAGCGACGCGCCGCGGAGCATCGGCGCACCGTAGCACCTGCGCGGCGCTCGACCGAACGCGGCGCGCCCGCGCCGCTCAATAGCCGAGGTCGATCCAGACCCAGCGGTCGCGCCAGGCGATCGCCGCGGTGGCGTCGGGGCCGGCGAGCCACAGCGCTACCCCCGCCGGCGCGGCGTCACCGAGGAGCTCGAGCGGCCGGCGCCGGATCGGCCCGCGCGCGGGGTCGGCGGCGGTGACCAGCCGCACCGGCACGCCCATCGGGTCGCACGCGGCGACCCCGACCGCCTCGGCGTGGCCGTCGATGAGCTCGACCTGATCGATCGTCGTCGGGGGCATCGCGCGGCACACCAGCGTCGGCGCGGCGGTCGCGTGGATCTCCAGGCACGCGACGGTGTCGGCCGCCGGCGCCAGCCGCACGCGATCGACCCGGCCGTCGCCGTCGAGGTCGACCTCGAGGTCGGCCCCGGCCGGGCAGACCCACGCCGCCCCAGGCGGCGCCGCGGTCGGGGCGCGATTGCCGATCGTCGTCGGCGCCGAGCCGCCGCCGCAGGCGGCCACCAGCGGCCCCACCGCCAGCGCGCCGCGCATCACGAGCCCGCGAGCCGATCGACCGCGCCTCACGAGCCCGGGATCAGGTCGATCGTGTCGCCCGCGACCTTGGTGCCGCGCAGCACGCGGTAGTCGCTGCCCCACTGCTCGATCATCGCGGTGTCGTCGCCCGACGACTGGTAGAGCCACCAGCGGCAGCGCTCGACCGTGCCCCCGGGCGCGGCGGCGCGCGCGCCCAGCAGGTTGCCCACGTCGCCGGTGACCTTGCAGGTCGCGGTGCCGCGCTTGTCGAGGGAGAACCGGACCTCGCCGATCACCAGCACCTCGGGCGGGTAGCCGGCGACGTCGGTCGGGTCGGGGCGGAGCATGCGCACGACCTGGGAGCCGACCCGCTCGATCCCGACGACGCACCAGACCACGTGCTGGCCGTCGACGAGGCGCGCGCCGACCCAGCGGTGGCCGTCCTCGTCGTAGGCGATCGCGCCCTCGCACAGGAGGTCCTTGCCGTCGACCGTCACGACGTCGCCCACGCGCAGCTCGCGCAGGCCGCGCTCGATCAGCGTGTCGCCCACGGCCGGCAGCGCGCGCTGGCCATCGCCGCCGAGCCCGCGGCGCTTCTGCTCGTTCCGGTACGCGACCGCGCCCGCCCCGGCGCCGCCGACGGCGACCACGAGCGCCGCGATGATCAAGATCGTCAGCATCGATCCTCCGGGTCGGACCATAGCGCACCGCGGCGCGACGCGTGCGCAACCGGCGACGCAGGCAGATGCGGGCCCGTCGCCTTGACACGTGCGGACGCCACTCGCTACACCGTCCGCGACGCGGACCTCCGCGTCGCACCACGACCCCGCCCGATTTCTCACCGCCGACCCGCTCGGCGCGGAGGCCCCATGGTAGCCGTGCAAGCTCAGGACGACCTGCGCCGCGTACTCGACGACGATGGCCGCGTGCTCCCCGGAGCCCGCGTCCCCGACGTCGCCGACGACCTGCTGCGCACCATCTTCGACAAGATGTCGCTGGTGCGCATCATGGACGACCGCATGATGCGGCTCCAGCGCCAGGGCCGCCTCGGCTTCTACATGAAGGCGATCGGCGAGGAGGCCACCCACTTCGCGGTGGCCCAGCTCCGGGCCAGCGACTGGATCTACCCAAGCTACCGCGAGCAGGGCGCGTGGTTCTGGCGGGGCTACACGATCCGGCAGTTCGTCAACCAGCTGTTCGGCAACGCCAACGATCCGGTCAAGGGCCGGCAGATGCCGGTGCACCACTCGGCCAGCTGGCTGAACCTGGTGTCGATCAGCTCGCCGGTCGGCACCCAGATCCCGCAGGCGGTCGGCTCGGCCTACGCCGCCAAGGTGCTGGGCAAGGACGACGTCTCGATGGTGTACTTCGGCGAGGGCACGTCCTCGACCGGCGAGTTCCACGTCGGCATGAACTTCGCGGGCGTCTGGAAGGCGCCGTGCGTGTTCGTCTGCCGCAACAACGGCTGGGCGATCAGCGTGTCGGCGGCCAAGCAGTGCGCGGCCAAGAGCTTCGCCGCGAAGGCGGTCGGCTACGGCATGCCCGGCGTCCGCGTCGACGGCAACGACATGCTGGCGGTGCTGCAGGTCGCGCAGGAGGCGATCGACCGGGCCCGCGCCGGCGAGGGCCCGACGCTGATCGAGGCGCTGACCTACCGGGTCCAGGGCCACTCGAGCTCGGACGACCCGTCGGTCTACCGCGATCCCAAGGAGCCCGAGATCTGGGAGAAGCGCGACCCGCTCAACCGGCTGCGCAACTACATGAAGTTCCGCGGGCTGTGGGACGAGGCCGAGGAGAAGCAGCTGGGCGAGCGCTACAACCAGGAGATCACCGACGCCCTGGCCGAGTCCGACGCGACCCCGCCGCCGCCGGTCGAGAGCATGTTCGACGACGTCTACGAGGACATGCCCTGGCACATCCGCGAGCAGAAGGCCTGGCTCATGGCCCAGGCCCGCACCAAGTCTCCGCATCACCACGGCTAGTCGAGGACCATCCCATGCCCGTCATGAACATCATCCAGGCCGTCAACGACGCGCTGCGCTTGCAGATGCGCCTGGAGCCCAAGACCGTCGTGCTCGGCGAGGACGTCGGCAAGTTCGGTGGCGTGTTCCGCGCCACCAGCGGCCTGTTCGAGGAGTTCGGCGGCGAGCGCGTCATCGACACGCCGCTGGCCGAGGCCGGCATCATCGGCACCGCGATCGGCATGGCCCTGTACGGCCTGCGGCCGGTGCCGGAGATCCAGTTCGGCGACTTCATCTTCCCGGCGTTCGATCAGATCGTGAACGAGCTGGCGAAGTTCCGGTACCGCTCGGGCGGCCAGTACCCGTGCCCGGTCATCATCCGCACGCCGGTCGGCGGCGGCATCCGCGGCGGCCACTACCACTCGCAGTCGCCCGAGGCGCTGTTCATCCACACGCCCGGCCTCAAGGTGATCGCGCCGTCGAACCCGTACGACGCCAAGGGCCTGCTGCTGGCGTCGATGCGCCAGAACGACCCGATCCTGTTCATGGAGCCCAAGCGCATCTACCGCGCCAGCAAGGGCGAGGTGCCCGAGGGCGACTACACCCTCGAGCTGGGCAAGCTGGCGGTGACCCGCCCCGGCACCCAGGTGACGCTGATCGCCTGGAGCGGCATGGTCTCGATCGCCGAGGAGACCGCGGCCAAGGCCGAGGCCGCCGGGATCTCGGTCGAGGTCCTCGACCTGCGGTCGCTGATGCCGTTCGACATCGACGGGATCCTGGCGTCGGTCAAGAAGACCGGCCGGTGCGTGATCGTCCACGAGGCCCCCAAGACCTGCGGCTTCGGCGCCGAGCTGATCGCCTCGATCCAGGAGCGCGCGCTCGAGCACCTCGAGGCGCCGATCACCCGCGTCACGGGTTCGACACGCCGTTCCCGTACACGCTCGAGCACGAGTACATGCCCAACGCCGATCGCGTCCTCGGCGCGATCCGCCAGACCCTGGAGTGGTGACATGGCCTTCGAGTTCCATCTGCCCGACATCGGCGAGGGCGTCGTCGAAGGCGAGATCGTGTCGTGGAAGGTCAAGGTCGGCGACGTGGTCAAGCTCGACCAGCCGATCGTCGAGATCATGACCGACAAGGCCACCGTCGAGATCCCGTCGCCGCGCGCCGGCACGATCGCGGCGATCAACTACGGCGAGGGGCAGATCTGCCCGGTCGGCGACGTGCTGCTGGTGATCGACGACGGCGCTGGCGCCAGCGCCGGTGGCAACGGCCACGGCCACGCCCACGCCGCCAGCGCCACCGCGCCCGCGCGCTCGCCGGCGCCGCAGCTGCAGCTGGCCGGCCACCTGCCCGAGGCGCTGCCGGCGACGCCACCGGCGCGGATCGAGGTGGTCGACGCCTCGGGCGCGCAGGCGCGCGTGCTGGCGACCCCGGCCACGCGCCGGCTGGCCCGGCAGCTCGGCGTCGCGCTCGGCCGCGTGACCCCGACCGGCAAGCGCGGGCGGGTCACCAGCGACGACGTCAAGGTCTACGCCGCCGCCGGCACGACGATGGCGATGCCCACGCTCACCGCGGCCGCGCCGGCGGCCAAGGCGTTCACGCCGATCGCGATCGCGCGCGGCGGCGACGAGGAGCGGATCCCGCTGCGCGGCATGCGCAAGCGCATCGCCGAGTCGATGACCCGGTCCAAGCAGACCGCGGCCCACTTCACGTACGTCGAGGAGATCGACATGACCGAGCTGGTCGCGGTGCGCGAGCGCGCCAAGACCCGCGCGGCCGATCGCGGCGTCAAGCTCAACTACCTGCCGTTCATCGTCAAGGCGGTCGTGTCGGGCCTGAAGAAGTGGCCGATGCTCAACGCGTCGCTCGACGAGACCACCCAGGAGATCGTCCGCAAGAAGTACTACCACGTGGGCATCGCGGCCCAGGGCCCGCAGGGCCTGGTGGTCTCGGTGGTGCGCGACGCCGACCAGCGCTCGATCTTCGATCTCAGCAAGGAGATCGAGCGGCTGGGCGAGGCCGTGCGCGCCGGCACCGCGACCCGCGAGGAGCTGACCGGCTCGACGTTCACGATCAGCTCGCTGGGCAAGCTCGGCGGCGTGCTGGCCACGCCGATCATCAACTTCCCCGAGGTGGCGGTGGTCGGCGTGCACAAGATCGACGAGAAGCCGGCGGTCCGCGGCGGCCAGATCGTGATCCGCCAGCTCATGAACCTGTCGATCTCGGTGGATCACCGCCTCGCCGACGGCTGGGACGGCGCGATGTTCCTCCAGGACGTGAAGGGCCTGCTCGAGGATCCGACGACGATGTTCATGGAGATGGTCTAGCGCCCGTGGGCTTCACCGACTGGTGGATCCCCGGGGCCGAGCTCGAGGCCGGTGAGGTCGTCAGCGCCACGTGGCTGGCGAACCACAGCTCGGCCAACAGCAGCGCCGGCGGGAAGCTCGAGCTGACCGACCGGCGGCTGCGGTTCCGGCCCAGTCGGGTCGATCGGGCGCTCGGCAGCCGGGTCTGGAGCGTGCCGTTCGCCGCGCTGACCGAGGTCGGCCGCGCGCCGCGGACCTGGCACCCGTTCAACGGCGGCCTGCGCACGCGCCTGCGGCTGGCGACCACCGACGGCGCCGTGCACCTGTTCGTGGTCAACGGCCTCGCGCGCGTGATCGCGGCGATCGACGACGCCCGCGCCGCCGCGTGATCGCCGCTCGAGCTGGCGCCGTGATCACGGGGTCGCGGAGGGCCACGGCGTCGGCGAGGCGGTGGCGGAGGGCGTCGGGGTCGCGGACGGCCACGGCGTCGGCGAGGCGGTGGGGGAGGGCGTCGGGGTCGCGGAGGGCCACGGCGTCGGCGAGGCGGTGGGGGAGGGCGTCGGGGTCGCGGAGGGCCACGGCGTCGGCGAGGCGGTGGGGGAGGGCGTCGGGGTCGCGGACGGCCACGGCGTCGGCGAGGCGGTGGGGGAGGGCGTCGGGGTCGGCGAGCACACCGGCTCGGGCGCGCACGCCGGGTCGGACGCGACCTCGAACTCGCAGTCGTCGACGCACGCCTCGCCGCCCGATCCGGAGCCGCCGCCGGAACCCGAGCCGGCGCCGAGGTCGTCGGTCAGCGCGTAGACGTCGCACGGCATGCACGTGCAGCCGACCTTCTTGCCCTTGGCGCCGCACGACGCCTTCTTGCGACAGGCCTTGACCGAGGCGGCATCCGGCGGCCCGAGCTCGCACATCTCGCGGGTCGTCGGCGCGTCCTTGTCGCCCGGGTTGTCAGGCCAGCGCGGGTCGCCGTCGCCGTCCTTGGGCAGGTACTCGCACTTCACCTTGTCCTTGGCGGTCACGAAGCACATGTCGGCGGCGACGGTCTGGCCCGCCGGGATCGGGGCCTGCCCCGGCAAGAGCCCGGCCTCGCCGCACTTGATGAAGCGCTCGTTCAGGCACTTGTCGTAGTCGGCCGGCGGGACGTCGAGGCGGTTGCAGTCGCAGTCGTCGATGTCCTTGCCGAAGCCCAGACAGATCGGCTTGCCGTTGGTCCAGTTCGCATTCCACTTCTTGCCCGCCGACGGGCCGGCGCAGGCCGCGGCGGTCGGCGTGAACGCCGGGCAGCCCGCGTAGGGATCGCCCAGGTCGTTGCACTCCTGCTTGGTCAGCGGGTCGAGCGACTGATCGACGGCGGGCCCTTCGGCGTAGCAGGCACCCAGGATCGCGATGAGGACGGGGATGAGTCGGCGCATGGCGACTCGAGACTGCAGCGCCCGTGCCGCGGCCGCGGTGGTCGGCCGGCGCGCGCGCGCGGGCGTGGTGCCGCCGCGGTGCCGGCGCGCGCCCGCAGATCGCGGGCGCCCGCTCGCAGCGACGCCGTGCGCGGTCAGGACGGCCGCACGAGCGACGGGGACGGCGACGACAGCGGCGACGGGGACGGGATCGGGGACGGGGTCGCGGTCGGGGACGGGGTCGCGGTCGGGGACGGGGTCGCGGTCGGGGTCGCGGTCGGGGTCGCGGTCGGGGCCGGGGTCGCGGTCGGGGACGGGGTCGGGGACGGGGTCGCGGTCGGGGACGGGGACGGCGGCGGCGGGGTCGGGGTCACCGTCGGGGACGGGGACGGGGTCGGCGGCGGCGGGATCGGCTCGCAGCCCTCCGCGCCGAGCTGCAGCCCCGCGCAGCACGCGCCGCCGCCGGGGCCGGGCGTCTCGCCCTCGGCGGCGCAGCAGCCCCAGCCGGTGGCGTCGCAGCAGTGGCCCTCGGGCCGACCCGGCGACGGCGTGAGGTCGATGCCGCGGCGCTCGCACTCGCATGGATCGGTGATCAGCTCGGGCGGGTTCTTGGTCCGGTCGTAGCAGGCCTGCTCCTCACCGCAGGTGTCGTCGTTGGGATCGGCCGGGTCGCCGCAGCACGCGCTGGGCCCGCAGTCGGCGCCGCCGAGCGTCCGGCAGCGCAGCGAGCACCAGGACACGTCGGTGTGGCACTGCCTGCACGCCGCGGTGCACTCACCGGCAGCGATCTGTGCCGGCGTGCAGCCGCCGACCGCCTTGTGTCCCTCCGAGCACTCGCGATCGATGCAGTCGTCGTGGACGTCGCAGCATTGGCCGCCGGCGCCGCAGCTCCCGCCGACGACGTCGCAGCCGGCCTGGTTGGCCGTGCCGACCTCGTCGACGTAGATGAAGGTGTCGAGGTTTGGCTGCGCTTGTTGATCGCGCGGCGCGATCTCGCCCGGCGGTGCGGTCGTGCGCTCGAGGCAGCCGACGAGCGCGAGGACGACGACGAGTGGGATGATGGCTTTGGTCATGACCGACCTCGATATCAAGGGCCGTGCCACCCCCGTGCAGCGATCCGGTCCGCGTGTCGATGCGTCCGCGCGTCGACGCGCGCGTGCGCCGCGACTGCCAGCCTGCGGCTTGCGGGCTGCGTACCGCAGCGCCCGGTGGCCGCGGCGCCTGGGCGCGTCGCGGTGACGCGCGCGCGCGCATCGCTCGTGGCATCGACCGTGCAGAAGCGCGGTGCATGCTCAACCAAACCAAGTCCAAGAAGTCTTCGCGAATCGGGCTCGCCATGCGTGCGCTGGCCGTCGCGCTGTCGCTCAGCGTCGCCACCGCGGGCTGCACCAGCCCCCAAGATCCGGTCGACGACGTGACCGAGGGCGCGCCCAAGGTGATCGAGGAGGCGCGCATCGAGTTCGACGCCAGCGGCTACCACGCCGTCGTCAACGCCCAGCGCGTCGAAGGCGACGATCTGTTCCACGGGCAGATGGTCATCACCGACGCCAGCGGGGTCGTGCACATGCAGGACATCGAGTACCCCGCGACGCTCGACGCCGCGATGATGCCGACGCCGGTCCACGACGAGACCGGTGACTGGCTCGAGGTCGACGGCAACCGGCTCCGGATCTCCGACACCACGCGGACCGACACTGGCGTCGAGTTCCTGATCGAGGGCGCCGACGGGATCGAGTACCGCTACACCCACACCGGTGGGAACAACCACCACGCGATCCAGATCGTGCTGGGCCCGGCGGCGATCGTCGCCATCGTCGGCATCACGGTCTGCGGCCTGGTGGTCATCACCAGCATCCTGGCCTGCGCCTACAACAACCGCTGCTGGACGTACAGCCTGACCGGCGGCGTGACCGCGCTCTGCACCGGCACCTGCACCGCGTGCCCGCCGACGCCGACGCCGACGGCGACCGCGACCGCCAGCGCGACGCCGCTGCCGTCGCCGACCGCGAGCGCGACGCCGGTGCCGACCGCGACGCCGGTGTCGACGCCGGCGCCGTCGCCGACCGCGAGCGCCACGCCCGCGCCGTCGCCGAGCGCGAGCCCGTCGCCCTCGGGGTCGCCGGTCTGAGGTCAGGCCCACGTGCCCGGGCGACGCTCGCCCGGCACGCTTCGTGCTGAAGCCAGGAGGCGATGACTCGCCGCGCCTGGCTTCTGTGCGTTGTGATCCTCGGCGTCGCCGCCTTCCTCCGGCTGTGGGACCTCGAGCTGCGGCCGCCGCACCACGACGAGGGCGTCAACGGCTGGTTCGTCGAGGGGATGCTCAAGAAGGGCTTCTACGCCTACGACCCCGGCAACTACCACGGGCCGTCGTACTTCTACCTGCTCGCAGGGGCGCGGAAGGTCTTCGGTTTCGGGCTGTGGCAGCTGCGGCTCCCCGGCGCGCTGCTCGGCGTCGCGCTGTGCTTCGTGCCGCTCGTGGTGCGCCGCCAGCTCGGCGCGGCCCGGGCGCTGGCCGCGTGCGCGCTGCTCGCGACCTCGCCGACCCTGGTCTACTACGCCCGCTACGCCATCCACGAGACCCTGCTGGCCGGGCTCGGGCTGCTGGCTGCAGCCTGCACCCTGCGGTGGGCAGCCAGCACCCGCGGCCGCTGGCTGCTGCTGGGCGCGGCCGTCGTCGCGCTGATGGTCGCGACCAAGGAGACCACGGTGTTGTTCCTGGCGGTGGCCGGCCCGTGGCTCGTGGGTGAGGTCGTCGTCGAGTCGATCCGCGCGCGGCGGCTGATGGTGCTCGGGCACCGCCCGCGGTGGTCGTGGCGGGTGCCGGCGATCGCGCTGGCGTGCGTCGCGGTGATGCTGGCGATCCACGTCGCGCTCTTCACCGGGTTCTTCCAGGCGCCGGGCACGCTGACCGCGCAGCTCCAGCGCTCGGTCCGCGCGTACTTCGTCTGGCGCGACACCGGCACCAGCCACGGCGGGCACGTCAAGGACGCCTGCTACTACCTGCACCTCGGCGTCCGCTACGAGCTGGTGCTGTACCTGCTGGCCGCGGTCGGCCTGGTCGCGGGCTTCCGCGAGCGCGCGATCCGCGGGCCCGGTCTGGTCGGGTTCGGCATGCTGGCCGCGTACTCGGCCATCGCCTACAAGATGCCGTGGCTGCCGATGAGCTGGCTGGCGCTCCTGGCGCTCCCGGCCGGCCACGGCGCGGTCGTGCTCGGGCGCGTGCTGGCGGCCGAGGTGTCGGCGCGGCTCGGGACGGTCGCCGCGGTGGCGGTGGCGCTGGTGCCGGCGCTGGCGATCACCGCGCGCGCGTCGTTCGTCCGGCCGGCGGACAAGCGCGAGGCGCTGGCGTACGTCCACACCGACGCCGACTACAACCGCTGGTTCCCCCTGATCGAGGCCGGCGCGGCGCGGCTCGGCGCGCGCCGCATCACCGTCGCGGTCGAGCACGACGCGCAGTGGCCGCTGGCGTGGTCGCTGACGCGCTACCCGCGGACCCGGTGGGCGGCGACCGGGGACGAGGACGTGCTGATCGTCGCGGTCGATCGGTCCGCGCAGGTCGAGGCGCGCCTGCGCCACGCCTACCTGCGGCGGCCGGCGCAGCTGCGCGACTCCGCCCAGCCGGCGTTCATCTACTTCCGCCGGGACCGCTTCGGCCAGGCGCTCGCGGCCCGGATCGCGCGCGGCGAGTTCGCGTCGATCGAGCGCGCGCCGGTCCCGACCGCGCTGGCGGGGCGCTGACGGTGCGCGCCCGCGGACTGCAGGCCGCGGTCGGCACCTCCGCCGGCAAGTGCGCGATCGTCCGGGATCCGGACTCGGCGTGGTGGTTGCAATCGAGGGTGAGCATGAGCACCTCGACCCCGACCATGTCGATCGTCATCCCCGCGTACAACGAGGCCGCCCGGATCGCGCCGACGCTGGCGCGGGTGGTCGCCTACGCCACCGCCCGCTGGGCCCGGTTCGAGATCATCGTCGTCGATGACGGCTCGCGCGATCGCACGGCGGCGGTGGTCGAGGAGGTGGCCGCGGGCTGCGCCAGCGTGCGCCTGGTGCGCCTGTCGGCCAACGCCGGCAAGGGCGCGGCGGTGCGGGCCGGCGTGCTGGCCAGCCGCGGCGCGCTGGTGCTGTTCAGCGACGCCGATCTGTCGACGCCGATCGGCGAGGTCGTGCGGCTCGAGCGGGGGCTGCGCGACGGCGCCGACGTGGCGATCGGCTCGCGCGCGGCGCCGGGCGACGTCGCGCGCACGCAGCCGCTCCTGCGGCGGATCCAGGGCCGCGGCTTCCACTGGGTCGTGCGCGCGCTCGGCTTCCGCGCGGTCGCCTCGATCCGCGACACGCAGTGCGGCTTCAAGCTGTTCCGCGGCGCGGTCGCCCGGGCGCTGTTCCGCGAGCTCACGCTCACCGGGTTCGCCTTCGACGTCGAGCTGCTCGAGCTGGCGTGCGGCCGGTTCCGCGTCGACGAGATCCCGGTCGCGTGGACCCACGTCGACGGCTCGAAGGTCCGGCCCGGCATCGACGCGGCCCGGATGGTGGTCGACCTGATGCGCATCCGCTGGTCGTGGCTGCGGCGGGGCCGGCCGACCTTGGGGCTGCCCGCGGGCGAGCCCGGGGTCGGCTGACGTGCTCGGGCTGGCGTTGATCGTCGGCGCGGCGCTGTTCGGGCGCGGCGCGGTCCGGCGCCTGGGCTGGACGCTGACCCCGCTCGAGACCGTGGCCCTGGCGGCGGCGCTGGCGCTGACCGCGGCGCCGTGGTGCTGGTTCCTGGCGTCGTGGGCGCTGGGCTTCGCGCTCGGCCTGCCGCTCGCGACCGCGGCCCTGGCCGGGCTCGGCCTCGCGCTCGGGCGCGGCGTCGCGCGACGTCCAGGCCCCGCGCTGCCGGGCACCAGCGCGCTGTCGTGGGCGGCGCTGGCGCTGGTGCTGGCGCTCGGGTTCCACGGCCACATGCTCCACGTCGAGGGCGGCGGCCTGTACTCGGGCGGCTCGACCTGGGGCGACCTGGCGCTGCACGCGACGCTCGCCAACCACTTCGCCAGCGGCCCGGTCGATCTGCGCTCGCCGATCACCGCGGGCGCGCCGTTGACCTACCCGTTCCTCGGCGACTTCCTGGTGGCGTGCCTGGTGCGCGGCGGCTGGTCGCTGTCGACCGCGTTCGCGCTGACCGGCTGGGCGACGGCGATGACCGGGTTCGCGCTGATCCAGGCGGTCGCGGTGCGGCTGTTCCGGCGCCGGGCCGCGGCGACGATCGCGGTGTGGCTGATCGTGCTGTCGGGCTCGGCGGTCGGGCTGTGGTACGCGGTCGCGGATCTGCGCGCGCACGGCGCGCCGGCCGAGCTCGCGCGCCTGCCCAGCTACGCCAACGATCCCGCGCGCGGGCTGGTGTGGTCGAACTTCGTCGCCGATCTGCTGCTGCCGCAGCGAGCGCTCCTGGCGGCGCTGCCGGCGGCGTGGGCCGCGGTGTGGGCGCTGCGGGCCGGCGCCGAGGACGAGCAGCCGCGGGCGCCGCTGGTGGCCGCGGTCCTGATCGGCGCGCTGCCGCTGGTGCACGTGCACTCGTTCATCGTGCTGATGGGCCTGCTGGCGCTGACGGTGGCCGTCCGCACCGCGCGGATGGGGCGCGCGGCGCGGCCGTGGTGGCTGGCGCTCGCGGTGGCGGGCGCGCTCGCCGCGCCCCAGCTCGCGTGGCAGCTCGGCGGCGGGTGGCACGCGTCCTTCGGCGGCTGGCGGCTCGGCTGGCTGGCGCCGCGCGGCGCGGCTGGGTTCGGCTGGTTCTGGCTGCGCAGCCTCGGCGCGCTGGCGCTGCTGGCGCCGGTGACCGCGCTGGTGACCTGGCGGCGCGGCCGCGGCAGCTACGCGCGGGTGCTCGGGCTCGGCGCGCTCGGGCTGTTCGTCACCGCGAACCTGTATCAGTTCCAGCCCAACGCCTGGGACAACATCAAGCTGCTGGCCTACGCGTTCATGTTCGGCGCGGTGCTGACCGCCGGCGCGCTCGCGGCGCTGCTCGAGCGCGGCGCGCTGGCCCGCGGCGCGGTCGGCGTCGTGCTGATCGCCGCGACCGGCGCCGGCGCGCTGACCCTGGCGCGCGAGCTCGATCAGCACGATCAGCTCGCGTCGACCGCGGACCTCGCGCTGGCCCGGCAGATCCGCGCGGTCGTGCCCGCCCGCGCGCGCGTGCTCACCGCCGATCAGCACAACCACGTCGTGCCGATGCTGGCCGGGCGCGCGATCGTCATGGGCTATCGCGGCTGGCAGTGGACCCACGGGCACGACACGCGCGCGCTCGAGCGCGACGAGCGCGCGATCTTCCAGGGCGCGCCCGGCGCCGCGCGGTTGATCGAGCACCTCGGCGTCACCCACGTCTACGTCGGCCCCGGCGAGGTCCGCGACTTCGGCGCCGACCGCGCGTGGTTCCGCGCGCGCTACCCGGCGATCCTCACCGTCGGCGAGGTCGAGATCTTCGACGTGCGCAGCCCGCCGCCGTGGCTCGCCCGGCGCGTCACCGCGAGGCGGTCGTGAGCGGCGCGCCGCTCCGCCGGGCGTGGGCGCGGCTGCCGGGCCCGCTCCGCCAGCTGGTCGCCAGCGGCGTCGCGACCTGCGTCGACACCGCGGTGCTCCTGGCGCTGGTCCACGGCGCGGGCCTGGTCGCGGGCGTGGCGGCGGCGCTGGGGTGCCTGGTCGGCGGCGCGGTCAACTTCGCGATCACGCGCGCCTGGGTGTTCGCCGCGCGCGACCGCGCGTGGGTCGGGCAGGCGCTCCGCTACGGCGTGATCGTCGTGGGCGGCGGCGCGGTCGTCAGCGGCCTCGCGGTCGCGGCGCTCGGCGCGGCCGGCCTGCCGCTGCTCGTCGGCAAGGCGATCGCCGTGGTCGTCACGATGCTGGCGTGGACCTACCCGCTGTCGGCGCGGGTCGTGTTCGCCGCGGCGCCAACGCCCACGTCGGCGCCGGCCGCGGCGGGCGCGCGCTGACTCACCGGCGCGGCGACGTGTGGACCGCGGCGGGCGCGCGCTGACTCACCGGCGCGGCGACGTGTGGACCGCGGCGGGCGCGCGCTGACTCACCGGCGCGGCGACGTGTGGACCGCGGCGGGCGCGCGCTGACTCACCGGCGCGGCGACGTGTGGACCGCGGCGGGCGCGCGCTGACTCACCGGCGCGGCGGCACGCGCGGCGGCGGCGTGTGCACCGCGTCGACGAAGCCGCGCAGCGATCGATCGAGCGAGTCGTCGCTGGTGGCGTCGACCGCGGGGAGCTGGTCGGTGCGGCGGCTCCGGCGATCGGTGGGCTCGCCGATCAGCGCGTCGGCGATCAGCGCCAGCTTGATGCCCGGGTTGGTCTCGGCGACGAAGTCGCACAGCTCGTCGCCGTCGGTCTGGGTCAGGTGCTCCGCGACAGCCACGCCGGTGATGTGGTTCGACGGGCGCTCGATCAGGTCGATCGCCTCGAGCGGCGTCGCCGCCTCGTAGGGATCGCAGCCGGCCGCGCGCAGGCGCTCGGCGATGTGGTGACGGCGATCCGGCGACGGATCGACCACCAGCAGCCGCGGTCGGCTGCGCGCGGCCATCGCGGTGTGGACCTCCGCGCCGATCAGCTGCGCGACCTCGTCGGCCAGCGGATCGAACTGCAGCACGAGGTCGTTGAAGTCGCAGCGGATGACGCGTCCGTCCTGGGCGATCCATCCGCCCGGGCCCAGCTCCAGCTCGATCAGCGCCGCTGAGCCCACCGCCGGGCACGGCACGGCGTCATCGACACGCCGCACCTTCACGCCCCCGAGCGACAGGTCGATGCTGCGACCGCGCACCGTGGCCCCGACCGCGTGGATCCTCGCGCCGAGCTCGGTGTCGGCGCGCATGTGACGCCTGCGCTCGTCTCCCATGGTCGAAGTGCCTCCCGTGATCCAGTCTAGGGAGGTCATCGACGGAGATCATCCGAAAAGGACCCAACCTGACGCCGCCACGCCTCGATCTACGTCGACCGTCCAGTCGCGACGGAAAAATCCTTCAATCACCGCCGCCGAGATCCCAGGCGTGCTCGGCGGTGACCGGATCGTCGGCCTGATCGAGGCACGCTGCGCAGAACACCGCCGCGAGGTGTTCGCCCGGGCGTGCGACGAAGCGGCCGCCGCACGCGCGGCAGATGTGGCGTGGGCGCATGCGCGTGCTCGATGCGACGATGCGGCGCGCGGAGCTGGTCGGAGCGTGAGTCACCATGACGACCTCCCGAGTAGCGTGTTTTTTTCGGTGGTACCGCGGACTCTCCCAACTTCATCGTGGCTCCCGCGGAGGAGCGGTCGCAACCGCATTCGTCTCCCGTTCCGCGAGGGGTGTGCGCGGGCACGCTCACGTCGCGCAACCGCCCGGACCACCGTCGACACCGGGCGTCCGTACTTGCGACCGACGCAGGACCTGCGCGACGCTGCAAGCCGTGCAAGCTCGCATCGACGCCGACGAGGTCCAGCTCGGCACCGGCACCGTGATCCACCCCGGCGCGATCCTGTGCGGCGCGGACGGCGGCCGCGCGCGCCGGATCGCCCTCGGTGATCACTGCTACGTCGGCGACAGCGTGCAGATCCGCTGCGACGACTTCGCGCTGGGCGACTACGGCAAGATCCACCACCACACCAACGTCCACGGCGCGCGCCCGTGCCGCATCGGCCACAACGCGTGGATCGGCCAGTACTGCATCATCGACGCGATCGGCGGCATGACCATCGGCGACAACTGCGGCGTCGGCGCGCACTCGCAGCTGTGGAGCCACATCAAGTACGGCGACACGCTCGAGGGCTGCCGCTTCCTCGGCGAGAAGCCGATGTCGATCGGCAAGGACGTGTGGTTCGTCGGGCACTGCATCGTGTCACCGATCACCGCGGGCGATCGCGCGATGGCGATGGTCGGCAGCGTCGTCACGCGCGACATGGCGCCCAACCACGTCTACGGCGGCTCGCCGGCGATCGATCTGACCGCGAAGGTCGGCCCGCAGTTCGCGCCGGTGACCGTCGCCGACAAGCTCGCGCGGCTCACCGCGCTGGTGGCCGAGGCCGGCGTCGACGCGGGCGCGATCGCCGTCGTCGCGACCGCGGCCGAGATCGTCGAGGACGGCCGCAGCTACTTCGTCGTCGACGATCGCACGTACACCAAGCGCGGCACCGCCGCCGAGGTCGCGCTGATGAAGTTCCTGTTGCCGGCCCGCGGCAAGTTCACCCCGCGGTGACGGCGGCCACGGTCGTGGCGACCGTCGATCGATGGTCACGCACGATCGGCGGGGCCGCGGGCGCTCACGCCCCGGCCAGGGGCATCGCGATCGCGATCGCGATCGTGACCAGCAGCGCCGCGACCAGCGCCAGGCGCGGGCGCCGGGTGGTCGGCGGCGGCGCCGCGGGCGGGCCGACGTACCGGGTCAGGTCGACCTTGCAGTGCCGGCACCGCCCGGCGATCGGATGGATCGGCTGACGGCACAGCGGGCAGGGGACCCGCAGCGGAGCGAGCTCGGTCGGCGCGGCCATGCCAGGGAGACGCGCGATGGCCCGCCGCTATTGCAGCGCGGCGCCCAGCGCCCCGGCACGACAGCAGGTGAGGGGTGCGATACGCTTGCCCGGCCATGCCCGCGCGTGAGTTGTTGCGCCGACCCGACGCCCGGGCCGAGTCTGTCGAGGACCTGGTCGCGATGGTCCTGCGCGGCGAGGTCCGCATCCCGGTGTTTCAGCGCCCCCTCAACTGGGACGTGGCGGATGTGGTCGCGCTGTTCGATAGCATCTACCGCGGCTATCCGATCGGATCCTTGCTGCTGCGACGAGCGGCGGCGGCGGCGGGACCGTTTCAGCTCGGTCCGCTCCAGCTCTTTGGCGAAGAGACGACCCACGCGCTGTGGGTCGTGGACGGCCAGCAGCGGCTGACGTCGCTCGCGGCCGGACTGGGGCGGCAGGACGCACCGTCCTCCAAGCCGGTGTCGACCGATCCGTACGCGATCTTCTTCGACCCGGCTACCGAGGTCTTCTCGGGACCGCGGGCCGACGGTCAGATCCCCTCGACGTGGGTCCCGGTGCCGCGGCTGCTGAGCGCCAGCGACCTGAGCGAGTGGGTGTTTACGGCCTGGGCCCACGGCAAGGACGCCGAGCTCAGGGCGATCGTGTTCGAGGCCGGGAAGCGCCTGCGCGACTACAAGGTCCCGATCTACATCATCGAAACCCCTGATGAGCAGGTGGCGCGGTTGATCTTCGACCGGGTCAACACCTCCGGCAAGCAGCTCGAGCGTGAGGACGTCTTCAACGCGCTGTTCGGACACACGGCCGGTGTGCCATCGACGCTGCAGGAGCTCGCGCAGGATCTCGAGCGGCTCGGAATGGGCAGTCCCGACGAAGAGTCGCAGGTGCTCCCCAGCCTCGTGGCGCTGCGCGGCTTCGACGTCACGCGCCGCTTCAGCGAACTGGCCCATGAGCATCCGGATGCGTTCGCGGGCATCACGGTCGAAGCCGCGCCGATCCTGCGGACCGTCCTGGGGTTCTTGCGCACCCACGCCGAGATCCCGCACCTGCGGCTCTTGCCATACTCCGCGCCGATCGTGGTGTTGACGCGATTCTTCGCGAAGCATCGCGAGCCGAGCCCGCGAACCGAAACCTTGCTGGTGCGCTGGACCTGGCGCACGTTCCTGGCCCCGACGCTGGATGATCGCACCCTGCGCCGCCGTGGCGTCGCGGCCATCGATGACGACGAAGAGGGCAGCGCCCAGGCCTTGCTGGCCTTGGTCGACAGCGTGCAGCGCGCTGGGTTCGGGATGCCAGATCGCTTCGATGCCCGTGCGGCGGCGACGCGGCTGGTGTTTCTGGGACTCGCAGCGCAGCAGCCACGCCTCGCCCCTGCCGCCGATGGCGCGACGACGATGCTCGACGTGGCCGGGGCCGTCCGCGACTTCGACCGCGACGCCTTCCGGCAGATCTTCCCCGGCTCCGGTGGGGCGCTTAGTTCCCCGGCCAACCGGTTGCTCCTGCCCGGGCCGGGCTCGGCGCGGGCCGCGCTGGTTGGGCTGCTGGAGGCCGACGGCGACGCACTCCCGTTCTTCCATTCGCACCTGATCGACGGCGACGCTGCGCGCGCGCTGGTCGATGGCGATGCGGAGCGGTTCGTCGCGCTGCGCAAGGCGGTGATCGAGAAAGCGGTGGACACGCACGCCGACCGGCTCGCCGAGTGGGGCCGGAGCGATCGCCCCTCGATCGAGTACTTGCTTCGTCTCGGAGATGAGCCGTGAGTGGTCGCGAGGCGATCGTGCGGCTTGGTGAGCTGCGCGTGGGGCGCTTGGTCGAGGGCGGTGATGCGCGGATCGAGTTCCGGATCGATCCGGACTACCTCGGCATGGCGCGACGCCCGGTGCTCGGCCAGTGGTTCGAAGATCGGCGGCGGGCAACCCAATCAGGCGAGCGCCCAGGCGACCTGCCACCGTTCTTCGCCAACCTCATTCCCGAAGGCGACTTGAAGCTGACGCTCATGGAGCGGCTGAACGTCGCCTACGATGACGACTTCGGCCTCCTGTGCGCAGTCGGGGGTGACCTGCCGGGGGCGATCGTGGTCGAACGGGAGGTTGGTTCCGCACCTCCGCGGCTCGCGCCCGCGCCACCGCCACCGGACAGCGGCGGTCTGCGGTTCTCGCTCGCCGGCGTCCAGCTCAAGTTCTCGATGGTGCGTGGCGCGGACCGGTTCTACATGCCGGGCCACGATCAGCGCGGCGGCTGGATCGCCAAGATCTCGTACGACAAGTACCCCGACCTCGCCGCCAACGAGTGGACGACGATGGAGTGGGCGCGTCGCGCGGGCTTCGATGTGCCTGCGACTGAGCTGCGGCCGTTGGTCGAGCTCGTCGACCTCCCGTACCAAGGTGGGCCTGACGCGCGGGCGTTCCTGATCGAGCGCTACGATCGGTCCCCGGATCGGCGCATCCATCAGGAGGACTTCCAGCAGATCGTGGGGCGGCGGCCGGTCACGAAGTACGATGACATGACCTACGACAAGCTCACGTTGCTCGCGACCAACATCGCCGGCGACGGAACCTACCGGGAGGTGGTGCGGCGGCTCGCGTTCATGGTCGCGTCCGGCAACGACGACGCGCACATGAAGAACTGGTCGGTGGTCTATCCCAACGGCATCGACGCCGTGTTGAGCCCGTTCTACGATCAGGTCTTCACGGCGCAATGGCCAGAGTTCGCGCGTGCGATGGCGTTGAAGGTCGACGGGACCAAGGAGTTCGCCGAGATCGACCTGCGGCACTTTCGCGTGATGGCTGGACGCGTCCAGGCGGACGAGGCCGAGACCGAGGCGATCGTCGCGGCGACGATCGCGACCGTGGCGGACGCCTGGCGCGAGGTGCGTGACCACCCCAACGTGACCGAGTCGTATCGAGCGGCGTTGCGCCGACATTGGCAACGTGTGCCGCTGCTGCGACCGCACGCGCTCGTGATCTGACCGCCCGCCGCTATTGCAGCGCGGCGCCCAGCGCCCCTGCCAGGGTCGGGTGCGCGAACCGAAAGCCGAGGCGGGTCAGCGCGGCCGGCACGACCCGGCGGCCCTCGAGCAGGTACTCGGCCAGCTCGCCGACGGCGGCCTTGAGCGCGAAGGCCGGCACCGGCAGCCACGACGGCCGGTGCATGGCCTGGCCCAGCGCCCGGGCCAGGTCGCGGTTGCGCACGGTGTCGGGGGCGACCAGGTTGATCGGCCCGCGGTAGCGCGCGTCGTCGATCGCCGCCAGGTAGCCGGCGACGGCGTCGTCCTGGTGGATCCACGCGAACCACTGCTCGCCCGAGCCGATCCGGCCGCCCGCGAACAGCTTGAACGGCGTCGTCATCTTGGCGAGCGCGCCGCCGGGACCGATGACCACGCCGGTGCGCATGCGCACGACCCGCACGCCCAACGGCTCGGCGGCGGCGGCCTCGGCCTCCCACGCCTTGCACACCCGCGCCAGGAACGAGCTGCCGGCGCCGTCGGCCTCGGTGATCTCGTCGTCGTCGTCGAGCGAGCGATCGGCGAACGGGTAGTAGTCAGCGCCCGACGCGGTGATGAGCGCGCCCGGGCGGCGCTCGGCTGGCAGGCGCGCCAGGCCCTCGACGATCATCCGGGTCGACTCGACCCGCGAGTCGCGGATGGCCTGCTTGCGGCGCGCGTCCCAGCGGCCGCCCGCGATCGGCTCGCCGGCGAGGTGGACGATCGCGTCGGCGCCGGCGGCGGCGTCGAGCCACGGCCCCGCGGTCTCGAGGTCGGCGACCACGGCGGTCACGCCGTCGCCGAGCGCGGCCCGGGCCCGGGCGGCGTCGCGGCACCAGACGGTCACCTCGTCGCCGCGGGCCACGAGCGCCGCGACCAGCGGTCGACCGAGCAGCCCCGTGGCTCCGGACACGACGATGCGCTTCATCCCCGGTTCATAGCACCGCCGCGCGGCCTCGCCCCGGGCGGGCGGGCGCGGCGATCCGCGCGGCCACGAACGCCTTGGCGTCGGCGCACGCGGTCGCCAGCGTCGCGCCCCGCGCCAGGCCGCAGGCGATCGCGGTCGCCAGCGCGCAGCCGGTGCCGTGCACCGACCCGCCGGCCACGCGCGGGCCGCGCAGCTCGACGACGCCCGCTGGGGCCACGAGCACGTCGATCACCTCGTCGTCGTCGCCGCCCCAGTGGCCGCCCTTGATCAGCACCGCCTCGACGTCGCGCTGATCGCGCAGCACGCTGGCGACGCCGATCGCGTCGGCGATCGAGCTGATCGGCCCCAGCCCGGTGATCGCCCGGGCCTCGTCGGCGTTGGGCGTCACCAGCGCGCAGCCGGGCCCGAGCACGCCGGCCGCGCCGCCGAGCTCGTCGTCGGTCAGCGCCGTCGCGCCCTGGGACGCGCGCGCCACCGGATCCCACACGACCGGCGCCGCCGTCAGCGCCAGCGCCTCGGCCACCGCCTCGGCCATCGCCACCGAGCCGAGCATCCCGATCTTCACCGCCGCCAGCTCGACGTCGGACAGGAGCGCGATCAGCTGCTCGCGCACCATCGCCGGATCGACCGGGTTGACCGCGCGCAGCCCCAGCGTGGTCTGCTCGGTCAGCGCGGTCGCCACCGCCACCGGTCGGCACCCGTGCAGCTCGCACACCCGCACGTCGGCGATCAGCCCGGCCCCGCCCGACGGGTCGAGGCCCGCGATCACCAGGACGTTGGGCGCCTCAGGTGGTCGGTTCATCGAGGGACCCTCGCCTGGGCGCGCGCGCCTCGGGCGTCACCGCCAGACCACGTCGGTCGACGCATCGCCGCGGACCACCTGCCGCGCCCCGGGGCCCAGCGCGCGATCCTGCTCGGAGCGCGCGCCTCAGCCATCGAACGCGGCCAGGCCGGTGACGTCCTGCCCGACCACGAGCGTGTGGATGTCGTGGGTGCCCTCGTAGGTGTAGACGCTCTCGAGGTTCAGCATGTGCCGGCCGCACTGGTAGTCGTCGGTCACGCCGTTGGCGCCGAGGATGTCGCGGGCGTCGCGGGCGATGTCGCGCGCCACGCTGACGCAGTTGCGCTTGGCCAGCGACACGTGGCGCGGCTCGAGCTTGCCGGTGTCCTTGAGCTGGCCCAGCCGCCAGCACATGAGCTGGCCCTTGGTGATCTCCGAGACCATCTCGACCAGCTTCTGCTGGACCAGCTGGTAGCCGGCGATCGGCCGCGAGAACTGCACGCGGTCCTTGGCGTAGCCCAGCGCCTCGTCGTAGCAGCTCATGGCCGCGCCGATCGCGCCGAAGCAGATGCCGAACCGCGCCTGGGTCAGGCACGACAGCGGGCCGCGCATGCCGCGCACGCCCGGCAGGAGCGCGTCCTCGCCGACCTCGACGTCCTCGAGGTGAAGCTCGCTGGTGGTCGACGCGCGCAGCGACCACTTGCCGTGGATGTCGCGGGCGGTGAAGCCCTTGGTCGCGGTCGGCACCAGGAAGCCGTGGACGACGCCGTCGAGCTTGGCCCACACCAGCGCGACCTGCGCGACCGAGCCGTTGGTGATCCAGCGCTTGGTGCCGTTGAGCACGTAGCCGCCGCTGGTGCGCCGGGCGGTGGTGAGCATGCCGGTCGGGTTCGAGCCGAAGTCGGGCTCGGTCAGCCCGAAGCAGCCGATCAGCGTGCCGGCGGCCATGCCCGGCAGGTAGCGCTGCTTCTGCTCCTCCGACCCGAAGGCCCAGATCGGGTACATGACCAGGCTCGACTGCACCGAGCAGAACGACCGGATGCCGGAGTCGCCGCGCTCGAGCTCCTGGCAGATCAGCCCGTAGGCGGTGGCGCTGGTGCCGGGGCAGCCGTAGCCGGTCAGCGACGCGCCCAGGAGGCCCATCTCGCCGAACACCGGCACCAGCTCGTGCGGGAAGGTCCCCGCGGTGAAGTGCTTGCCGATCGTCGGGACGATCCTGTCCGAGACGAAGTCGCGCACGGTGTCACGGATCAGCCGCTCCTCCTCGGTGAAGAGCTCGTCGATCCCGTAGTAGTCGAGTCCGCGGTAGGCGCCGGCCATGGGGTCCTCCTCGCGCGGCCAGGCGCCACGCGGTCGCCGGCGGTATACTCCCGGGCCCATGGTGCGAGCAACCGTCGTCGCGTGCGTGCTGCTGGCCACGGCCACCTCCGCCCGCGCCGACGACGCCGCGGCCCAGCGGTTGGGCCAGGCGTTCGCGGCCTACGACGCCGGCGATCTGGCCGGCGCGACCGCGGCCCTGGCCGGCCTCGAGCCCGAGGCGCTGGCCAACCCCGACTACCTCCTGTGGCTGCGCGGCCAGGTGGCGCTCCTCGACCAGCGCCCGGCCGACGCGGCCCGGGCCTTCGCGGCGCTGGCGGCCATGCCCGACTCGCGGTTCGCGCGCACCGCCGCGTGGCGCGCCGCCGACGCGGCCTGGGACCTGGGCCAGCGGGTCGACGCCGCGCGCAGCTACGCGCGCCTGCGGGCCGCGCCCAACGCCGACGACCACGCCGACCTCGGCGTCGTGGCCTACCGGATCGCGGTGGCCGCGGGCGAGGCCGACCCGGCCCGCGGCCAGGCGGCGCTGCGCGACTTCCTGGCGACCTACCCGGCCCACCCGCTGGCGGCCGAGGCCGATCGCGCGCTGGTCGCGGCCGGCGCCGCGCCGACGTACACCGCCGAGGACCGCATCGCGCGGGCCCAGCGCCTGGTCAGCGCCCACGCCTGGGACGCCGCGGTCGCCGAGCTGACGATGATCGACGCGCGCGTGCCCAAGGCCACGCGGATCCGCCGCGACTACTGGCTGGGCACGACCCTGTTCAAGATGCGCCGCCGCTACGCCGACGCCGGCCGCCTGCTGCTGAGCGTCGCCGACGAGATGCGCTCGGCCGAGGCGCTGTTCCACGGCGCGCGCGCGCTGTCGCGGGCCGATCACGACGACGACGCCATCCGGCACTACCGCCGGGTCGTCAAGCAGTACCCGAAGACCTCCTGGGCCGAGGAGGCGCAGTACCTGACCGGCTGGCTCGAGTTCAACCGCGGCGACTACCGCAAGGCGATCGGGCCGCTGGCCGAGACCATCCGCCGCTATCCGAAGTCGAAGTGGATGGACGACGCGCTGTGGTTCCTGGGCATGAGCCACTACCTGGTCGGCGATCGGGCCGCGGCGCTGCCGCACCTGGCCAAGCTGGCCGCGCGCTCGGGCTCGCTCGAGGCCGGCAAGGGCGCCTACTGGCAGGCGCGCGCGCTCGACGGCCTGGGCCGCGCCGACGAGGCCACGCCGATCTACCAGCGCATCGTCGGGCGCTGGCCGTTCTCCTGGTACGCGCTGCTGGCGACGGCGCGGCTGGGCGAGCGCGGCGTCGCGATCGGCCCGTTCGGCACGACGCCGCCGAGCCCGCGCGGGCCCGAGATCGCCGACACGATCGAGCCGGCGCTCGTCGCCGACCCCGCCATCCGCGCGTTCGACGAGCTGATCACCGCCGGGCTCGCCACCGACGCCGGCGTCGATCTGGCGCGGCGCGAGCGCGGCTTCGTCAAGCGGCACCCGCGCGCGCAGGCGCTGGCGGTGCTGTTCGAGCGCTACGGCGCCGGCCGCAACTGGACGCGGCCGTGGAAGCTGGCCAACGCCTACGACGGCGGCGCCCTCGACACGCCGGCCGAGGGCCGGGCCCGGCCGTGGTGGCTCCACGCGTACCCCGAGGCCTACAAGGACCTCGTCGAGCGGTACCGACCGCTCGGCGGCAGCCCGCCGTACTACCTCTACGCGATCATGCGCAAGGAGAGCGGCTACGACCCGGGGGTGCTGTCGTACGCCGACGCCCAGGGCCTCTTGCAGATGATCCCGGCGACGACGATCCGGGTCGCGCGCCAGCTCCACCTGACCTACGCGCCCGGCGACCTGTACGCGCCCGAGCTCAACATCCACACCGGCAGCTGGTACATCGGCAGGCTGCTCGCCAAGTTCAACGGCCAGATCCCGATCGGCGCGGGCTCGTTCAACAGCGGCCCGCGCCCGGTGGTGAAGTGGGTCGCCGAGAACGGCGCGCGGCCGATCGACGAGTTCGTCGAGCTGGTCAGCTACGTCCAGACCCGCGAGTACATGAAGAAGGTCACCGAGAACTACGCCCGCTACGTCTACCTGTACACCGGCGAGGTCTACGCCCAGCCGCTGGTGGTCGATCAGGGGACGATCGTCGACGACCTGACGTATTGATCGCGGTCACTTGATCGCGGTCACTTGATCGCGGTCACTTGATCGCGGTCACGTTTGGGCTGCCGCTGACCGGCCTGATCGCGAGCCAGCCTCGGTCGACGAGGCCAGCCGGCCGGCGTTGACCGCGGTGGTCCGGCGGGTCTTCGACCACGGCGGCGCGCGCGCGGAACGACGACGATCCGACGGCTTGATCGCCGCCCCGGGTGGGACGACGATCGGCGCGGAGGGCCTGGTTCGACGTCGACGGGTTCCTCGCGGGGCCTGCCCGCCCGCGGCCGGCCGGCGGCGCAGGTGTGTTCCTGGCGCTCGCGATCGGCCTGGCGATCGCCTGCGTCGCCAGCGTCCTGGCCTACCGCGGCGCAGCGGCGCCGGGCGCGCCCAGCGGGTTCGTCGACGACTGACCCGGCGTGCGCCCGTGGCCGGTGCACCTGCGCACCTGGGCGCCGCGCAACCGTGCGCCCGGGTCCGTGTCCTTCCCCGCATGAAGCGCATCGCTCCCCTGTCGCTCGCCATCATGCTCTCGCTCACCGCCGTCGCGGTCGCCCAGCCCAAGGCCGGTCAGCCGACGCCGCCCGCCAAGGCCGACAAGGTCAAGGTCCTCAACATCACCGACGGCGACGACATCACCGGCGACCGCCCCTCCGGCGAGCTGGTCCCGATCGGCATCCGTGAGGCGGCGAAGTCGAGCAGCCTCATCCGCATCCGCCACGACTTCATCGACCTGATCCTGAAGGCCGCCGAGGCCGTCTGAGCCCCCCGCGGCAATGAACACGGGAGCTTGAGGCGGCGGCACGCGCGCGCTGAGCGGCGTGGCAGAGTGCGGTGATGCCGATGTGCATGGCCCGCTTCCAGTTCGCGGCGCCCCTCGATTCGGATCAGTGGCGGGCGCAGCTCCAGCGCGAGGTCGGCGCCCGCCGGGCGAGCCCCCGCAACGTCGAGCTCGAGTGGGGGCCCAGCGCCGCCGGCCCCGGCGGCGAGCTGATGGTGCTGTCGATGGACGCGATCGCGCTGACCTACGCGGCCAAGGTCAGCCTGGCGCTCGGCGGCGCCCGGGTCACGGCCGACGGCGCGCCCTGGGTGGTCCCGACCTGGGCCGCGCCGCGCTGGGTCGACCTGCCGTGGCGCCGCCGGATCCGGATCTGGATCGGGCCGACGCGGTGCTGAGCGCGCGCGGCCCTGGGCGCCCCCGCGTCTCGTCCGCCCGGCCGGCGCCTCGGCCGCGCTCGATCGTGGGCGCGTCGCCAGCGCCCCTGGGGCCCAGCCCGCCTACGCCCGAGGTCCGGCGTCGGTCAGCGCGTCGTCGAGGTCGACCGCGCGCCGGCCCGGCGCGCCGGTGGACCGCCCGCGCCGCGGCGCGCGATCGCGACCCGCGCCCGCGTCACGGACCCCAGCAGACGTCGTCGACCGCCGAGGACGCCGACAGCGTCATGATCCCGGACAGGCCGGCGCCGGTCAGCGTCGTGGTCCCCATCGCCGAGCTCTCGTAGACGCCGTCGCGGGCGGCGTCGACGCGCAGGGTCACGGTGGTCCCATTGACGCACGCCTCGACGGCCGGCGTGGTGCCCCAGGCGCCCGAGATCGAGGGCGTGAGGCTGGTGACGGCGGGGTACTGGTAGATGTAGCCGGTGTTCCAGGTGCCCGAGTTGGTGTTGTCCTGCACCAGCGCGACGATGTAGTTCATGGGCGGGGTCCAGCGCAGGATGGCGCCCGCCGACGCGATCGTCCCGGCCCCGCTGTAGACCGCGGTGAAGCGCACGCAGCCGTCGGTCTGCGTGCTGTTGTCCATCGTGATGTGGCGGCTGTAGATCGTGCCGGAGGTGCCGGTGCTGTCGCGCAGCAGCCCGCCGCTGACGACCCAGTCGCCCGCGCGCTCGGTCCAGCCCGGGATCGTCGTCGTGTTGCCGATCGAGAAGCTGTCGCACATCCCGGCGGCGAACGTCGCCGTGACCGTGACCGCCGCGGTGATCGTCGTCGCGCAGGTGCCGGTGCCGCTGCAGCCGCCGCCCGACCAGCCGCTGAACACCGCGCCGCCGCTGGGGGTCGCGGTGAGCACGACCGCGGTGCCGTAGTTGAAGCTGGCCGCGCAGGTCGCGCCGCAGTTGATGCCGGCGGGCGACGACGTCGCGGTGGCGTCGAGCTGACCGCCGGGGCCGCGGTGAGCGTGACCATCGTGCCGAAGTTGTAGGGCTCGGAGCAGTCGGCCCCGCAGTTGATGCCGGCGGGCGTCGAGGTCACGGTGCCGGTGCCGGTGCCGGCGCGCGCGACCGTGAGCGTGAGGACGTTGAGCGTGAAGGTCGCGGTGATCGTGGTGTCGGCGGTGAGCCCGATCGAGCACGCGCCGGTGCCGGAGCAGCCGCCGCCCGACCAGCCGGCGAACGTCGAGCCGGTCGCGGGGGTCGCCGTGAGCACCACGCTGGTGCCGGACGGGTAGACCTCGGTGCAGTCGGCGCCGCAGTTGATCCCGGCGGGCGTCGACGTCACGGTGCCGGCGCCGTTGCCGGCCCGGGTCACGGCGAGCGTCGGGTTGTTGGTGAACGTCGCCGAGACCGCGGTCGCCGCGGTCATCGTGACGACGCACGTGCCGGTGCCGGTGCAGCCGCCGCCCGACCAGCCCGCGAACGTCGAGCCGACCGCCGCGGTCGCGGTCAGCGTGACGGTCGTGCCGAGGTCGTAGTTCTCGGTGCAGTCGGCCCCGCACGTGATGCCGGCCGGCGCCGACGTGACGATGCCCGAGCCGGCGCCGGCGTTGACCACGGTGAGCACGACCTGGTTCAGGCCGAACGTCGCGGTGACCGCCACCGCGGCAGTGAGCGTGACCACACAGGTGCCGGTGCCGGAGCAGCCGCCGCCGGACCAGCCCATGAACGTCGAGCCGGCGCCCGGCGCCGCGGTCAGCGTGACGACCGTGCCCGACGCGTAGACCTCGTCGCAGTCCGCGCCACAGGTGATGCCCGCCGGGGTCGACGTCACCGAGCCGGTGCCGTTGCCCGCCAGCGTGACCATCAGCGAGTTGTCGAGGGCGAACGCCGCGGTGACCGTGACCGCGGCGGTGACGGTGACCTCGCAGGCCCCGGTGCCGGAGCAGCCGCCGCCGGTCCAGCCCATGAACGTCGAGCCGGCCGCCGGCGCGGCCGTCAGCGCGACGACGGTCCCCTCATCGTAGGTTTCGGTGCAGTCGGCGCCGCAGCTGATGCCCGCTGGCGCCGAGGTGATCGTGCCGGCGCCGTTGCCGCTGGTGGCGGCGGTCAGCGTGAAGGTCGGCGTGGGTGGAGCGTCGATCGGCGAACCGCCGCCGACCTCGCCGCAGGCCACGACGGCAGTGAGAACGACGAGCCCGAGCAGCGAAGCGAGGCGAGACATGGAACCCCCGATAGGTGAATACGCCATCGTACACCACGCCGCGCCGAGACTGTCGCCCGCCGAGGCCGCGCGCAGCGGCCCGGCCGGATCGACTGCCGGTCAGTCCTCGCGGCGCTCGCGGGTCTTGCGCTGGGCGTCGTCCCAGTCGGTGCGGTGGCGCTCGATCGTGTCGCGCTCGGCGCGCGCGGTGGCGGCGGCGCCGCGGGCGGCGGCGGTGGTCGTGCGGCGCTCGGCCAGCGCGGCGGCCGCGCTGGTCTGCGCGGCGCGGGCGCGGTCGAGGTCGCGCCGCAGCCGCGCGGCGTAGGCGTCGCGCTGGGCCAGCGCCCACGCCGGCCGGGGGCCGGCGAGCGCGCCCGCGGCGGCGATCGCGGCCTGCAGCCGCGCGACCGCGGCGGCGGTGCCGGCCAGCGCGGCCTCGGCCTCGACCTCGTCGGCCAGCGCGCTCGCCAGATCGCGCACGCGCTCGGTCGCGACCTCGGCGCGCAGCTCGCCGACCCGAGCCAGCGGATAGCGGGGCGAGGCCACGCCCCAGCTTGGCAGGTTTCGGCGCGCCGGTCGCGGGTCAGCCGCCGGCGGGTGGCGCCGGCGGAACTTCGGCCGGCGGCGGCGCGCCTGGGTCGCCGGCCGGCGCGGTCAGGCGATGGGCCTCGGCCTGCCACACCAGCAGGTCGCGGTGCGCGCGCCACCACGCGGCGCGGGCGGCGTCGTCGGTGGCGGCCGGGTCGATCGCGACGTGGGCGTGGAGCGCGTCGGCGGCGTCGCGCCGGGCCGCGCGCGGGGCGCCGTCGTCGGTCGCGATCTGGATCAGCACGTCGCCGGCGCGCCGGAGCTCGTCGTCGTGGCCGGCGACGGCCAGATCGAAGCCGGCCATCGCCAGCGCCACCGCGAGGTCGGGCTCCTCCTCGCGCGCGGCCGCGTCGACCAGCGCCGGCACGACGCTGGCGTCGCCGAGCGCGCGCAGCGCCCGGATCACGCCCTCGCGCAGGTTGTCGTCGGGCTCGACCCCCGGGCCCAGGCGCGCGGCCAGGGGCGCCGCGGCCTCGACCGCCTTGACCTCGACCAAGAGGGTGGTCGCGGCGTCGCGCACGACCGGGTCGGCGTCGCTCACCATCGGCAGCACCAGCGGGATCCAGCGGGTCCGCTCGTCGGGGAAGTTCCGGAAGCTGACCATCGCCTGGCGCATGTGGGTCGGATCGCCCGAGCGCGCGAACTCGACCGCGGCGGCCAGCTCGTCGGTCCGCTGCGGCTTGCGGAACATCAGCGTGCCGCCCAGGAACGCCGCGAACACCACCGCCAGGCCCACCACCTGCAACACCGCGCGGCCGGCGAACCCGCGCGCCCGCAGGAACAGGAACACGCCCAGGATCACGAGCGCGGCCGCGAACAGGCACACGATCGTCGGGCCGGGATCGAGCTGCGACGCCCGCGCGGTCTCGAGCCCGACCAGGCTGATCACGCCGGCGAAGATCCAGCCGAAGATCAGCCGGGCCCGCACCGACTCGAACAGGAACGCCGCCGCGACCGCCGGGATGACCAGGTACGCGAACACCGGCAGCACGCCCAGCACCGACACCGACTGGGTGATCAGCACGCCGAACAGCAGGTAGAAGACGAAGTCCCACGCCCGGATCGACATGCCGGCGGCCTCGGCCGCGGCCGGGTCGGCGCTGATCCGCATCAGCCGCCGGTGCAGGATCAGGAACACCGCGCCGACCAGCGCGCAGGTGATCACCAGCTTGGTCAGGATCGCCGGGGTCACCAGCGCGACCCGGCCGGCGATCAGCTCCTTGAGCGCCTCGGTGCCGAGCGCGAACCGATCGGCCAGCACCAGGCCGCCGGCGGTGGCGGTGACGTAGATGATGCCGATCAGCGCCTCGTGCGGCACCCGCTCGTTGCGGGTCCGGGTGATCGAGAAGATCAGCGCGCCGACCGCGGTGAACGCCAGCGAGTAGAGCGTGACCGCGAGGGTCTCGGTCTCGTGGTCGTAGCCCATCAGGATCGCCCACATCACGCCGAGCGCGGCGATCTGCGCCAGCGCCAGGTCGACGAAGATGACCTTGCGCTCGACCACGTGCATGCCGAGGTAGACCAGGATCCCCGACACCGCCAGGCACGCCAGCAGCGGCAGGCCGTTGATCGAGATCAGCTGATCGAGGTAGCCCACGGCCGGCCTACTTCGCCGCCGCGAGGACGCGCGTGATCAGCGTGTCGATCAGCGCGAAGTAGTCGCCGGTGCCAGGCGCGCCGCCGACGTCGATCGGGCTCGACACGACCTTGGCGCCGGTCTTGCCGGCGATGAACGCGCCGTCCTTGCTCGGGTAGATCGGGTCGACGAACAGCACCTTGACGCCGTCGGCCTGGACCTTCTTGATCAGCCGCGCCAGGTAGTCCTGCGACGGCGGGATGCCGGGCTTCTCCTCGATCTCGCCGTCGATCGTGATGCCGAACCGGTCGCAGAAGTAGATCCAGGTCTTGTGGTAGGTGACGATCTTCAGGCCGCGCAGCGGCTCGGCCCGCTTGAGCCAGCCGCCGAGCTTGGCGTACGTGCCCTTGGTCTTCAGGTAGTCGACCAGCTCGTTGCGGCGTGACAGCCGCTCGAGCTTGCTGGCGCCGTACTCCTCGACCAGGGCGCGGCCGTAGAGCGCGTCGTCGAGCTTGACCTGGAACGCCTTGAGGTTGGCGGCGTAGGTGGCGGCGCCGTCGGGGTCGACCCGGGTGAGGCCGGCCGCGATGTTGGCCGCGAGCTGCTTGGCGTTGACCGGATCGAGCCAGACGTGCGGGTTGCCCTGCGGGTGGATGTCGCCCCACGACTTCGACAAGGTCGTCGGCAGCTCCTTGGTCGTGATGCCATCGGACGCGACCACGCGCCCGGGCTGGCCGAGCTGGATGCCCGGGTTGCCCGAGGCGTCGGTGACCGCCGACGCCCAGCCGTCGAGGCCGAGGCCCAGCTCGACGAACATGCGCGCGTTCTTGGCCGCGACCTTGTAGGTCGGCTTGGCGACGAGCGTGTGCGGATCCTGGTTGGGCTTGGCCAGCGCGCTGACCGCGACCCGGTCGCCGCCGATCTCCTTGGTGACCGCGGCCAGGACGTTGAGCGTGGTGACCACCGTGACCTTCTTGGGGCCGGCGGCGGCGGGGGTGGCGGTGTGCGCGAGCGCGACGAGCGCGGTCGCGAGGATGACGAGGATGGTGCGCATGGGGAGGCTCCGAATCAGCGGTTGACCCAGTAGGGTTCGGTGGGGTGCGAGCCGAAGACCACGTTCACCTCGGTGATGAACGAGTTGATGCCGTCGTCGGCGGGGACGTCGCTCCAGCGGTGCTCGTAGCCGGCCCGGAAGCGGAGGAACTCGGACGTGTAGTAGCTGAGGTACCCGGCCGCGACCTTGGTCGTGATCGACGCGTCGCCCACGTCCTGGGCCAGGTCGAAGCGCGCGCCCAGGTAGGTGTGCCAGGACAGCTGGACCTGGCCGAACGCGTACCCGGCCAGCGGCTTGGTCCGGGCCTCGGTGCCGTCGTCGCGGGTGAACCGGCGGTCGGCCATCATCAGCTCACCGCCGAGGACGACGCTGTGGAACTCGCCGGCCGCGACCGGCTTCCACTTGTAGAGCAGGTCGACGCCGTAGAGCCGGGCCTCGTGGTCGCCGCGCTCGAGGTACGCCGACGCGCCCAGGTTGACGTCGTGGGCGTCGGCGACGGTGAAGAACAAGTTGTAATGGCCGAGGTAGCCGAGGTGGTGGTGCTCGTCGGCGCCGATGCCGCTGATCGCGACCGCGCCGCCGTCGACGACGTCGGCGTTGACCTCCATCACCGCGCCCGGGATGACCTCCGGCAGGATGACCTCGGCGTCGACGCCGACCGGGTTCCAGCCGCCCTCGAACAGCTCGCCGTGCTCGTTGCCGAGGAACCGGCTGATCGGCAGCGGCCGCGTGGTCCACGGCAGGTCGTGCATGTGGATGCGGTTGACCAGGCCGAACGGCGCGCGGTAGCGCCCGACCTTGAGCTTGAGCCCGAGCGGCGCCGACTCGAGCACCGGCAGGCGCTTGATGACGACGTAGCCCGCCTCGAGGTCGACGCCGAAGCCATCGGCCAGCTCGTTCTCGAGCGACAGGATCGCGACCGCGTCGGCGAACGGATCGACCGCGGCCCGGAGCTCGACCTCGAGCGTGCGCATGAACAGGCGGTCGTCGACGCGATCGCCGTTGGGCGTGTAGACCGGGCGGTCGTCGAACCGGGCCGCGCCGTTCAAGAACGCGGTGATCTGCGGGTTGAGCGCGGTGAGCGACGTCGGCGGCTTGCTCGCGGCGACGCGCTCGCGCAGGTCGACGAGCTCGGACCGGAGGTCCTCGTTCTCGCCCTGGACGTCCTCGAGGTCGGCGGCGAGCGCGTCGACCTTGGCCGCCAGCGCCGCCGGATCGTCGGTCGCCGTCGGGGTGGGAGGGGGTGGCGGAGGCTCCGCCGGGGGTGTCTGGGCCACGGCCGGGGTCACCCCGGCCAGGATCAGCCACGCGAACGTGATCGAGACGTGTGAGACGCGCACGCGCGCTCCTGGAGATATGCAGCGGTGCCGCAGGTCCGGGCGGACGCGCGGCGGGAGCCGGGACGGACCCGGCGCGCACCTGAGCTGGCAGGCGGCCGCGCGCTCCGCGGGCCGCGGCTACGCCGGCGGCGAGGTCTTGGGGGCGCTGCGGTAGACGCCGCGCCCGAGGGTCACCCGGGCGTTGCCGTCGAGCGCGACGATCGTGGCCGTGGTCGGGCGCGTGGTCACCGCGACGCGGCGCGGGCTCACGGTCTGGGTCGGCGCGGCGCAGGCGAGGCCGCAGTGCGAGTGCCCGGGGCCGGCGTCGGCGGGGCCCGGCCGACCGCGCACGCCGACGCCATCGGCGGCGTGGTCGTCGACCGTCAGCGCCGCGCTGGCGCTCTGGTGCCGGTCGACCAGCTCGCCGTGCTCGGCGCAGCGGACGTGGCGGGTCGTGGCCTGGTGGTACAGCTCGAGGCCGCCGGCCAGCAGGAGCGCCAGCGCCGAGCACAGCGCCACCACGCGCACGCCGAGCCCGGCGCGGAGCGCCTGGCGGAGGTGCGGTGCAGGACGAGCGAGCGCCACGGTCAGCCCGCTCAAGCTAGCCCAGCCGCGCGGCCGAGACAACTACGGGCTGTGATCCGGCGCCCGAAACGGACGACGTGCCAGAGCTGCTACAGTCGCGCGGATGGTCCAGGGCGGCACCTCCGCGCCGATCGAGCGCTACGTCGTGCTCGAGTTCCTGTCCGAGGGTGGGATGGGGGCGATCTACCTGGGCAAGAAGCTGGGCGCGGGCGGGTTCGAGAAGGAGGTCGTGCTCAAGCAGCTCCTGCCCGAGTTCACGCAGCAACCCGAGTTCATCGACCTGTTCCTGCGCGAGGCCCGGCTGTCGGCGACCCTCGACCACGCCAACATCATCCACACGATCGACCTGGTCACCGCCGGGCCCGAGCACTTCATCGTCATGGAGTTCCTCGACGGCGCCGACCTGCGGACCCTCGCGAAGCGCGCCAAGCGCCGCCGCGCCAAGCTGGGCCCGGCCGCCGGCATCTACGTCGCCCGCGAGGTGTTGTCGGCGCTGGCCTACGCCCACAGCAAGGCCGGGCCCGACGGCGCGCCGCTGCGCCTGATCCACCGCGACGTGTCGCCGTCGAACATCCTGGTGTCGCGCAACGGCGAGGTGAAGCTGACCGACTTCGGCATCGCCAAGGCCGCGACCCACACGTCGATCTTCTACAAGGTGAAGGGGAAGATCGGCTACATGTCGCCCGAGCAGGCCAAGGGCGACCCGCTCGATCACCGCAGCGACCTGTACTCGCTGGCGGTGTGCCTGTACGAGCTCCTGACCGGCGAGCGCCTGTTCGTCGCGGCTGGCCTGACCACCTCGGCCGAGGAGATCTACTCGCAGCCGGTCGAGCTGCCGTCGCGCAAGGTCGCGGGCCTGCCGCCCGAGCTCGACAAGGTCATGCTCAAGGCCCTCGCGATCGACGCCAACGCCCGCTACCAGACCGCCGGCGAGTTCCAGGAGGCGCTGCTCCGGTGCGCCCACCGCAACAGCCTCATGATCTCGGCGCCCGAGCTGGCCACCCACCTGCGCCAGGTGTGCGGGCCGCCCGAGGAGTGGCGCGACGTCGGCGAGCAGATCGGCGGCCACACCGCGCAGCTCGGCGGCGCCGGCACCGAGGTCTACGACGCCGCCAGCGGGGTCGAGGTCCAGGAGGGCACCGAGCAGCTCGACGCCCGCGGCTTCGACGACGACGACGGCGGCCTCGACGATCTCGTCGGCGCGCTGGCCGCGGCCCGGAGCGACGGCGGGCGCCGCGATCGCAACGATCGCAGCGGGCTCGTCGATCTCGGGCGGCTCAAGCGGCTCGAGCTGACGTCGATGGTCAACATCGCCGAGCTCGAGCAGCGCGGCGCCAAGCCCCTGGTCGACTGGGGCGACCTGTCGGCGCGGCTCGACAGCGAGCCGGGCGCGGCCCCGCTCCGGGCCAACACCGCCACGCCCCTGCCGCTGGCCGAGCGCCAGCCGGTGCCGGCGCGGCGCGAGGCGCGGCTCGAGGCGCCGCCCCCGCGCGCGGGCCGCGATCGGCTGATCTCGGCGCCGCCGCCGGCCGAGCCGAACCGGCGGCGCTGGCTCATGCCGGTCATCATCGGCGCGGCGCTGCTGGTCGCGGCGGCGGTGGCCGGGGCGATCATCGCGTCGGGGCCCGGCGTGGCGGCGGTGCCCGCCGGCGGGGCCGCGCCGCAGGTCGACGGTGGCGCGGACGCCGCGGCGAGCGCGGACGCTGGCGCCGACGGACCGTGATCGCGATCGAGCGGCCAGCCGGCATGGACATGTGGCGCCGGCGGGCGCTACCATCTCGGGCACCCGCTTCATGACGAAGGACCGGTCCAACGTCACCGCTCTGCTCGACGACGTTCCGTCGTTTTCACGGCAGAACCGAGGCGGCATCTTCTTGGTCATCAAGGGGCCCGACCGCGGCGAGTCGGTGCGCCTGACCGAGCGCTCGGTCGCGTTCGGGAGCGCGCCCAGCTGCGAGCTGTGCCTGTCGGACAAGACCGTGTCGCGCAAGCACCTCGTGGCCGAGCTGGTCGGCGACGAGGTCCTGATGATCGATCAAGGTTCGACCAACGGCACGTTCATCGGCGACTCGCGCTTCGAGAAGATCTCGATCGGGTTCGGGGCCGAGGTCAAGCTCGGCCGCACCGTCATCAAGTTCCTCCCGGACGAGGAGGTCGTCGAGCCCGAGCCGTCGGCCGAGACCGCGTTCGGGTCGATCGTCGGCGCCGACACCAAGATGCGGCAGCTGTTCCACCTGCTGACCGACGTCGCGGCCACCAACGCGACCGTGCTGATCGAGGGCGAGACCGGCACCGGCAAGGAGCTGATCGCCGAGGCGTTGCACAACCACTCGCCGCGCGCGACGGGCCGTTCGTGGTGTTCGACTGCGGCTCGGTGCCGCGCGAGCTGATCGAGTCGATGCTGTTCGGGCACGTCAAGGGCTCGTTCACCGGCGCGATCACCGACCGCAAGGGCGCCTTCGCCGAGGCCCACGGCGGCACGATCTTCCTCGACGAGATCGGCGAGATGGCGCTCGACCTGCAGCCGTCGCTCCTGCGCGTGCTCGACAAGCGCGCGGTCCGCAAGGTCGGCTCGAACGTCTACGAGAAGATCGACGTCCGGGTCGTGGCCGCGACCAACCGCGATCTGCGGGCCGAGGTCGCCAAGAAGGCGTTCCGCGAGGACCTGTACTACCGGCTCGCGGTCATCCGCGTGAGCGTGCCGCCGCTGCGCGAGCGCGGCGCCGACATCCCGCTCCTGGTCGGGCACTTCATGCAGTCGTTCGGGCCGCAGCTCACGTGCGCGCAGGACGACATGGCCAAGCTGGTGCGGCACTCGTGGCCGGGCAACGTGCGCGAGCTGCGCAACGCGATCGAGCGCGCGTGCCTGCTGTCGCGCAACGGCAACGTCAACATCGAGGACGCGCTCCTGGGCCAGGAGGCGGCGCCGGCGCTGGGCATCCGCACCGACCTGCCGTTCAAGGAGGCCAAGGGCCAGCTGGTCGAGATGTTCGAGCGCGAGTACATCGAGGACCTGATGCGCCGGCACAAGATGAACCTGTCGGCCGCGGCCCGCGAGGCCCAGATCGATCGCAAGCACCTGCGCGAGCTGATCCGCAAGTACGCGCTCGATCCGCGGGCCAAGCTCGACGACGACGCCGACGAGGAGTAGGCCGGGCGACCGGCCTCTCGCCGCGCGGGCTCAATCCATCTTGATGCGGGTCGAGCGGCTGATCTGGACCACGCGCACCGACGACGAGCGCCGGGTCTCGGTCAGCAGGTCGTAGACCTCGACGGTGTGGGTGCCGAGATCGACCGGCACCCGCTCGGTCGGGCACAGCTCGCCGGTCGGTTCGCCGTCGATGAACACGTAGTAGCGGCGCTTGGCCTTGCAGCGCACCTTGATGCCGCCGCGGCCGGTGCGCGGCGCCAGCGCGGTCAGCGCCGCGTCGTGGACGCCGCTGCCGTCGATCGTGGCGAGGTACAGGTCGTGACCGGGCGCGAACACCGCGAGCGCGTGCTCGTCGGCGGTGGCCGCCAGGGTCAGCGGCGTGACGCCCTGATCGGCGCCATCGAGGTAGACCATGGCGCCCGGTGGCGTCGACGTGATCACGACCTTGTCGCTCGGGGGCGGCGGGACGCCGGCGGCGGCGTCGGCGGCGGCGGCGTCGGGCGGGGGCGCCGCGGCCGCGGCATCGGGCGGGGGCGGCGCGAGGGCGATCACGGCGCCGTCGACCGGGGCCGTCGGCGCGATCGCGATCGCGTCGGCGTCCGGGCCCGGCGCGCCGGCGTCGACGCGCGCGACGGTGGGCCCGGGGTCGGGCGTGGCCGACCCGCGCTCGCGGGTCGCCACGAGCGCCGCACCGCCGCCGGCGATCGCCACCAGCGCGACCGCCGCGATCGCCCACGGTCGCCGGCGGCGGGCCGGTGGCGCGGCCACGCGCAGCGGCGGCGGGCCGGTCATGGGCACCATCGCCATCGGCGGGTGGGACGACTGCGGCCGCGCGCGCGGCGGCGGCTCGCCCATCGGCGGCGGCAGCGTCGGCGGCGGCAGCGTCGTCGGCGGCGGCTGGGACGGCGGGGCGACGCGCGGTGGCGGCGCCGGGGCGACGCGCGGCGGCGCCAGCATCGGGGCCGGCCCGCGCAGGAGCTGGACCGGCTCGGTCGGGGGCCACAGCGGCTCGATCCGCGGCGCGGTCTCGTCGCCGATCGACAGCTCGACGTGGCTCGGCGCGCCGTCGCGCGCGCGCGTGATCTCGTCGCCGGGCTCGGTCGGTGGCACCCGGAGCGGCGGTACGGCGCCGGCGCGGAACGGGCGCGCCGGCAGCGGCGGGGGCGTCGGCGGGGGCGTCGGCGGGGCGCTCGTCGGCGGCGGCAGCGGCAACGCGCCGACGTTGCCGCGCTGCGGCATCGGCACCGAGAAGTTGAGCGCGCCCGAGAGCTGCTGCTCGTTGAGGCGGGTCAGGTGCTCGGTCGCGGTGCGCACGCGCGTGGCCAGGTCCTGGCGGCTGCCGCTCAGCGGCGACAGCCGCAGCGCCGCGTCGAGCGCGTCGGCCAGCGACCGCGCGTCGGGGAACCGCTCGAACGGCGAGCGCGCGAGGCAGCGATCGATCACGCGCGCGATCGGCCGCGGCAGCTCGAGCTGGGCCGGGCGGCCCGACACGATCGCGTGCTCGATCTCGGCCGCGGATCCACCGACGAACGGTCGCACGCCGCTGACCAGCTCGTACGCGATCACGCCGAGCGCGAACACGTCGGCCGCCGCGGCGACCGCCTCACCGAGCAGCTGCTCCGGCGCCAGGTACGGGATCCGCGCGACCAGCGTCTCGTCGGCCGCGGGCCGCGGCCCCAACCGGCACGAGATGATGCCGAAGTCGGTGACCTTGACGTCGCCGTCGAGGGTGGCGATCAGGTTGGTCGGGCACAGCCCGCCGTGGCTGACCCCGCGGCCGTGGGCGTAGCCGATCGCCCGCGCCGCGGCCGAGACCAGCGCCAGCGCCGCGCCGGCGGGGACGCGATCGCGATCGTTGGCGGCCATCTCGGCGAGGCGGCCGATGTCGAGCCCGACCACCAGCTCGGTGGCCGTGAAGGTCGAGCCGCTCGCGACGCCGAGCTCGGCGAGCCGCGCGATGCGCGGGTGATCGAGCCCGCCGTACGTGCGCGTGGCCTGCTGGAGCCGGGCGTTGGCCTCGGGCCGCGCCAGCACGGTCGGGTAGAACCGCTTGATCGCGAACTGCCGCTCCATCCCCGCGACGCCGACCACCTTCGCGCGGAACACCTCGCCGCACGGACCCGCGCCGATGGGTTCGACGAGGTGATAACGGCCTAGCCGTCGGCCAGTGGGCGCGACCACCTATCGGAATGTACCGCAGAAGTGAGGCGTGAGGGTCGGTCCCGACGTCCCGACGGCCCCCGTCGACGCGGTCGAGCGCGGGCGCTGAAAACTGGCCCCACGGGCCGAACCCTGGCACGCCAGAACTATGGCGAAGCGCACCCCTCGACAGGAACTGCGGGCCAACGCGACCCGTGCACCCTACCGTCGTGCCAAGGCGTCGACGGCGGCACCCCCGGTCAACCTCGATCTACCGATGCCGGCGCCGCCGGCCTCGCCGGTCGCGAGCGCGCCGGTCGTCGCGCCGACCTCCGTCGCGCGGGTGACACCCGTGACACCCGAGACTCCGGTTGCCCCGCCGGTCGCCGTGGCGCCGACGCCCCTGGAGCCGCCGATGGTGGTGGCCCCGCCCCCGGTCGCGGTCCTGGCCCACGCCGACCAGCCCGACTGGGTCGCGGTCGCGCAGAGCGCCCTGGGCTTCGCGGACGCGGCGTTGACCTACCTGCCGACCCCCGATGAGATCGTCCATCGCGCCCCCTCCGCGCCCGAGCCGCCGCCTGGCCGAGCGCCCCGCGGCGATGCCCGATCCATGCGCAGTGACTCGCAATTCTCGCTCATCTACCGGTCCGGCTCATCCGTCGTGACGCGGCGCGGCAAGCTCGGCGAGCACGGCGTCTGGAGCGTGGTCGAGTACCCCGGATCTGCCCAGGCGGCGCACGCGTACGCGGTGGAATGTTCTAGACTCATCGAACAGGGCTTCCACGACGTCCCGTAGCCGATGCTGCATGAGCGCCGCCGAATGAGCGATCGAGACGACCCGTCCCAGCGCCGGAAGCTCGCCAACCTGCGCGAGAGCGCCCGGGCGGCGGTGCAGCGGTCGTCGTGGGTCGCGCGCTGGATCGGCGAGGCGCCGTCGCGCTGGCTCGGGCGCCGCAGCGTCGTCGGCCAGGATCTGGTCGGCGGCGCCGACGGCCTCGCGTACCTGCGCGGCCTCGCGCGCGGCAATCGCGTGCGCCGGCAGGAGAACTTCAGCGAGCTCGATCCCGGCGCGCCGCCGGTGTTGCTGATCCACGGCTTCCTCGGCACCCGCGGCTCGATGTACCTCCTCGAGAAGCGGCTGCGCGACGACGGCTTCATGGTGATCTCGTTCAACATCGGCGCCGTCAACACCCGCGACATCCGGCGCTCGGCGTTCCTCATCCGCACCAAGGTCGAGCGGATCCTGGCCGGCTCGCCGTGGCAGAAGATCGACATCCTCGGCCACTCGATGGGCGGCCTGATCGGCCTGTACTACGCCAAGAAGCTCGGCGGCGCGGCGCGCATCCGCAAGCTGATCATGATGGGCACGCCGGTGCAGGGCACGTGGGTCGCGCTGGCCGGCATCGCGACCCTGGGGCTGTGGTCGACGTCGTCGTGGCAGCTCCTGCCGCGCAGCCGGTTCCTCGACGAGCTCGCGGCCGGGCCCATGCCGCCGGGGCTCGAGGCGTACACGCTGGCGGCGGCCCGCGACTGGGTCGTCCCGCTGCGCCGGACCAAGGTGCAGGGCTCGACGCCGGTGACGGTGCCGCTCGGGCACTCGAGCCTGGTCGTGTCCGAGGACGTCTATCACCGGGTCTCGACCATCCTGCGCCCGCCGGCCGATCCTGATTCGCCCATCGACCCGCTCGAGGAGCCGTGAGCGCGCGCTTGTTTCCTGTCGCCGACTTGCGCTCGACGCCGACCTCGAACTACAATTTTCCTGATGCAGCGTAACGGTTTGGTAGCCAGACCGAGCGCGCGCCCGCCCCATGACTGAACGGCCACGCTTCGCGCTTCGTTTCATCTCCGGCAAGTACCAGGGGGGAGAGTTCCCCCTGCGCGTCAACCGCGAGATCATCATCGGCCGGTCCAGTGATCTGGACATGGTGCTGGTCGAGGACATGGTCTCCCGGCGCCACGCCAAGATCACGACCACCGAGAACGACATCCTGATCCAGGACGTCGGCTCCACCAACGGCACCTTCGTCAACGGCGAGAAGATCGCCGGGCGCGCGCGGCTGACCGAGGGCGACCGCATCCTGGTCGGCACCTCGATCATCAAGGTCGTGCAGGTCAGCGAGCAGGCCGCCGCCCCGACCGAGGCCGAGGCCCGCCGCAAGCTCGAGGCCGGCGCCGCCCGCCAGAGCTCGACCGCCGGCCGGCCGATGTCGGGCGTGATCGAGGAGATCCCGCTGCCCGACCTGCTGCAGCTGCTGTCGACCAGCCGCAAGTCGGGCGTGCTGTCGATCGGCTCGAGCGGCGGCGTCGGCAAGATCTACCTGCGCAAGGGCCAGCTCTACTTCGCCGCGATCAACGACGACTTCGCGCTGTCGCCGCAGAAGGCGATCTACCGGATGCTGACCTGGCAGACCGGCACGTTCGAGCTCGAGCCGTCGGTCGAGATCCAGGTGATGGAGGAGATCCAGGAGTCGACCGAGGCGCTGCTCATGGAGGGCGTGCGCCAGCTCGACGAGATCAACAACGTCGCCCACCTGCTGCCGCCGCCGGGCTCGCCGCTCGCGGTGCCGACGCCGCTGGCCGGCCGCCTGCGCGACCTGACGCCGGCCGAGCTCGACACGTTCCAGCTCGTGCTCGACCACGGCCAGCTGCAGAAGGTGCTCGATCACTACCCGGGCACCGATCTCGACTGCGCGAACACGCTGGTCGCGCTGATCAAGCGCGAATTCGTCGTCGTGCCGTGACGTCGCGCGGTGACGTCGCGCGGTGATGTCGCGCCTCTGATCTGACGACGCGCGGTGATGTCGCGCGCCCCTGACGACGGGCCCTGACGACACGCCTGGGCTCGCGTCGCGCGCTGCTGGGTGCCCGACCTTCGGCACCGGCGGCCAGGTCGTCCCTCGCACGACTCCAGTGACGACGCCCCGCTCGCGCCGACCGGGCGCGGGCCGTCAGGGGACGGGTCAGCGGCGGCGCACGACGCGGACGATCAGGACGATCGGGATCAGCGCGGCCAGGACCGCGAGCAGCAAGAGCGCGATGGTGCCGAGGATCGCGGCCTTGAGCGAGTAGCGGCCGTCGTCGCGGGCCAGCGCGTCGATCACCATCGTCGCCGGCCAGGCCTGGGCGAGCGCGAGGATGACCCCGAGCACCGCCGGGATCCCGATGACCGCCGCGGCCGTCCGCTGCAGGCGCTGGAGCGCGGCCGGATCGGGGGCGGGGCGCGGCGGCGTCACCGCAGCCACGCGCCGGTCGAGGTGCGCGGGTCGTCGGTGGCGGCCCCGGTGCTGACCGTGCCGGCGGGCTCGAACAGCAGCACCCAGACCTCGTCGACGGCGACCGGCAGGTGGCGCACGCCGCGCGGGATGATCGTGAGCTGGCCCGGGCCGAGCGTGAGGTCGCCGTCGTCGAGCCGGATGACCAGCGTGCCGCGCACCACCAGGAACAGCTCGTCGGCGTCGGCGTGGTCGTGCCACACGAACTCGCCGGCCAGGCGCGCCAGCTTGACGTGCTGGCCGTTGAGCGCGCCGACGATGCGCGGGCTCCAGGGCTCGGCGATCTGCGCGAACGCGGCCGCGAGATCGACGACGGCGGCCGCGGTCACAGCGACAGCTCGAGGCCCTCGGCCGCGGGCACCAGCTCGATCGCGGCGCCGCCGTGGCCGTCGAGGTAGGCGCGGCACGCGGCGCACAGCGCGTCGACGTCGGCGTCGCTGTAGTCCTGGTCGTAGTGGAACGTGACCAGGCGCCGGGCGCCGGCGGCGATCGCGGCGTCGGCGGCCTGCTCGTACGACGAGAAGCCGCGGGCCTGGCGGTGGACCTGGTCGGCCGGCGTGTAGGTGGTGTCGTGGAGCAGCGCGTCGGCGCCGCGGTAGAGCGCCCGCACCTCCGGCGTCGGGCCGTCGGGGCCGTAGCCGACGTCGGACGCGTAGACGAAGCTGCGGCCGCCCTCGTCGATCCGGAACGCGAGCGCGGTCGTCGTGCCGTGGGGGTTGGGCTGGGCGGTCACGCGCAGGTCGCCGATCTCGAACGGCTCGCCCGGCACCACCGCGCGCACGTCGATCGACGCGCCCAGGTTCTTGAGCGTGTACAGCGGCGAGAAGTTCGGGTTCATCTGGCCCTCGAGGATGCCCTCGAGCATCGCCGACGATCGGCCGTGGCCGTGCAGCGCGAACTGGTTGCCGGGGATGAACACCGGCGCGAAGAAGCCCAGGCCCTGGATGTGATCCCAGTGGGCGTGCGACAGCAAGATCGTCGCGCGGCCGCCGCCCTTGCCGAACGCGGACGGCAAGAGGTGGTTGCCCAGGTGCATCAGCCCGGTGCCCATGTCGATGATCACCAGCTCGCCGCCGGCCGAGGTCACCGACACGCACGAGGTGTTGCCGCCGTAGCGGTTGGTCTCGGGGCCGGGCGCCGGGATCGAGCCGCGCACGCCCCAGAACCGGATCTTCATGGGCCGACCCCGTCGTCGTCACCGAGGACCAGCTCGAGGCCCTCGTAGGCGGCGATCACCTCGAACGCGTCGCCGTGGCTCTTCACCGCCCACCGCGCCGCCAGCAGGATCGCGTCCTGGGCCTCGTCGGAGCGCATCGGCGCGTGGTGGTACAGGCACAGCTTCTTGACCTTGGCCTCGCGCGCGATCGCGATCGCGTCATCGGGCGTCGAGTGGCCCCAGTGCGGCCGCAGCTTGTACTCGTCGATCGTGAACTGGGTGTCGTAGATGAGCAGGTCGGCGCCCCGGCACAGCGCCACCAGCGACGCGCGCATCGCCGCCAGCTTGTCGGCGACGGCGCGCGGCAGCGGCTCGCCGGTCGGCGGCTTCGAGATGAACTCGTGCTCGAGCAAGATGTCCGAGAACGGCGCGGTGTCGGAGCAGTACACGACCGCGGCGCCGTCGCAGTCGAGCCGGTACGCCATCGCGATCCACGGGTGGTTGAGCTGGGTGCAGGTGACCAGGGTCTTGTCGATCGCGAACCGGTTGCCCTCGACCAGCTCGTGGAACTCGATCGAGGCCTCGAGCGCCGACAGCGGCACCGGGAAGTACGGGTCCTCGGTCTGGGACGCGAACACCGCCTGGAGGTGGGTGTCGCCGCGCTGGCGCGCGAACACGTGCATCTTGTTGCCGGCCCGGTACAGCGGCGAGAAGAACGGCATCCCCTGGATGTGGTCCCAGTGGGTGTGGCTGATCAGGATGTGGGCCGTGCCCGAGCCGTCGCCGAAGCGCTCGTCCATCAGCGCCTTGCCCAGGCGGCGGATGCCGGTGCCGGCGTCGATGATGATCGGCCAGGCGCCCCGCGGACGCACCTCGACACACGACGTGTTACCGCCGTAGCGATTGGTGCTGGGTCCCGGCACGGGAATGGAGCCGCGAACGCCCCAAAATCGGACTTTCATGGCGGCGCGATGCGCGTCAGGACGATACCACGCGCTGCGGGGCTCCGGCGAACTTCACGGGGTCGTGGCCAGGCCGATGGCCGATCGGCGCCCGTTGAAGGCGGCGAACGCCATCAGGCCGTGATTGCCCGAGATCACCACGCTGGGGTCAGCGGCCGGCGCCGCGGCGACTGGCCGGTTCCCGGGCAGCCGGCTCCACGTCGCCCCGTCCCAGGACGCCGCGTAGCCGATCGCGTACAGCGGGTTGTCACCCGCGGCGGGTGACTTCTCGAGGCCGGCGTACCACAGGGCCCAGTGGCCCCGGCCGGTGCCCTCGACCAGCCAGGCCAGGGCCGGCGCGGCCACCCCGACGTGATCGAAGGCGTCGGGATCGTCGACGCGGGCGGTCATGATGGGGTCCGGGTCCCGGACGAAGTCGTGGCCGTCGGTCGACCGGGCCACCCCGATGGCGCCGCTGGCGTCGACGAACGCCAGGAGCCAGTTCGCGCCGTCGTAGGCCGCCCCGGCGAGGTGGCGTTGGTCAGGATCGGCGCGGGCCACTTGGTCCAGGTGACGCCGCCGTCGGTCGAGTCGGCGCGGCCGATGCCGGCGCCGCCGGCGTAGAACATCACCAGCGTGCCGCCGTCGGCGATCAGCGCGGGCGCGCCGACGTGGCCCTCCTCCCACGACAGGTCGGGCTCGACCACCGACGCGAACGGGGTCGGCAGCTCGGTCAGGCTGGACAGCTCGGCCCGCCAGATCGAGGTGTCGCCGGCCGGCTCGGCGGCGCTCTCCCGGGTGACGAACGCCAGGTAGCCGCCGCCGCGGCGCGGCCACAGCGCCGGCTCGGTCAGCTCGAGCACCGGGTCGGTGGCCAGCCACGGCTCGTCGGCGGGGGTGGCGCTGTCGTACTCGAGTCGCTTGAACGGGCCGGCGCCGGTCGCGGGCAGATCGTCGTGGCCGCCGGAGCTGTCGTCGGCGAGGCCGAACCCGCACGCGGGCAGCGCGAGGGCGAGGGCGAGGGCGGCGGGGAGCGCGCGCATCAGAACCTCCACCGTGACATGACGCTGGCGGTGACGATCACGCCGGCCGAGCGATAGTCGCCGACCGGGTCGGCGGCGAGCAGCTTGCGGTGGTCGCGGCCCGGCAGCCAGGTGGCCGTGACCGCGACGTCGAACGAGATCGGCCGCAGCACGATGCCGCCGAGCCCGGCCTGGTCGACGCCCGCGCCGAGCGCGAGCGTGTGCTTGTCGTTGTCGATGAAGTTGGTCGCGCCCTGCTGGGCCGGCGCCGGCGACGGCTCGTAGGCGTAGCCGGCGCGCCAGCGGGTGGCGCCGCGGGTGTGCTCGACGCCGAGGCGGGGCACCGCGATGTCGTGGTAGTGCGGCAGCGGCAGGGGCTCCTGCGGCGGGATGTCGACGAGGTCCTGGAACTGCCCCAGGTCGAGGCCGATCTCGATCTGCGCCGCCGGGTTCTCGAACGCGCTCCAGCGGTGCCAGGCCAGGTCGAAGTCGACGGTCCAGCGCGGCGTCATCCGGGCCGCGGCGCCGACGGTGACCTGGGCCGGCTGGAACAGATCCTGGGCGCGCGAGCGCAGGTGCAGCGAGCCGTCGGCCACGACCGGATCGACGCCGGGCGTGCCGACGTCGCCGGTGATGTCGAAGGTCTGATCGATCTCGAGGCGGAAGCCGCCGCGGTACGACGCGCCGAGCGTGAGCCACGGCAGCGCCTCCCACGCGACGCCGGCCTGCGGGTAGCGGATGGTCTTGAGATCGACGTCGATCGCCAGGTCGAGCTGGCTGACGCCGGGGTCGGGGAAGCCGACCACGCCGTCGAGCGCGACCGTGCCCTGGGTGCTCGACATGTACGCGATGCCGGCGCCGAGGTAGACGCCGCGCGGCAGCGCCACGGCCATGTTCGCGGCGAGGAACAGCCGCTGCGGCCGGTTGTCGTAGAGCGCGAACCGCGGCTGCGCCGACGCCAGCGTGCGCGTGCGGGTGATGTGCTGGTCGGGCAGGAACAGCCCGGCGCCGACCGCGAGCCGGCCGCCGAGGAGCTGGCCGGGCACCGCCAGGCCGATCGCCAGCCCGCGCGACGCGTCGACGCCGGTGTCGTGGCCGTCGATGGTCAGGCGCGGCACCGCCAGCTGGTAGCCGACGTCGATGCGGATCGCCGACGACGCGGCCAGCAGCGCCGGGTTGTAGTAGGCGGCGCTGGTGTCGTCGGCGCCGGCCACCTGGGCGCCGGCCATGGCCTGGGCGCGCGCGCCGAAGCCGTACGCGTCAGCGGGGTTGGCGCGGGCCGCGGGCGCGGCCACGAGCAGCGCCAGCGCGGCGGCCCAGCGGGCGGCCGTCACAGGTCGACCCCGACGGTGAGGCCGCCGACGACGAGGTCGCCGCCGGTCGAGAGCACCGTGAACGGCACCTCGTCGCCGGGCCCGAACAGGGTGGCGTCCTTGCGGTGGCGCCGGGCCACGAGGTGGTGGAGCTGGACCCAGGCGTCGACGTGCAGCGGCAGCGCGCGGCCCGGCCACGCCAGCCCGACGCCAGCGGCGAGCTCGTGGCGGTGGTTGTCGAGCAGCGACTGCCGGCCCCGCATCTCGGGCGCCGGGCTCCACAGGAACGCGTAGCCAGCGCGCGCGGTCACGACCCCGCCGGCGGCCGGGCGCGCGTGCTCGATCGACACCCGCGGCACCGCGGTGTCGTGGAAGTCGGCCGGGCCCTGGGGCGCCGTGCCGGCGACCGGGTTCTCGGTCGGCAGCGGGAACGCGCTCCACCGGTGCCAGGCCAGGTGGCCGGTCAAGGTCGTCGACGGCGCCGGCCGCCACGCCAGCTCGGCCGCGACGATCAGCGGATCGTACTGGGCGGTGCCGGCGATGTGGATGATCGGCAGGGTCAGCGGCAGCGCCGCGCCGAGATCGCTCGTGACCTCGATGTCGTAGTCCGAGCGCGACGGCGCCCGCACGACCAGGCCGACGTCGGTGGTCGGCGAGCGGTGCCAGCGCGCGCCGGCGATCGGCGCGAACCGCGTGAGCAGGCGCTGCTCGCTCTGGGTCGTGAAGCGGCCGGCGCCGTCGATCGTGACGTCGATCGTGCCGCGCAGCACCGCGAGCGCGTTGACGCCGAGCCCGACCGACCAGCGCGGGGTCACGCGCACGCCGACCGCGACCATCAGCCCGACCACGAACGCGCGGCTCTCGAGCAGCGCGAACGTCGGCGTGCCGGGGAACGGCGCGCGCGCGCGGTTGATCGCCTGGGACGGCACGTAGAAGCCGAAGCCCAGCCCGACCCGATCGCGCAGCGCGCCGCCGAGCGGCATCGGCACCTGGCCGCCGATCGTGAGGCCGCGGGGGCTGGTCGTGCCGCTGTCCTGGCCGCCGAGCTCGAGCCGGAAGTCGCCGGCGAGGCCGCCGACGGTGGCGCGCTTGCGCGGGGTCTCGGCCAGGCCGGCCGGGTTGAGGTAGACCGCGTCGTAGTCGGTCGACGTCGCGACGCCAGTGCCGGCGAGGCCGGGCGAGCGGCCGCCGAACCCGAACAGATCGAGCGGCGACCCGGCCGCGCCGGTGGCCATCGCGGCCACGAGCGCAGCCCCCAGCGCGATGCGGCGGACCATCGCGGTGACGGTACCTCAGGTGATGACGGCGCGGCGATCCGCGGGCGCGCGATCAGCGGGTCCGCAGCGCCAGGTCGGCGCGGAGCCAGGTCTCGGCGTCACGTCTCGGCGTCAGGTCTCCGCCGGCGGCGGCGGCGGCGGCGTCGTCGGCGCCGGCGCGTAGGCGATCCGGCAGCTCGCGATCGCGCCGACGAGGTCGGCGGCGAGCGGCACGTCGACGGCGATCGGCGGGCCGCCCAGCGGGTGCGTCAGGCCCAGGTGCGCGGCGTGGAGCGCCAGGCGCGCCAGGCCGTGCTCGCTGCGGAAGATGCGGTTGTGCTCGCCCTTGCCGTACTTGACGTCGCCGATCAGCGGACACGAGATGTGCTTGCAGTGGCGGCGGATCTGGTGGAGCCGGCCGGTGCGCGGGCGGGCCTCGACCAGGGCGTAGCGCCCGAAGGTCTCGAGGCAGCGCAGCTCGGTGACCGCGTCGCCGCGCGGGCCGCCGACCTCGGTCGGGATCGCGTAGTCGATGACCAGGTGCGCCGGCGGGTGGCCGCGGGTGATCGCCAGGTAGCGCTTGTCGACGGTGCCCGCGGCGAACGCGTCCGAGGCCGCGCGCGCGGCCGCGGCGTCGAGCGCGAACAGCACCGCCCCCGACGCGCCGCGATCGAGCCGGTTGATCAGCCACACGTACGCGCCGACCAGATCGCGCACGCGCTGCAAGAGCGGCTCGTCGTCGTCGCCGCCGGCGGCCCAGCCGCGGTGGACCGCGACCCCGGCCGGCTTGTCGACCACGACGAACCGCTCGTCGCGCCAGGCGATCGCGACCTCGGCCACGTCAGGGCTGCGGCGCGGCGGCGGCCGGCGTCGGCAGGCCGAGGTGCGCGCGGAAGAAGTCGATCTGCCGGGTCAGGAGCGCGGCCTCGGCGGCGGGGTCGGCCACCATGTGGGTGCCCGACAGCGCGACGAAGTCGAACGGCTTGCCGGCCTTGAACAGCGCCTCGGCCAGCGCCAGCGTGTTGACCGCGTAGACGTTGTCGTCGGTGAGCCCGTGGATGAGCAGCAGCGGCACGCTCAGCTTGTCGGCGTTGACCACGGCGCTGGCGGCGTCGTAGGCCGCCGCGTTGGTGCTGGGCAGGCGCATGTAGCGCTCGGTGTACGCGGTGTCGTAGTAGCGCCAGTCGGTCACCGGCGCGCCGGCGATCGCGGCCTTGAACACGTCGGGGCGCAGCTCGGCGGCCATCGCCGAGAAGTAGCCGCCGAACGACCAGCCGACGACGCCGACCCGGGCCAGATCCATCTCGGGGTGGGCGGCGCCCAGCGCCTGCAGGATCTCGATCTGATCGTTCATCGGCACCGTGATCAGATCGCCGCTGATCACCCGCTCCCACGCGCGGCCGCGGCCGGGGGTGCCGCGCCCGTCGCCGCGCACGACGATGAAGCCGGTGTCGGCCAGCAGCTGATCCTTCCAGTACGCCCGCGGGTTGCTGGTCACGGTCGTGACCGTGGGGCCGGCGTAGACCTGCAGCACGACCGGGTACTTCTTGCCGGGATCGAAGTCGCGCGGCCGCACGACCGCGGTCCAGTAGCCGCTCGTGGCCCCGGTCACCGGCGCCACCTCGACCTGCGGCAGCGCCGGGCCGGGCTCGGCCACCGACGGCAGCTCGCCGGCGGCGGTGCCGTCGGCGCGCACGACCGTGATCGATCGGGCGCCGTCGGCGCCGTCGTGGACGAGCAGGCGCGTGCCGCCGCGGTCGGCGATCACGACGCGCTGCGAGCCGGGCGCGTCGGTGCGCTGGGTCAGCTCGCTGCCGTCGGCGCGCACGCTCCAGACGTGGCCCTCGACCGGCGTGCCGCGGGTGAACCAGATCTCGCCGGTCGCGTCGTCGACCGCGTAGCGGCCGTGGAAGTCGGCGTCGTCGCCGATCACCGTGGCCAGCGGCGCGCCGTCGGCGGCGTGGCGCACCAGCGTCCACGCGTCCTCGCCCTCGTGCAGCCACAGGAAGCTCTTGCCGTCGGCGGCCCAGCGCGGCCCGCCGACCGCGTTGACCCAGGTCGGATCCGACTCGGTCACGACCACCTTGGTGGCGCCGGTCCGGTCGTCGATCGTCAGCACGCGCAGCTCGGTCTGGGCGCGGTCGAGCACGACCAACGTCGGCGGCCCGTGCTCGGGCCACTGCACGTCGTGGACGTACGGGAACGCGGCGCGATCCCAGGCGACCTCGAGCGGCTTGCCGCCCTTGGCCGGGTAGATCGCGAGCCGGACGTCGGCGTTGTCGGCGCCCGCGCGCGGATAGCGGAACGGCGTCGGCGGCCGCTCGGGGTGCGCCGGATCAGCGACGTAGAGCGTCGCGACCTTGGCCTCGTCGGTGCGCTGGATCAGCAGCCGGTCGCCGGCCGGCGACCACCACGTGCCGGCGGTGCGATCGAGCTCCTCGGCGGCGGCGAACTCGGCGGCGCCGAACGACACGTCGGGGCCGTCCTTCCTGGTCAGCTTGCGCGGCTTGCCGCCGGCGACGTCGGTGATCCAGACGTCGCCGTCGCGCAGGAACGCCAGCCGGCGGCCGTCGGGGGACAGCAGCGGGCTGTCCGGGTAGCCGTCACCGGTCGCGACCGCGGTGGCCTTGCCGGTGGCGCGGTCGACGACGAACACCTGCGCGCCCAGCGGCACCAGCAGGCGGTCGCCGGCCCGGTTGGCGCTGACCGAGACGATGCCGCGCATGGTCATGCGCATGCGCTCGCGCTTGGCCTTCTCGGCCGCCGACAGCGCCACGTCGGCCGAGCTGACCAGGTCGGCCGCCGACGCCAGCTTGCGCGCCTGGCCGGTGGCGAGGTCGAACTCGAACAGCTCGGCCACGTAGTCGCGCGGGCCGGTGCGCAGGAACAGCACGTCGCCGTCGGGCAGGAGCGCGACCGGGCGCGGCAGGCCGAGGTTGAAGCTGCGGGTCGCCGCCAGCTCGGCGATCGCGTCGCGATCGATCGCGGGCGGCGGCGGCGGCGGCTCGCCGAGCTCGGTCGGGCCGGGCTCGACCACCACCGGGGTCGGATCGACGGCCGGGCACTGCGCGGCCGGCGAGTGGCCACCGCAGGCGGCGGCGACGAGGGCGATCGAGGCGAGGCGCTTCACCGCGGCAGTCTACGCCGGTCCCGCCGAAATGTTGCCAGGCGCGGGCCCCGCGCCGACGATCGGGCCATGCGTGCCACCAGCTCTCGCGCCGACGGCGACGTCCGCCGCCGGCGCAGCCAGGATCCCTCCCTCGCGCTCCACTTCCAGCTCGCGGCCTGCTGCGACGACGGTGAGGTCACCGCGATGGCCATGGCCGACGACGACGGCAACCCGCTGGCGCTGGCCGGCGAGTTCGGCGCGTGCCGCGAGGTCGCGAGCAAGCTGGCGCGGGTGGCCTCGCGGATCCACTCGGCCGAGTACATCGCCTACGGGCCCGGGCAGCGCTGGGACGTGTCGATGCAGCGGATCGCCACCGGCCAGGGCGACGTGATCGTGTGCGCCATCGGCGGCTCGTCCGAGGAGCGCAGGAGCCGCATCGGCCGCACCGCCGCCGCGGCCCAGCGGATCCTGCAGGCGTAGCCTCGAGCGATCGCGCGACCGTGCTCGACGAGCGGTCCAGCCGTGGTCGACCGCGATCTGCGGCCTCGGCATCGGCGACGCCACCGGGATCGGCCCGGCCGCGCCGAGCAGATCCACGCACCTGATCCGGCGATCGCCAGGCCGCCGTCGACCGGCAGCGCGACACCGGTGACGTAGCTCGCAGACGCCAGGAAGGTCACGGCGCCCCCGTCGGCCGCGCGCCGACGGCCGCGGTCACGGGCGGCGGGGCGTCAACCAGCGCAGCGGGCCGGTGGACGGCGCGGTCGGGACCAGCACGCGCCCGCGATCGTCGATGGCGAGGGCGTCGGCGCCGAGCGTGGTCACGACCACGCCGGCCGCGAGATCGACCACGTGCCGGCCGTACAGGAGCCAGGTCCCGGCCGCGTCGACGAACTCGGGCGGCGCGAGCGCGCCGGCGGTCTGGCGCTTGCCGGTCACCGTGTCGACCGTGACCGCCGCGGTCAGGCGGGGCAGCGTCACGTCGAGGTGCGCCACCGCGCCGGTCGCGTCGGGCGGCAGGCGATCGATCGCCAGGCCGGCCGGCGGCGCGCGCACGACGAGCTGGTCGTCGTGCCAGACCAGCGGGCTCTGCCAGGTCGAGAAGTCGGCGCCGGTGAGCAGATCGACGCAGCCGCCGCTGTTGCAGACGACCCGCTGGCCCAGCGTCAGCCGCTCGGCGATCGTGGCCTGCGTGTGCTGGGTGGTGCCGAGCGTGATGTGGACCCACTGCTGAAAGCCGGCCGGGCCCGCGACGACGTCGCGGCCGCCGCACTGCGCGAGCACCCGCGGCGGGCTGGCCAGCGCGGCGATCACCGTCGGCACGCACTCCTCGCCGATGACCACCTCGCCGTCGAGCGTGACCTGGCCCTGCGGCGTGAGCGCCAGCTCGGGGCCGATCCGGTCGACCGCCTCGGCCCCGGGATCGAGATCGACCGTCTCGGTGGGCGCGCCGGTGAACGCCGACGGCGTGTCGCAGCCGACGCCGCGAGCGGATCGCACCGCGCCGTGCTCGATCACCGCCCAGCGGCTGGTGCGCAGCCACACCGCCGACACCGCGCGCGCGGTCGCGATCGTCCGCGGCGCGGCGCCGCGATCGAACACCACCAGGTCCGACCCGCGCGCCACGACGACCCGCCGGCTGGCGTCGTCGACCGCCGCCGGCGCCAGCGGGCCGAGCACGCGCTCGGTCCGCGCCACCGCGTCGACGTGGACCACGGCGCCCGCGCGGCTCACGAGCACGTCGTGGGTCGCGGTCGCGAGCACCCGGTCGACCGCCAGGCCAGGGCCCGCGCCGACGCTCAGGTACGGCCGCGCCTCGGCGTCCTTGCAGATCGCGACCCAGCCGCCGTCGTCGGCCACGCCGAGCAGCCGCAGCGGCGCGGCCGGGCCGATCGCCCCGTCGCCGGCCTCGGGCGCCAGCGGCGTGGGCGCTCCCAGCACCGCGGCCGCGGGCCCCGCGTCGACGGCCGCCCGGGCGACCGCGCGCTCGCTCGGCTTCTTGCAGCCGGGCGCCGCGCTCGCGATGGCGAGCACCGCGGCGCTCGCGATCGTGCGCAGCCGGCCGGTCACGGCGCATCGTACCCCGGCGCGGCGGGTGGTCGGTGGTCCCGGCGGGGTGAACGACGTGGACGGCGTCACGCGCGCGGTCGTCGGCGCGCTCGGCGTCTCGCGCGGCGGCGGTCGCCTCGGTACGATCGACACCTATGCATCGATTCATCTCGCTCGCGCTCGTCGTCACGCTCGGTTGCGACTCGTCGGGAGGCGACGACACCACCGACCCGATCCGCGCTTGCACCGAGATCGACGCGACCGGGATCACCAGCGCCACGATCGATCAGCTCGTCGCCCGCTACCAGGGCCAGGCGTGCGTCGAGCCCCTCGCGGGCGGGATCAGCGGCCTGCTCCAGGAGTGCCAGTACGGCACGTCGTTGACGGTCTGCGGCGGCAGCTCGGGGCTGTCGCAGTTCGGCTGCTCCTGCAGCGGTGGACACCTGACGTGCAGCAACGGTGAGGCGATCAAGGAGGCGCAAGAGCGCCTGTGCGACGCCGGCGTCAACTGACGCCGCGGCTCAGGCGACCGGCGCGCGCCGCGGGCGGCGATCGATCTGCACCAGCTCGGCGGCCGCGCGGGCCGCGGCCGGGATCGGGCGCGTCGAGGGCCTCGACCACCAGCTCGAACGTGCCGTTGTCGAACGGCAGGCCGTCGGCGGCGGCGCCGGGCACCAGCCGCTCGCGCTGCCCGCGCTTGGCCAGCGTGCGCGCGCGGAAGTGGCAGTACGGGTTGTTGCCGGGCCGGCCCAGGATCGCGTGGGCGGTGAACGTGCACCCGCCCAGGCAGTCCTCGGCGAAGTCGCACGTGCGGCAGAAGCCCCAGAGCGCGTCGACGGTGCGGCCGCGGTTCCAGGTCAGCTCGGGCGCGCCCCGCCAGATCTCCGCCAGCGGGCGCTCGCGCAGGTTGCCGCCGACGTAGTGCGCGGTCTGCAGCGACGGACAGCCCTTGACCGCGCCGTCGCTCTCGATGCCCATGACGTACTTGCCGGCCTGGCACCCGCGCCAGTGATCGCGATCGTCGGGCCGCAGCGAGCGCAGGAGCGTCTCCTCGGGGCCGAAGTACCCCAGGTTGTTGCCGGGCATCAGCGTGATGCCGTCGGCGCGGGCGGCGCGCTTGAGCGCGGCGATGCGCGGCACGACGTCGAGCAGGTCCCACGGCTGCAAGATCATCGCGACCCGGTCGGCGGCGCGCCCCAGCGGGGCGGTCAGCTGCACCTGCCAGCCGACGATGCCGCGCGCGCGCAGCGCCGCGTACAGCCCCTCGAGGTCGCCGCGGTTGAGCCGGTTGACGTTGGTGTTGGCGGTGATCGCGACGCCGGCGGCGCGCAGGTGATCGAGCGCGGCCATCGCGCCGGCGTAGCTGCCGCGCAGGTGGCGCATGCGATCGTGGGTGGCCTCGAGCCCGTCGACCGACACCGACGCCTGGCGGAGGCCGGCCGCGGCCATCGCGGCGGCCAGCTCGGCGGTGACGCCGCGGCCGCCAGTGGTCAGCCCGACCGTGACCCCGCGGCCCGCGAGCGCGCGGACCACGTCGAGGAAGCCGTCGTGCAGGTAGGCCTCGCCGCCGATCAGGATCACCTCGCGGGTGCCGGCGTCGGCCAGCTGACCGGCCACCGCCACGGCCTCGGCCGTCGACAGCTCGCGGTCGCGCGCGACCCCGGCCCGGGAGCCGCAGTGGGTGCAGGCGTGGTCGCACGCGAGCGTCAGCTCCCAGACCGTATAGATCGGCGCGTGGGCCGTGCGCACCACGTCGAGCCGCCGCCGGTGGCCCGTCGTCGTCACGGCGGGTCGACCGCGATCGCCTTGGGCGTCGGCGTCGGCGTGGCCGCGGCCTCGTCGGGGTCGGTCGCGACCGCGGCCGGCGCGGGCGCGGGCGCGCTGGGGTCGCGCCAGCCGTCGACCCCGTCGCAGTTCTGATCGACGTTGTCGCCCTCGAGATCGGCCGCGCCGGGGTACACGTCGACCCGGGTGTCGTCGCAGTCGGTGGGCTCGGTCACGCCGTCGCCGTCGCCGTCGCGGCTGTCGTCGCCGGGGCCGTACGGGCGCATCATGCCGTAGCAGGCCATCAGCGTGACCAGCGCGGTGCCCGCGCACGCGGTCCGCACCAGCCACCGCCCGGCGCCGCGGGCCCGGCTGGGCCGGTCGCAGTGGGGGCAGCGCCGCCGCGCGGGTGGGATCAGGCCGTCACAGTGGTCGCACGCGCGCAGGCTCATGCCCGCTCAACGGTCAGCATGGCCCCGAGCTTACGCCGTCCGGCGGCGTCGCCGCACCAGGATCGCGGGCCCGAGCTTGCGCCGACCGGCGCGGCCGCACGCGATCGCGGCCCCGCCTCACGCCGTCCGGCGGGGGCGCCGCACGAGGATCGCGGCGGGGAGCTCGCGCCCGTCGCTCGAGGATCGCGCCCCGAGCCTACGCCGTCCGGCGGCGTCGCCGCACCAGGATCGCGGCGCTGGCCAGGCCCAGCAGCAGCGCGCCCCGGGGATCGGCGCCGGTCGAGCAGCAGCCGCCGTCGCCGTCGTCGACCGTCGGCTCGAGCACGCAGTCGGCGGCGCAGCCGTCGCCGTCGACGAGGTTGCCGTCGTCGCAGGTCTCGGCGCCCTCCATCGTGCCGTTGCCGCACACGGGCACCAGCGGGCCGGTGCCGGCGGCCATGACGCAGAAGTCGTCGATGTTCCAGCCGCCGAACTCGACGCCTTCGTCGCTGGCCATGTGGAAGTCGATCCGGACCGAGCCGTCGGTCGCCGCGGCGCTCACGTCGATGTCGACGTCGCGCCACTCGCGATCGAGCGCGTGGGTGGTGCCGTTCTCGTCGGGGCTGGCGTAGTTGCGCCAGACCTCGACCCCGTCGGCCTTGACGATCGCCTCGTCGAAGAAGCCGTCCTCGACGGTGAGCCAGCGCTTGAACTGCACGCGCACGCCGGTGTAGCCGTTGACGTTGATCACCGGCGACGACAGCGTCTCGATCGAGTTGCGCGGGTACAGGCCGTTGGAGCGCAGGTCCTGACCGACGATGTTGGTCCCGCTCGCCGCGACCAGCGGGTCGCCGTTGCTGGCGTTGCCGTTGGCCGGGCCCCACTGCCAGTCGTCGCCGGCCGAGGCCGCGCTGTGGGTCCAGCCGGCCGCGAACGGATCGCTCTCGAAGTCGGTGCAGTACACCGGCGTCAGCGGGCCGACGTAGTACTCGTAGTAGCGGTCGGCCTGGTTGTCGGGGAAGCGCAGCATCGCGCCGCTGGCCATCGTCGCGACCACGCGGTACTCGACGACGGTGCCGTCGGGCTGGGTCGGGATCGCGCCGGTGAAGGTGGTGCCGGTCGCGGTCATCGCCAGCGCCGCGTCGTTGCCGCCGGCCACGCGCCAGACCAGCGCGACGTTGCCGACGACCGGCGCGGCGCAGCCGCCGACGCTGGCCACGGTCAGCGTGATGACGTCGCCGGCGCGGGTCGGGCGGCCGACGCCGAACGTGCTCGTGCCGTCGACCAGGCCGTGGGGCCCGAACGCGGCGTCGATCAGGCAGCGGTTGGGGGTGCCGTTGGCGAGGTTGCCGTCGTCGTCGTCGGCCGCCAGCACCTCGGGGTAGGTCGTGGGGATGTCGTCGGCGCGCTGCAAGGTCGCGTAGAACAGGTCGTCGGCGCGGCGCTTGCCGAGGGCGGCGCCGTACTCGGCGATCATCGCCTTGCGCACGTCCCAGAGCGCGCCGGCGATGATCAGCCCGGTGGCGTGGGGATCCGACGAGATGTTGGTCGGCCAGTAGTACTCGCCGCCGTTGGGGTCGATGTCGCGGAGCGCCGCGTCGGTGCCGACGAAGAAGCCGCGGCCCATGCCGGGATCGTCGGTGGTGGTCGCGGCGAGGTAGTCGGCGATCCCCTCGGACATCGCGCTGTCGAAGCGGCCCGCGCCGGGGATGATCGAGTTGTCGTGCAGCGAGTGCCCGAACTCGTGATAGATGACGTCGGGCAGGCGGCCGGTGTTCTCGCAGCCGCCGCCGGCCTGGAGGAAGTGGATCGCGTCGCCGTCGGAGTAGGCGTTGCAGTCGCCGCCCTCGTTGACGACGACCGGCATCTGGTTGGCCAGCCAGGACATGCCGGGGTTGAGCTCGGCCAGGCCGAACGACTTCATCCGGCTGGCGTGGACGAAGCCGGTGAGCTGGGCGTCGAGGCGCGCGTTGGTCGGCGCGGCCCACAGGCCGGTGCCGTCGGCCGGCACGCTCAGCATCGTCGTCGCGGCGCTGGCGCCGTCGTCGAACACCCGCACCCGCGGCCCCGCGAGCGCGGTGGTCACGGTCACCGGGCCCGCGCCGGTGAACATGAAGCCGCCGTCGTCGTCGGTGGTGGTCGGCGCGCCGGCGACGTTGATCGTCGCCCGCACCGCCGGGAACGCCTGGCGCGCCGCGCCCGGGTGCCGCACCGGCGTCTCGTACTGGAGCGCGCCGTTGGCGAACCGGAGCAGCTGGGCGCGCGCGATCGGCGCGCCGGTGACCGCGTCGACGTAGACGTCCCAGCGGGCGCGCGGGCTGGCGAGGTCGAGCGTGACCACGCGGGCGACGCGGTGCTCGACCGCGGCGGCGCCGTCGGCGGGATCGCGCACGATCGGCAACACGACCACGTCGCCCACGGCGAGCACCGTCGGCGCGGCGCCGTAGATCCCGGCGATCCACGCGATCGCCTTGGTGGTCGCGGCGGCGCCGTCGACCGGCGCCCGCGGGATCGCGACCGCGACGCCGGGCTGCGCGCGCGAGCCCAGGACGATGATCCGATCGCGCTTGAACAGGAAGCTGACGCCGCCGCCGACCACCGGCACGCCGTCGAACACCTGCGTGAAGCTGACCGTGCGCATCGCGTCGCCGCGGCCGTGGGTGACGTTGGCGGCGAGCCGCCAGTGCTCGCGCTTGGTGCCGGGCGCGAGCAGCCCGAGCTGCTCGTCGAGCAAGGCCCGCGCGGCGGCCTCGGCGATGGCCGGGTCGGCGTTGGCGCCGGGCGCGGCGATGCCCTCACCCCAGATGCGCGCCGGCACGCCGGTGTGCTCGTCCCACAGGCCCTGCCAGCTGCCGTGGGCGGCGGTGAACGCCTTCCACGCCGGGGCGCCGGCCGCGGTCGGGCGGCGCTGGGTGTGCCGCACCAACCGACCGGGGCCGCCGTCGGCGGTCTCGAGCGGACGCTCGTGCAGGTAGTCCGGCGTGCGCACCGCCCCCGCCTCGCGGGCGACGAGCAGGGTGGGCAGGGCGAGCGCGAAGATCGACAGCCGACGGAGCATCCCTGCCTGTGTCGCGTGTTATCGCACCACCCGCAACCGGGACAAGCTGACACATACCGGCCGGATCGCCGCGCCCGGGCGTCAGATCTGCAGGCGCGCCCCTGCACCCATGACTTCATGAACGATCTCATGGGCTAACGAGCGTGATCGGGACCACGCCCGCACCCCGATCACGCCAAGGCCGCGGAGCCCGCGCGACCCGCAACACTGGGGACCGGCTCCTACCGGCTCCTACCCTCCATCCCCTCGAGATCAAAAGGGAATTCCGGCGTACCGCGTCCGAAAAAGGGACAGGCTCCTACCCTCCATCCCCTCGAGATCACAAGGGAATTCCGGCGTACCGCGTCCGAAAAAGGGACAGGCTCCTACCCTCCATCCCCTCGAGATCACAAGGGAATTCCGGCGTACCGCGGCCGAAAGGCCCCCACCCCCCCCCCCACCCCCCGGACGGCCGCCCCGGGACAGGCTCCTACCCTCCATCCCCTCGAGATCACGCAGGAATTCCGGCCTACCGCGTCCGAAAAAGGACAGGCTCCTACCCTCCATCCCCTCGAGATCAAAAGGGAATTCCGGCGTACCGCGTCCGAAAAAGGGACAGGCTCCTACCCTCCATCCCCTCGAGATCACAAGGGAATTCCGGCGTACCGCGTCCGAAAAAGGGACAGGCTCCTACCCTCCATCCCCTCGAGATCACAAGGGAATTCCGGGCTACCGCATCCGAAAAAGGGACAGGCTCCTACCCTCCATCCCCTCGAGATCACGAAGGAATTCCGGCCTACCGCGGCCGAAAAAGGGACAGGCTCCTACCGTCCATCCCCTCGAGATCACAAGGGAATTCCGGGCTACCGCATCCGAAAAAGGGACCGGCTCCTACCCTCCATCCCCTCGAGATCACGAAGGAATTCCGGCCTACCGCGTCAGAACCGGGGACCGGCTCCTACCCTCCATCCCCTCGAGATCACGAGGGAATTCCTGGATGCCGCGGCACCGGAATCCGGAGCCCGATCCGGCCTCGGAACCAACCTGATCCCACCCGCCACTCGCCACCTCGCCACCTCACCTCGTCCGCGACCCCGCGCGGGTCACGGGCGTCGTCGTCTCACGCCTGGGCGGCGATCGACTTCGACTTGCCGTTCTTGCTCGCCTTCGCCACGCCGTTGCCGCTGTGGACCGCGTCCTTGAGCGCGTCGAGCTTGGGCGTCTTCTCCCACGTGAACTCCGGCTCCTCGCGGCCGAAGTGACCGTAGGCGGCCGTCTTCTTGAAGATCGGGCGGCGCAGGTCGAGCTCGGCGGTCAGCATGCCCGGGCCGCGCGTCGAACACGCGCGACACCGCGGCCGAGAGCTGCTCGTCGGACACCACGCCGGTGCCGAACGTCTGCACCAGCATCGACACCGGCTGGGCCACGCCGATCGCGTACGCGAACTGCACCTCGCACCGGCGCGCGAGCTTGGCGGCGACGACGTGCTTGGCGATGTAGCGCGCGAAGTACGCGGCCGAGCGGTCGACCTTGGACGGGTCCTTGCCCGAGAACGCGCCGCCGCCGTGGCGAGCCATGCCGCCGTAGGTGTCGACGATGATCTTGCGGCCGGTGAGGCCCGAGTCGCCCTTGGGCCCGCCGGTGACGAAGCGCCCGGTCGGGTTGATGTGGAACTTGGTCGCCTTGGTGATCAGGCTCGCCGGGACGATCGGCTTGATGACGAGCTCGCGGATCGCCTCTTCGATCTGCTTGTTCGTGATCTTCTTGCCGTTCAGCTTGTCGGCGTGCTGGCTCGACACGACGATCGCCTCGACGCCGACCGGCTGGTCGTCGATGTAGCGGACCGACACCTGGGTCTTGCCGTCGGGGCGGAGGAAGTCGACGCCCTGGGTCTTCTTCTTGCGGACCTGCGCCAGCCGGTACGCGAGCTGGTGCGCGAGCTGGATCGGCAGCGGCATCAGCTCCTTGGTCTCGTCGCAGGCGTAGCCGAACATCAGGCCCTGGTCGCCGGCGCCCTGCTTGGCCACGTCGCCGCGATCGACGCCCTGGGCGATGTCGGGCGACTGCTGCTCGAGCGCGACCATCACGCCGCAGGTCGCGGCGTCGAAGCCCATGTCCGAGTCGGTGTAGCCGATCTCGGCGACGGTCTTGCGCACGATCGACGGGATGTCGACGTAGGTCGAGGTCGTGACCTCGCCACCGACGAGCACGAAGCCGGTCTTGGTGAAGGTCTCGCACGCGACGCGCGCGTTGGGGTCATCGGTGAAGATCGCATCGAGGACGCCATCCGAGATGGCGTCGCACATCTTGTCGGGGTGACCTTCGGTGACGGACTCGGAAGAGAACAGGTGGCTCGCCATGGGTGGCCGGGGTTATACCGAGGTGACCGGGGGTGTCAACGCACACGATCGTCCGTCGGTCGATCGCGGTCGGGCCCCCAAGCGCTCGCGTCGCGGGCTCGGCACCTGTACGATGACCACGATGCGCCGGTCGCTGTGTCTGGCCCTCGTGCTGGTCGTGGGGGCTGCGTGCGGAGGGCATCCGCCGCCGCCGCGCCGAGGCGTGGCCGAGACCTCGATCTCGGACTGGCAGTTCCGGCGGTTCCAGGAGGTGCTCGACATCGAGGTCTGGGTGCCCGAGAACAAGGCGGTCGCCTACGCCGGCACCTACGTCCACGGCGCCGCCGAGCACCGCGGCAAGCTCGAGGACGACGACCTGGTCAACGTGTTCGTGACCCGGTACGAGCGCGACGACGGCGTGGTCCGCGCCACCGTCAAGTTCGCCCGGCGCCTGGCCCAGGAGGCCGGGTACACCGTCGAGGAGGACAAGATCGACGGCGTGCGGGTGCTGCGCCTCGACGGCAACGGCGAGCTGTGGGCGCTGTGGTCGGCCAAGGGCCACGTCGTCAAGGTCGGCGGCCGCGGCCGCACCAAGCTGCCGGGCAATGTCATCGAGTACTACGGCGACCGCTACCCGTCGACGGTGCCGGCCGGCGCCCTCGAGGGGCCGCTGCCGGCCGGGCCCGACCAGGTCAAGCCCGTCGACCCCGACGCGCCCTACGATCCCGACGCGCCGACGCCTGACTGGGAGACCTACGATCCCAACAAGACCAAGGTGCCAGCGCGCAAGGACGACGAGTAGCGCCCGGGCAGCGGGGCGGTCGACGCGGCGGCCCTGGTTGGCGCGCGCGGCCCTGGCGACGCGGCGGATCGACGCGGCGGGACGGTCGACGCGGGCCGGTCGACGCGGGCTGGCGACGCGGCGGATCGACGCGGCGGTCCGAGCGACGCGGCGGGACCGTCGATGCGCCGACGCGGCGAGTCTACCCGCCGGCCGCGTCCCCGCCGGTCATCGGCACGAACCGCACCGCGAACACCGGCCGCTCGACGATGCGATCGTCCTGCGCGCGCAGCACCAGCCGCAGCTCCTGATCGAGCGCGGCCGCGCCCACCGGGATCACCATGCGGCCGCCGCGCGCGAGCTGGGCGACCAACTCCGGCGGCACCGTCGGCGGCGCCGCGGTGACGAGGATCGCCGTGAACGGCGCGGCCTCGGGCCAGCCGGCCCAGCCGTCGCCGACCCGCAGGTGCAGGCGATCGTCGCCGAGGCCGAGCCCGCGCAGCGTCGTCGCCGCGTGCGCCGCCAGCACCGGATCGATCTCGATCGACCACACCTCGGCGCCGAGCGCGACCAGCACCGCGGCCTGGTAGCCCGAGCCGGTGCCGATCTCGAGGACGCGTGACGTCGGCCCGATCCCCGCCAGCTCGGTCATCGCCGCCACGATGAACGGCTGGCTGATCGTCTGCGCGCGCCCGATCGGCAGCGGTCGATCGTCGTAGGCGTACCCGACCAGCTCCGCGGGGACGAACGCGTGGCGCGGCACGGCCGCCATGGCCGCGAGCACGCGCTCATCCGTGATGTCCGGCGCCAGCTGTCGCCGCACCATCTCGGCGCGGGCCCCGGCCAGCGCGACGTCGGCGCGATCGCTCACCCGTCGACGGTACACCCGGACCGCACCCCATCGCCGGGACGCGCCGTCGCACCTGCGCCGACGGCGGCGCCGCTCCCCACCTCGGGCCCCGTCGTCGGTGCGCGTCGCCTGCCCACCCACATCGCGCGCATCGAGATCGCTCGCTCGACGGCGCGAGCGCTGCTGCGGCGATGTTACGTTGCTCGCCCGGAGGCTTGATGAGTCCTTGGTCCAGGTCGTGTGCTCTCGGTGGCGGCGTGGTCGCGCTCCTCATGGTCGCGTGCTCGACGAGCGGCGACCCGCCCGCGGTCGACGCGACGGTCGCCGCGTCGGCGCCGTCCGTGGCGACGCCGACCGCGCCCCTGGCGCAGGCCGCGCTCGCGCGCAACCTCGTCGCGCAGTCGCTCGACGACGACGGCCGGCCGCGGTTCCTGCGCGCGACCCGGCGCTGGATCGCTCGCCCGGGCGCCAGGCCCGAGATCGCGGCCCGCGGGTTCGTCGACGAGCTCGCCCCGATCTGGGGCCCGCGCCCGCCGGCCGATCTCGCCGTCGACGCGGTCCACGCGCTCCGCGGCGGCGCGACGATCGTGGCGCTGCGCCAGGAGGTCGACGGCGTCCCGGTCTGGCACGGTCGGATCAGCGTGCTGCTCGCCGCCGACGGCGCGCTCGAGGCCATCGGCGGCACCCGGGTGCCGCGCGGCGCCGGCGCGCGCGCCGGCTTCGTCCTCGACGCCCGCGCGGCCACGACCATCGCGGTCGCCGATCGCTTCCCGGCCGACGCCGAGCTCGGCCCGTCGCAGGCGCTGCGCGCGCTCGTCCCCGACGGCGGGCGCCTGGTCGCGACCTGGGTCGTCGAGGCCTACGGCGCGCCCGCCGGCAGCACGGACGCCCGGCTGTGGCGGGTGTTCGTCGACGCGGCCACCGGCGCGGTCGCGCGCCGCGAGGACCTCACCGTCGACGCCGCGTTCACCTACCGGGTGTTCGCCGACGCCGACGCCGCCGGCCAGCCGTTCGACGGCCCCCAGCAGAGCTTCGTGCCGCACCCGACCGGCCAGCCCGACGGCAGCCAGCCCGCGTTCGTCGCGCCCAACCTCGTCTCGATGGAGGGCTTCAACAGCAACCCGGCCGGCGCGGTCGACCCGTGGCTGGCCGCCACCGCGACCACCACCACCGGCAACAACGTCGACGCGTACGCCGATCTCAACCCGCCCGACGGCTTCGGCGGCGCCGACCTCCGGGGCACGACCACGGGCGTGCGCACGTTCGACCGCACCTACGACACCGCCCAGGCGCCGACGGCGTCGACCGACCAGAGCCGCGCCGCCGCGACCCACCTCTTCTACGTGAACAACTGGCTCCACGACTGGTGGTACGACTCCGGCTTCGACGAGGCGGCCGGCAACGCCCAGGTCGACAACTTCGGCCGCGGCGGCGTCGGCGGCGATGCGATCAACGCCGAGGCCCAGGACAACAGCGGCACCAACAACGCCAACATGTCGACGCCGTCCGACGGGATGTCGCCGCGCATGCAGATGTACTCGTGGAGCGGCGTGTCGACGCACACGCTCACGGTGACCCCGGGCGACCTGGCGATGGCGAACGCGACCGCGGCGTTCGGGCCCCAGGTGTTCGACCTGACCGCCACGGTCGTCGTCGCCAGCGACGCGGCCGGGGAGGCCTGCGGCGCGATCACCGGCGCGAACGGCCACATCGTCCTGGTGCGGCGCGGCACCTGCAGCTACGCCCTGAAGGCTGGCAACGTCCAGGGCGCGGGCGGCGTCGGCATGATCGTCGTCAACAACGTCGATGGCACCGCCAACATGGGCGGCACCGGCGCGATGCTGCCGCCGGCGTTGATGATCAGCCCGGCCGACGGCGCCGCGCTCGAGGCGCTGATCGCCGCCGGCACGACCTCGGCCCACATGGTCCGCGGGGCGGTCGGCCCCATGCGCGACGGCGATCTCGACACCGCGGTGGTCGCGCACGAGTGGGGCCACTACCTCCACCACCGCCTGGCCCCGTGCGGCGCGAGCCAGTGCGCGGCGATGAGCGAGGGCTGGGGCGACTTCGTCGGGATGATGACGGTCATGCGGCTGACCGACGATCCGCACGGCACCTACGCGATGGGCGTCTACACCGGCGCCGCGTCTGGCGACGCGTACTTCGGGATCCGGCGCGCGCCCTACAGCACCGACTTCACCAGGAACGGCTTCACCTTCCGCCACATCGCGCAGGGCGAGGCGCTGCCGACGACGTTCCCGATCGCGTTCGGCGGCAACAACCAGGAGGTCCACAACGCCGGCGAGGTCTGGACCGCGATGATGTGGCAGGCGTACGTCGGGCTGATCGACAAGGACGGCGCGGCGATCGCGCGGCGCGAGATGACCGACTACGTCGTGGCCAGCCTCCAGCTCACGCCGAGCGACGCCACGTTCACCGAGGCCCGCGACGCGCTCCTGGCCGCGGTCCAGGCGATCGATCCCACCGACACGATGACCGTGGCCCAGGCGTTCGCGCTCCGGGGCGCCGGCACGTGCGCGGTGTCGCCGGCGCGGACCTCGACCAGCTTCGTCGGCGTGGTCGAGGACTTCACGGTCAGCGGCAAGCTCGGCGTCGGCCCGGTGACCGTGACCGACGGCGGCGTCAGCTGCGACAGCGACGGCATCCTCGACGCCGGCGAGACCGGCGCGCTGGCCGTGACGATCATCAACGGCGGCGTGGCCCCGCTGACGGGCACCGTGGTCACCGTCTCGACCACGACCCCCGGCGTGACCATCGTGAACCCGAGCCGCGTGGCCGCGCCGGTGGCCGGGCTGGCCAGCTCGATCGAGTCGTTCACGATCCGCATGGACCCGACCGTGACCGCAGCGACCCCGATCGCGATCGCCGTGCAGCTCGAGAACCCCGCGGCGTGCACCGCCATCGCCACCGCCGCGGTGACGGTGCGCGCCAACTACGACGTGCTGACCAACGCGTCGGCCACCGACGACGTCGAGGCCGACCAGACGGTGTGGACCCAGACCGGGACGACCGGCGTGTGGAGCCGCGAGCTCCTCGGCACCAGCAACGGCTGGCACGGCCTGGACACGGCCTCGCCCACCGACGGGCAGCTGGTGTCGCCGCCCCTGGCCGTGGGCACCGCCCCGCTGACCCTCACGTTCTCCCACCGCTTCGACTTCGAGTGGTCGGGCGGCACGTACTGGGACGGCGGCGTGATCGAGCTCTCGACCGACGGCGGCGGCGCCTGGGCCGACGTGACGACCTTCGGCGCCAGCCCCGGCTACACCGGTATGCTCACCGACACCAGCGGCAACTCGCTGGCGCTGCGCCAGGCGTACGGCCGCCGCAACGCCGCCTACCCCGCGCGCGACACCGTCAGCCTCGACTTCGGCACGCAGTTCGCCAACCAGACGATCCAGCTCCGGTTCCGCATCGGCACTGACGCGGCCGCGGGCGGCGAGGGCTGGGAGCTCGACGACCTGGCCTTCATCGGCCTCACGACGACGCCGTTCCCCGTGCTCGCCGCCGAGGGGCCGACCTGCCAGGCGGCGCCGACCGTCAGCGCCGGGCTCGATCGGACCGTCTTCGCCGGGAGCGCGGTCGCGCTGGCCGGCACCGCGTCGGATCCCAACGGCGATCCGCTCACGCTGGCGTGGACCCAGACCGGCGGGCCCGCCGTGACGCTCGCCGGCGCGACGACGCTCACGCCCAGCTTCACCGCGCCCATGACGCCGACCGCGCTGACCTTCCAGCTCGCCGCCGCCGATCCGTTCGCGTCCGCCACCGCGAGCGTGAACGTGACCGTCGTCGACGCGCCGCCCATCGACGCCGGCGTGCCCATCGACGCCGCCATCGACGCCGCCGTGCCGATCGACGCCGGCCCCGCGGACCCCGACGCCGGGCAGGCCGATCCCGACGCCGGGCAGGCGACCGGCGACGCCGCCGCCGCGCCCGACGCCGCGTCCACCGACGGCAGCGCCGACGGTGGCTGCTGCTCGACCGGCTCGACCGGCGCCCCCGGCTCCGCCGTCCTCGCGATCACCGCCCTCGGCCTCGTGCTGCGCCGCCGGCGTCGGGGACCCGCTCGGCCCGCCTGAATCAGCGCGGGGCGTCGGCCCGGGGCGTCATCCTCGACCCGGGCAGTGCGCTGTTCGATCGGGGATCCCGGCGCCGTCTCCCGCTCGATGGCGGCGCTCCGCGTGTTCCTCTGTTACCGCGCCGCGGACCGGGCCGAGGCCGAGGGGCTCGCGGCCTGGCTGCGCGGGATGGGGCTCGACGTCGTGTTCGACGCCCACCAGATCCACCCGGGCGACGACCTCGGCGCGGTGATCGAGCGCGGCCTGAGCGACTGCGGCGCCGGCGTCGTGCTCGCGTCGCGGTCCGGTGTCGGCGCGTGGTGGACGCGCTGGGCGCCAGCTGCGGATCTCGCGGCGCGGCTGCACGCGGGCGCGCCGGTCGTGGTGGCGCTGATCGATGACGACGCACGCGTCCCGGTGGGCCTGCGCGCGGTGGCGCGGGTCGCGCTCGCAGATCGCGACCTGTTGCTGGCACGGCTGCGCGGCGGTGCCGGCCCGGCGCCACCGCCGATCGCCGCCGACGCTCACTACCAGCTCCGGATCGAGCCCGACGGCGCGGGCTACGCGTGGACGCTGCGCGGCCCCGACGACCTGCGCGTGCGCGTCTCGCTCGACGACCGCCCGCCGCGGGTGTCGACCGAGGTGCCACGGCTCCCGCCGGCGATCCTCGGCGCCTTGCCGAGGACCGGTGGGTTCCAGCTGCGCCTGGAGCTGACGACGCCGGCGCTCGCGGCGCTCCCGATCGAGCTGGCCGAGGCCGCGTCCGGTCGGCCGCTGGCCCTCGAGCCCGGGGTCACCGTCGGCCGCGAGCTCGCCGCGCCGCGATCACCGTGCGTCGAGCTCGGCGGGCCGCTGCGGGTGCTGGCCGTGACGCCGCCGACCGATGGCGGCGCTCGCGGCCACGAGCTCGCGAGCTTGCTCGACGCGCTCGACGGGATCTGCGCCAGCGCGCACGTGACGCTGCTCGATGGCGACGGCGCGACGCCGGCCGCGGTCGGTGGCGCGGTCCGGTCGCGACGACCGCACGTGGTGCACCTGTGGCACGACGACCAAGGGCTGCTGCACCTGCCGACCGGGCCCGACGGCGTGACCGCGGCCGTCGTCACCGCCGCGCTCATCGCGGACGGGGCGCCGGTGCCGCTGGTGGTGCTCTCGGGTCGAGCCAGCGGGATGGCGTCGGCCGGCCGTCGGCTCGCCGCGGCGCTGGTCACCGCGGGGCTCCCGCGGGTCGTGTGCGCGCCGTCGTCGGGTTCGGGGCTCGCCGCGGCGATGCTCGGCGCGCTGTACGCCAACCTCGCCGCGGCGCCGCTGGTCGGCTGGGCGCTCGCGACGGCGTGGCGCGACGTCGAGCGTCGTCGGTCGCGCGCGGCGGCCGCGTCCGACGGCGTCGGGGCGATCGACGACGACGCGCCGTGCTACGCCGCGCACCCCGACGCGTGGGACGCGCCGCTGTTCGATCCCGATCTGCCGGGGCTGGCGCCCGCGCCGGTCGCGCCGGTGCTGGTCGGGCGCCACGCGGCCCGCGAGCGGGTGCGGCGCGCGGTCATCACGCGTGGCGGCCACGGCGCGCTGGTGTGCGGCATGGGCGGCGTCGGCACGTCGCGGCTCGTCGACGATGTCATCCAGCGGCTGCGGCGCGTCGGCTGGGCGGTGGCGGTGCCGGCGTCGATGACCGCCGGCGGGCTGGAGCGGGCCGTCGTCGCGGCCGCGGACGTGGCGCTCGCCGGTGGCGTCGGCGACGACGGGCTCGCGGCCGAGGCCGAGCGGGTCCTCGCCACCCGGCCGGTCGTGCTGGTGCTCGACGCCCTGCACGACCAGCTCGATCGCGATCGACGGCTGCGCGACCGCGGCCTGGCCGCGACGCTGGGCCGCCTGGTCCGGGCCGCGTCGGTCGGGGCGGTGCTGGCGGTCAGCCGGTGCCCGATCGCCGAGCTGCGCGGCCTCCTCGACGAGGTGCGGGTCGGTCCGCTCGCTGACCTCGAGATCCGGCAGCTCCTGTGGCAGCTGCCGGCGCTGAGCGGTCGCGCCGACGCCCGGGCGCTGGGCCGCGCCCTCGGCGGGCACCCTGGCGTCCTCGAGCTGGCCGACGCGGTGGCGCGATCGGCGCGCCCGCGCGAGTTCGCACATCTGCGCGCGCGGGTCGCTCGGCTCGACGAGCTCGGCGAGCTCGACCTGGCCCTCGCCGCCGAGCCCGGCGACGATCCCGCGACCCGCGCCGACGTCGCGCGCGCGCAGGCGGCCGCCGACATCGTGCTCGAGCAGCTGCTCGGTGGGCTCGGCGACGCCGACCTCGCGCTGGTGCGTGCGCTGGCCGTGTTCGACCGGCCGGTGCCCGTGGCCGCGGTCATCGCGTCGGCACCGTCGGAGGACGTCGGCGACGCGCTCGCCGGCCTGGTGGCGCGCGGCCTGGTGGTCGCGACCATCGAGCTGGGCGAGCCGCGCTGGCTGGTCCCGCGCTGGATCAGCGAGCCGATCTGGCGTCGGACCGGCGGGCGCCCGGGCGCCGCCGATCGCGCCGCCGCGCGCTGGTGGGTCGAGCGTCCCGGCGCCACCGTCGACGATCGCCGGCGCGCGCTCGACCACCTGATCCGCGCGGACGACCACGCGCGCGCGTGCGAGCTCGGCGAGGCGCTGACCGCGCAGCTCCGGACCGACGGCCGCGACCTCGACGCGCAGGACGTCGGCGAGCGCCTGGTCATGGCGCTGGCCGAGCGCGCGACGCCCGTGTCTCCGGGCTGAGCGTTACCGATGTCTCCGCGTGCACCTCGGCTCCCGAAGGGGCCGCTGGAAGCTCCGATCCAGATCAGCGGTTGTCATTTCATTGCTCGAGCGCAGGTGACGGCGCGGTCGACCGCGGCCAGCAGGTGGTCGCGGGTCGCGTCGACGCCGAGCAGCGTCGTGACCGCGAGGCCGGCGCGCGTCGAGACCGCCGCCAGCGCGCGGGCGTCGTCCTCGGCGCGGGCCAGCGCACGCGGGCGCACGCGGTAGCTCGTCGGCGCGTCGTGGTGGACGCCGAGGTGGATCGCGCGGGCGGTGGGCACTCGTCCAGATAGACGACGCGACCGCGATCGACCGAACCGCGCGATGGATGCGCGCGTACGAATTCTTGTCCGACCAGACATGCGCGTCACGTCTCCGGGCCAAGCGCCCGTCCGCCCTCGTCGGGTGGGGCGCCGGAGGACCCATGGCGACCGAGACCAAGCTGCTGTTCGGCCTCAACACCATCGAGGCCACGACCCTGACCGTGCCGGGCCCGGCCACGGCGCAACCCGCGTTGATCGCGACCTGCCGCGACGGCTCGGTCATCACCGCGCCGTACGATCTCGTCGCGAAGCGCTGGGTGATCGACCTCGGCACGCACGACTACCTGATCAAGCTGGCGCTGACCAAGACCGAGTGGTTCGACGGCGCGCTGACGATCACGGCCAGCGTCGACACCAACTTCGTGTACTTCGGGCCGCTGCCCGGCGGCGCCGAGGCGACGGTCGCGTGGCGCGAGCTGGTCGCAGTGTCCGACGGAGACCCCAAGGATCCGTGGCCGCCGCCCGGCCTCGATCTGGTGACGCTGTCACCCGAGTCTTTCGCGTGGCACGACGCAACGCTGCGGTACGAGCGGTCGCTGTTGCCGTGAGGGTTCGATCCCGGCCTCCTGTGGACGTCGATCACGGCGTCGCGGGTAGGCCGACGACGTCGATCACCTCGATCACACCGAGCGCGAGGCGCGCACCGCGAGCGCGCGCGGCCAGCACGTCGGCGTCGAAGTCGCCCGTCGACGTGAGCGTGATCCCCCCGTCCGCCGCCATCACGCGATAGCGTGCGATCGTGGTCGGCCGGAACCGCAACACCAGCGCCGCGCCCTGGACCGTGCAGGCCGGGCCGGGGCACCGGGCGACCAGCTGATCGGCCTGGTACAGCCACATGGCCGTCGCGGGGGTCGCGTGCGCCGTCACCAGCGCGCCTGGCGTGGTCACATAGATCGTCGTGGGCGGGCGCGACAGCGCCGACGACGGACCGGCGATCGCGATCACCGGCGCGCGCGACCGCTCGGTCGGCGTGGTCGGCGTGGTCGGCGTGGTCGACGTGGTCGGCGTGGTCGAGGTGGTCGAGGTGGTCGGTGCGGTCGATCGCTCGGGGGCAGCGACCGCGATCGTCACCACGGCCGCCACGATGACCCGCCGCCCACCGGCGGCCGTCGGCGCGACGCTCGCCGCGACGAACACCGGCATCAGCCGTTCCCGGCGCGGGTGCTCGATCGAGCGCCGCGACGAGGCCCGCGCGGTGGGCGCGGGTGTGTCAGGGCCGCACCACGATCGGCGCCGGCAGCACGATGGTCGCGCCGGCGCTGCGCGCGGCCAGCAGGTCGGCGTCGAGGCCCGCGCCGGGCGCCGGGATGGCGCTGGCGCTGGTCATCGTCACGACCCGGTAGCGGCCGACGTCGGTCAGGCGCAGCTCCAGGCGGATCGAGCGCGCCGAGATCTGGCACGCATCGGCGCCGGGACAGCGCGTGACCAGCGTGGTGTCGCGGTAGACGCGCAGCTCGGTCTGGGCCTGGGCTCGGTCGACGGCGATCTGCACGGCGTCACCGACCGCCGCGTCGCCGCGCCGCGCCGCGCCGTCGGCCGCGATCACCGCGACCGTGACCGGGCGAACCGGCGCGGGCGCGGGTCGCGGCCACAGCACGACGGCGGCCGCCACCGCCGCCGCGGCCGCCACGCCGCCGCCGATCAGCCACCAGCGTCGGCGCTGCTCGCGCGCGCGCGCCTCCCGCAGCCGCGCGTCGAGGCGCCGCTCCCAGCCGGCTGGCGGGTCGCGGGGATCGAGCGCCTGGAGCTGTCCGGCCAGGCGCTCGTACGGCGCTCGGGCCGCGGCCTCCTCGGGCGAGGCCGGCGCGACGCCGTCGCCCATCCGATCGAGCAGCTCGTCGTCGCGATCGTCGGCGGTGGTCACGCGGTCACCCCCTTGGCCTTGAGGCAGGCCCGCAGGTCCTTCAGCACGCGCTTGACCCGCATGCGCACGGTGTCGACCGGCACGCCGATCGCGGTCGCGATCTCCTGCCACGGCCGCGCGTCGCGGTAGTGCATGAACACCGCCGTCCGCGTGCCGGGTTCGAGCTGATCGAGGCAGTCGTAGAGCGCGGCGACGGCCGCGGGCTCGGCGTCGGCGGGCGTCCCTGGCGGCGTGCGCTCCTCGTCGGCCACGACCTGGTTCGCGCGCGCCAGGCGGGTGCGGCGCTGGGCCTTGCGCAACATATCGACCGCGACGTTGCCGGCGATGCCGAGCAGGTAGCCGCGCACGGAGTCGGCCGCGGCCAGCTGCCGGCGCTTGCGGAACGCGTTGACGAACGCGTCCTGCATCGCCTCCTCGGCCAGGGTCGGGTCGCGCAGGCGCGCCAGGCACGCGCGGAACACCGGGCCGCCGTGACGGGCGCGGAGCAGCCGGAACGCCCCGTCGACGTCACCATCCCGCAGCCCGGCACGGATGTCGTCGTCGTCCACGCCGCCATGCTATTCGCGCCGGTGGCACCGCTGCACGCACCGGTCCCGACAATCGTGTCGGGGCGATCCCTCGCCGGGGCGGCGCGCGGTGCCAGCATTCACACCAGAGACGCCGCGGCCCGGCAGCGTCGAACACGCGCCGAGGAGCGCCGTGCGATCGGGCCGACCGGCCGTGCTAGGGTGAGGTCCTTGGGCGCGCTCCGTCTCGCTGGCCCCGGATGGATCGTCGTGGCCGTCGCGGCGATCGCCTGCGGTCGCCCCGCCGGGGTGGATCCGTGCGTCGACGCGTACGCGCACGAGCGGTGGGACGACGTCGTCGCGCGCTGTCCCGTCGGGTCCGACCGGGTCGCGCTGGCCCGGGCCTATCGTCAGCTCGGCGACCACCACGCCGCCGATGCGGCCACCGCCGCCGAGGCCCTGCTGACCGGCCCCGTCGCCGCCGACGCCGCCTACTTGGCCGGCTACGTCCGCGCGCAGGACGAGGATCCCAGCCGCGTGGCGCACGGCCGCGAGCTGCTCGTGCGCGCGCTCGCCGGCTTCCAGCGCGTCGGCGCGCACGGCAAGGCCGCCAAGGCCGCCAGCTTCCTCGCGCGGGTGCCGCGCCCCGAGGCCCACTTCGAGGACGCGCTGACGTACGCGCGGCTCGCGAGCGCCGAGGCCGAGCTGGCCCAGGACGACGGCGCGCGGGCGCGGGCGGCCACCACGCTGGCCGAGCTGTACGACGAGATCGGCCTGGCCGAGGACGCCCGCGACGCGTTCTTCGACGCCGAGGAGCACGCGCGGCCGTGGCCGTCGCTGCTCGCCCACACCTACCTGCAGCACGGGCTGTTCTTGATCGACCTGGGCGGCGAGCGCGACCTGCGCGCGGCGCTCGGCTACCTGGCCGAGGCGCGCGCGCACAACCGCGCCGGCGGCGACGCGACGCCGCACCAGCGCCGCGCGATCGAGGTCGCGGTCCAGCTCAACCGCGCGAGCGCGCTGGCCGAGCTGGGCGAGGTCGACGCCGCGCTGGCCGAGCTGACCGAGCCGCCGGCCGACGCCTACGAGGCGCGCCGGCTCGCCCTCGTGCGCGGCTTCGTCGCGGCGCGCGTCGGCGATCTGCCCGCGGCCGCGGCCCTGTTCGCCGCCGCCGACCTCGGCGAGGTCGAGCTCGACCTCCGCGGTCAGGTGGCGCTCGAGCTGGCCCGGGCCTATCGCCGCGCCGGCGACGCGGCCGCCGCCGAGCGCTACTACCGCGAGGCGATCGCCGCGGTCGAGGCGCTGCGGCAGGGCGCGGACCGACCCGAGCTGCGCCCGTGGATCCTGGCGGCGCGGACCCGGCCCTACCTCGAGCTGCTCGGGCTCCTGGCCGAGGCCGAGCGCGGCCTCGACGCGCTGGTCGTCGCCGAGTCGCTCCACGCCCGGGCCTGGCTCGACGCGGCGCTCGCGCGCGACCGCCATCCGCTCGACGCGGCCGCGCAGTCGCTGCTCGACGCCCGGGTCCGCCAGCGCCAGGACGCGGGCCCCGCGCTCGATCGCGCGTCACTGCTGGCGCGCCTCGACGGGCGCGAGGCGGTGGTGCTGCTGGCGATCGATGACGCCGCGTGGCGGGTCCACGTCCGCGGCGGGGCCGCCACGATCGCCGCGCTCACCACTGATCAGATCGCCGCGGTGGGGCGCTGGCGGCGCGCCCCCGGTGAGCCCGCGCTCGCGACCGCCGCCGCCGCCGCGCTGCTGCCTCGCGACGTGACCACGCGCGCCGATCCGCTGTACGTCGTCACCAGCGACGCGCTCGCCGATCTGCCGTTCGCCGCGCTGCGCGTCGACGGCCAGTTCGTGATCGCCGCGCGGCCGATCGTGCGCCTCCCCGGCCTGGCGGCGCTCGGCTGCCGGGACGGCGCCTGGACCGACGAGCGGGTGCTCGTCGGCGACGCCCGCGGCGACCTGCCCCACGCCGCCGACGAGGTCCGCCGCCTCGCCGGCGCCCACGCCCGCCTCGGCGCCGCCGCCGATCGCGCCGCGGTCACGGCGTCGGCGCGCGCGGCGCTGCTCCACGCCGCGGTCCACGGCCGCGGCGGCGGGCTCGAGCTCGCCGACGGCCTGGTCACGCCGGCCGACGTGCTCGACCAGCAGCTCGCGCCGCGCACCGTCGTGCTGACCGGCTGCGACACCGCCGCCGGCGCCGACGCCGAGGCCTGGAGCAGCTTCCCCTCGGCGTTCCTCGCCGCCGGCAGCCGCCACGTCGTCGCGACGCTGCGATCGGTGCCCGACGACGCCGCCGCCGAGGTCGTGCGCGCGTACTACGCGCAGCCCGAGCCGCTCGGGCCCGCCGCGCGCCTCGCCGCCGCCCAGCGTCAGGTCGCCGCGACCGTGCGCGTCGACGTCTGGGCCGCCTTCACCGTCTGGGGCGACGCCGCCTGCGGCCCGTGAGCGGTCCTGCTGCGGTGGGCTCGCTCGCGGTCGGGTCAAGGAGGCGGGCGACTCGTCGCCGCGATGTTCGTGTTCTACAGCGGGCTCGCGATCCAGTGGCCCAGCGCCGCCGGGCTCCAGTCGAGCGTCACGGTCGCCCGACCCGCCAGCGCCGCCGGATCGCCGCCGCGCGTGCCCTTGAGGCGCATGCCACGGATGCGCCGCCAGGTCTGCGGCCCCGCCAGCGGCACCTTCTGCTCGAAGAAGGAGCGCACCTCCCACTCGATCCACGGGTGACTCTCGGTGGTGTCGCCGATCAACACGACCAGCCGCGCGCACTGCGCCAGCTGCGCGCCGATCGCCGCCTTCACTGGCGCCGCCCGCGGATCCGTCGGCCGGACCCTGACGCCCTTGCCGCCCGGCTCGACCACCACCACCCGCTCGTGGACGCGGAGCTCGTACGCCGCGTTGGCGCGCAGCTTGGCCAGCGCCCGCACCTGCGCGGCGTCATCGTGATCCATGCTGACGTAGACGAGGGCCATGGCGCTCCGGTCGCACGCGCGACTCGCCCCCAGGACGTCGCGAACCGCGGCGATCGAACAGCCGCGGCGCGGGATTCGCGCGCGGCGACCGTGCGACCGGCCACAGCGCGGGCACGATCACCTTGCCGCGCGACGCCGTCCGCGCGACCGTCGGGCATGGCCCGCGCTCGTCCTGCTGCGGTCGTGTTCGCGGTGCTGGCCACCGGCGCGCTGGCGCGGCCGGCGCGCGCGGGCGACGGCGAGACCTACCGCGGCACGATGGTGATCGTCGACCTGGCGAGCGTGGGTGTCGTGGTGGCGGGCGCGGCGACGGAGGCGACGCCGGCGCTGGCGCTGGGCGTGGCGGGCTACGCGCTGGGCAGTCCGATCGTGCACGCGGCGCACGGGCGCTGGGGCGCGGCGGGGCTCGCGTTCGGCGCGCGGGTTGGGATCCCGGCGGTCGCGATGGTGATCGGGTGCGGCGCGGGCGGCAGCGGCGGGCGCGGCGGGTTCGGACAGGCGATGGGCTGCATCGGCGGCGGGATGCTGGGGGTCGCGGTCGGCGTGGTCGCGGGCGTGGTGATCGACTACGCGGTGCTGGCGGCGGTCGATGACACGACGACGCCGGTGATGCTGTCGTTCGGCGCGAGCTTCTGAGCCACAGACACTCGTGCTGCTCGACGTCACGGCGCCGCGGCGCGGTACGCTGGCGCATGCGCTGCTCGCCGCTCGCCCTGCTGGTCCCGCTCGCGCTGGGGGCTGCGGCGCAGATGATCAACCGCCGCTGGGCGATGACGGGGGCGCGCTCGACGGCGGCGGCCCTGACGCGGCGGCGGTCGATCCGCTGGCGGGCGCGGGCGCGGTGACCGAGGTCGCGAGCGGGTACCAGTTCGTCGAGGGGCCGCAGTGGCGCGCGGCGACGGGCGACCTGTTGTTCTCCGACATCCCGGCGGCGACGATCTATCGCTGGGCACCGGGCGCGGGCGTGCCGACGGTGTTCCGCGCGGCCAGCGGCAACAGCAACGGCCTGGCGCTCGATCCGCAGGGCACGCTGGTCGCGTGCGAGCACGGCGGCCGGCGCGTGGCGCGGGGCGACGGCGAGATCGCGGTGACGATCGTCGATCGGTTCGAGGGCGCGCGGCTCAACTCGCCCAACGACGCGGTGGTCCGGGCCGACGGCACGATCTACTTCACCGATCCGCCGTTCGGCATCACCGACGCCCAGCGCGAGCTGGCGTTCATGGGCACGTTCCGGGTCACGCCGGCCGGCGCGGTCTCGACCGTGCGGCGCGGCGCCCTCGACGAGCGGCCCAACGGCATCGCGCTGTCGCCCGACGCGGCCGTGCTGTACGTGGGCGACGCCGACCACGCGCTGGTCCGGGCGTACGACGTCGACGCGGCCGGGGCGACGACGGGCGAGCGCGTGTTCACGACCACCGCCGCCACGCCGGACGGTCTCGCGGTCGACGCCGCCGGCAACCTGTTCGTCGCGACCGCCGCCGGCGTCGAGGCCTTCGCGCCCGACGGCCGCCGCTGGGGCGTCCTGGCCGTGCCGCAGCAGCCGTCCAACGTCGGGTTCGGCGGGGCCGACGCCCGCACGCTGTTCGTGACCGCCCGCACCGCGGTCTACCAGGTGACGCTGGCGAACCCGGGTCTGCCGCGCAACTGAGCCCGACCGAAGAAGCACCGCACCGTCGGATCTCGTCGCCGAGCCGAGCCGAGCCGACCGAGTCGAGCGAGCCGAGCCGAGCCGAGCCGAGCCGAGCCGAGCCGAGCCGAGCGAGCCGAGCCGAGCCAGCCGAGCCGAGCCGAGCCGAGCCGAGCGAGCCGAGCCGAGCCGAGCCGAGCCGAGCCGACCGGGCCGAACCGCGCCGACCGGGCCGAACCGCGCCGACCGGGCCGAACCGCGCCGACCGGGCCGAACCGCGCGGACCCGACCGAGCCGAGCCGAGCCGAGCCGAGCCGAGCCGAGCCGAGCCGAGCCGAGCCGAGCCGAGCCGACCGGGCCGAACCGCGCGGACCCGACCGAGCCGCGCCGAGCCGGGCCGAACCGCGCGGACCCGACCGAGCCGCGCCGAGCCGGGCAGGTGCAGGGGCGGTAGGTCGAGGCGCGGTCCCCGACGTGGACGTGGGCCGACGAGAAATTGTTCGATCGCGTGTTCGGTCGGGCTGGCTCGCGGCGTCTTGCCTGTGGGTGGGCCGCAACCGTTGCGGCGGGCGCCTCGCCGGTCAGCAGTGGAGTGCGACGGGTCTCGGGACAGGAAAAAGGTCGACGATGGGCGGGCCGGGACCGCGTGACCGGCGAGGCGCGTGTGATGTGGGTGACGCCTCGGCCGCGCGGGCCACGCCTGCTCACCGACGCGTGGGTGGGCAATCGTTGCTCACGCGCTGCGCGCCCGGCGAGCGCCGGCGCAGGTCGCGGCTGGTCCGGGCCTTGCTCAGGGCGTCGGCATGACCCTCACGCGCTCACTTCAGTCCTTGGTTGTCGGTGCCGCTGTCGCGGCGCTGTTCGCAGGCTGCCTCGACGACGACGACGCGCTCGACGACGAGGAGGCGGCCCTGGCCGGGACGCCCACGACGGCGCGCCCGGAGATCGGCCGGCTGATCACCGACGCGAGCGGCGCGCCGTGCATGGCGACCCTGATCGCGCCGCAGGTCGTGGTGACCACGAGCCGATGCGCCACCAGCCTGTACCGCAACACCAGCGAGGCCCCGCTCGCCGGCGCGGCGTTCTCGTTCACCGACAAGAACGGCCAGCTGCGCACCTACGCCATCGACCGAGCCCACTCGTTCTTCGCCAACTGGGCCGAGCGCATCCTCGACGACGATTTCGGAACGACGCTCGCGCTCGCGCACCTGACCACGCCGGTGCCGTCGAGCCAGGCGACGCCGGCGTCGCTGGCCGTGCGGCTGCCCAGCGACGGTGACCGCGCCAACGTCTGGGGCTGGGACCGCTACGAGACCCTCGGCAAGCAGGTGCGCGACTTCCTCTTCGCGCGCGGCCCGGCGCCGTTCGTCTGGGACTCCGTCGACGACGGCGGGCCGGCGTTCACCGGCTACGCCTCGGGCACCGGCGACCTGTGGGGCACCGTGCATCACTACGTGCCGCACGCCGGGACGTCGTTCCTGGGCTTCACGTCGATCCCGTTCTACGGCAAGCAGATCGAGGACGTCATGCACACCTGGGACGGCCCCGACGAGGTCGGGATCGATCGCCCGGGCATGGACTACGGCAGCGTCATCACCGCGACGGTCGCGGCGTGCCGCGCGCAGTGTGAGGGCGCGGCCGCGTGCAAGGCGTTCACCTGGGTCGCGAGCAGCGCGCGCTGCTACCTGAAGGAGGGCGTGCCCGAGATGCGCGGCGGCGTCGGCGTGACCTCGGGGCTGCCCACGCGCTTCGAGCTCGGCACCGATCGCCCTGGCCTCGACCTGACCTCGCTGACGACCGCGCGCGTCGACGTCTGCGCCGCCGCGTGCGGGCGCACCGCCGCGTGCCGCGCGTGGACCTGGGTCAACGCCACCCACCGGTGCTGGCTCAAGTCGGCCGGCACCACCAAGGTCGCGAGCGCGGGCTGCACCTCGGGCGCCACCACGCACCTGTACGAGGGCGACGTCAACCGACCTGGGTTCGACTACGCGGTGTGGACCCGCGACGACGGCGTCGCGTGCGCGGCGACCTGCGCCGGCGACGCGCGTTGCAAGGCCTACACCTTCGACGCGTTCACCCGCTACTGCTGGCTGAAGGACGCGGTGCCGTGGGCCACACACGCCACCGCGATGACGTCGGGCGTGCGGCGCGGCCTCGAGGTCGACGTCAACCGCAGCGGCTCGGACTACCGCTCGTTCTCGAACCCGGACCTCGACCCGACCGTGTGCCAGGCCGCCTGCGCCCGCGAGGCGCAGTGCCAGGCCTGGACCTACGACGGCCGCACCGATCGCTCGCCGAAGTGCAACCTGAAGAGCGGCGTGCCGGCGCCGTCGAAGATGCTCGGCGTCGTGTCGGGCCTCAAGGGCCTGGAGATGATGTAGCGGCCGCGCCACGCGTCCGGCCTCGGTCCCCGCGCGGCGCGAGCGTCCCGCGCACCCGTCAGGCGAGGCGTAGGCGCGCGCGCAGCTCGTCGACCGGCAGGGCCAGCAGCTCGTCGATCGACCCTGCGCGCTCCGTCGACTCCGCGCGGCGCACCAGCTGGTACAGGCTCTTCGACCGTCGACCGCGGACGAACGCGCGGACGACGCGACGCGGCGCCAGCACCAGGCCGATCAGCATCGCGCCCGCGTTGAGCCCCCACGCCGCCCAGTAGCGACCGCAGCCCGCCGCCAGCTCCCACGCCGCGATCTCGCCCTCGCCCCGCCAGGTCGTCTCGTAGCCGGTCGCGATGTGGTGCAGGTCGTGCAGCGGCACCGCCGCCCGCCGCGCGCGCGAGTTGGGAAACCCCAGCGGGATCCGCCCGAGCCGCAGCTTGACCCAGGGCGCGTCGTAGTCCGCGAGCGTGAAGCCGTTGGCCGTGAGGTACGCCGTGCGGGCCTCCGCCACCGTTGCCACCGTTGCCACCGTTGCCACCGTTGCCACCGTTGCCACCGTTGTCTCCATGTGCCTCTGACGCAGACCGGTGGCCCGATCGTTGCGCTCGATCGGCTCCGCCGTGACCGCGACGTAGCGGCGATCTGTCGCACGGGTCGGTCGATCGGACGCCGGGGTCGCGTACGGTCGTCGCGTGACCACCTGGGAGCGGACGATGCGCTCCCATCGCTTGCACGCGCCCGGCGGTCCCGAGGCGCTGGTCCTCGACGAGCTGCCCCGCCCGCGCGCCGCGCCGGGCCAGGTGTTGATCGAGGTCCGGGCGTTCGGGCTCAACCGCTCCGAGTGGTTCACGCGCAACGGCGACTCGCCGACGGTGCGGCTGCCCCGCGTGCTCGGCATCGAGTGCGTCGGCACCGTGCTCGAGGCCCCCGGCGGCGAGGTCGCGCCCGGCCAGCGCGTCGCCGCCATGATGGGCGGCATGGGTCGTGAGTTCGACGGTTCGTACGCCGAGCTCACCTGCGTGCCCGCGTCCAGCGTGTTCCCGCTCGAGACCGCGCTCGACTGGCCGACGCTCGGCGCGCTGCCCGAGGTGCTGCAGACCTGCCACGGGTCGCTGCGCGTCGGCCTCGGCGTGCAGGCCGGCGAGACGCTGCTGATCCGCGGCGGGACCGCGTCGGTCGGGCTCACCGCCCTCGCGATGGCCCGCGCGCTCGGGCTCGAGGTGATCGCCACGACCCGCACCGAGGCCAAGCGCGAGCTCCTCCACGCCCACGGCGCCCGGCACGTGCTCGTCGACGACGGCCACCTCGCCGATCAGGTGCGGCAGCTGACCGGCGGCGGCGCCGACCGGGTGCTCGAGCTGATCGGCGCGACGACGCTGCTGGACTCGCTCGCCTGCGCGCGCGCCGGCGGCGTCGTGTGCATGACCGGGATCCTCGGCGGCGCCTGGGAGCTCGCCCGGTTCCAGCCCATGACCGACATCCCGACCGGCGTCCGCCTCACGTCCTACTCCGGCGGCGCGGCCGACATCACCGCCGCCGAGCTGCAGGCCTACGTCGCCCAGGTCGAGGCCGGCGCCCTGCGCGTGCCCCTCGGCCCCGTCTGGCGCTTCGATCAGCTCGTCCTCGCCCATCGCGAGATGGACGCCAACCGCGCCAACGGCAAGATGGTCGTCGTCATCGATCCTTGAGGTCGTCGGCGGTCCGCACGCGTGGCCCGGTGCGACCTCGTGCGCCGACTGATCCCACAGGCGCTTGCGCGAGGTCGACGCGCGGCGGCGCCGGTCGCGGGGCTGCCCCGGCGAGTCCGCGACGGGGAGATCGCCCGAACGGCGCAGTGATCTCCCCGCCCCGCGACCCCACCAAGATCGACAAGGGCGCCAGCCGCGAGGCGACGCGGTCAGCCGCGTAGGCGGGTGATTGCGCGAGGGCCGCAGCACCCCGCGCCTGGAACTGGACGCAGGAACAAGCGCCGGCCAGCGCCCGCGCCTGCCCCGTGGTGGATACTCCGCCGCATGGCCATCACGCTCTATCATCACCCGTTCTCGCGCGCCGCCACCGTCCTGTGGATGCTCGAGGAGGTCGGCGTCCCGTTCACGCTGGAGTTCGTCGACTTCACGGCCGGCGCGCACAAGTCGCCGGACATGCTCGCGCGCAATCCGATGGGCAAGCTGCCCGTGCTCGTCGACGACGACGTGGTCGTCACCGAGGTCGCGGCCATCGGTCTGTACCTCGCCGACCGCTACGCGCCCGGCCGCCTCGCGCCCGCCCTCGACGATCCCGCGCGCGGCACCTACTTCCGCTGGGCGCTGTTCGCCCCATCGGTGATCGAGCCCGGCGCGATGGCCAAGGCCGCCGGCTGGGACTACAAGCCCGGCCAGGCCGGCTGGGGCACCCACGACGCCATGCTCGACACCATGGAGGCCGCCATCGGCCCCCGCACCTGGCTCCTCGGCGAGACCTTCTCGATGGCCGACGTCATCTTCGGCGGCACCCTCCGCTACATGCTCCGCTTCGGCATGCTCGAGCCCCGCCCCGCCTTCGCCGCCTACGCCGAGCGCCTCGGCGATCGCCCCGCCGCCAAGGCCGCCGACGCCCGCAACGCCGCCGTGGTCGCCGAGCGCGGCCTCGGGAAGTAGCGGGGGGGGGGCCGGCGGGGGCCGCTGCGCAGCGCACGCGGTTTCGCGCAATCTTGCGGGCTTCGGTAGCGGAGTCAGCCCAGGCGGGCTCGCTCGCGGCGAGGCCCGCTCGGGCCATCACGCAACCGGCGCGCCGAACGGTCGATACCTGGCGCGATGACGTTCGAACTCGCCGCGCTCGCGCTCGCCCTCGCCCAGGAGGACGAGCCTCGACTCGGCGCGACGCGGCCGAACGTGGCCCCAGGCAAGCGCACGTTGACCCAGCGGTTCGCTGGCGCCAGCGCACCCGTCGCGCAGCCAGCGGGCACTTCGGTCGCCCCCAGCGCGAGTCCGACGATCGACCACGCCGCGCCGTTCGCGCTGCACCTCACGCCCGAGACAGACGCCGTCGAGCTCGGCGACGAGGCCGACGAGGTCGAGGCCGATCGCGAGGCCGACGCGATCGTCTCGCGGCTGCGGCCCGCGGCGCGCGCCGGAGGTAGCTTCGATGACCACCGCGCGCGGTTCGAGCGGGCGATGGGCGTCGGCCTCGCCCACGTGCAGGTCCGTTGCGATGACGAGCGCAACCACGCGCTCGGCGCGCTCGCGCACGCCCGCGGCAGCGTCTTGTCGTTCGCCCCGCGCGCCTTCGCGCCCGGTACCCCCGCCGGCGACCGGCTGATCGCCCACGAGCTCGCGCACACCCGACAGTCCGCCGGACCGTTGCGGCGCAAGGTCGCCGTCGCCGGCCACGCGTGGGACGACGCCGAGATCGAACAGTTCCTGCAGCGGCTGCACCGCAAGTACCCCGATCTGTCCGAGGATCCGCTGCGGGCGCAGAAGCGGCTCCGTCGTCCCAACCCGCGGATGCAGCTGACCCTGCGCCGCATGGGTGCTCAAGATCAGGTCTTCACGTTCCGCTCCGTCGTTGAGCTCGAGCGCATGCTCGTCATGCGCGAGCGGTCCGTGGCGAGCCTCGATCAGCCGGCGTCGTGTCAATACCCCGACGAGGACGCTCACCCGCGCCTCAGCCCGAGCCACTGGGAGCGGGCCGGCCACGGGTCGTTCAGCTGGCGCGTGAAGAAGGGCGTCCAGCCGTCCGCCGCCATCCACAGCATCTTCGACGGCAGCGAGGGCGAGTGGCGGCTCGAGTGCTTCACGATGACCGCCGGCGCGGTCTACAAGGGCCAGCTCGACGCCCTCGGTGACGAGCAGTTCGACCGGCACTACCCGGCGGGCCTGACGCTGTCGACCAACAAGCGTGAGGGTGGCGGCGTCCCAGGTCTCGTGCGCGCCGGCGTGCTCGAACAGGTCAAGGTCGACTCGGTGTACGATCTGCTCCCCGGTGACTGGGTGTACTTCAAGAACCATCCCGGGTATCGGGCGAAACACCCCGGCGGTTACATGCAGGGCATCAACACGATCTGCCTCGGTCGAACCGAGGGTGCGGATACACAGTTTCGCGGCTTCGGGATTCCCGACTCCACCGCTCACGAGATCCGCGTGGAGCTCGCCGCGGCCTACAACGCTCGACCCAAGGACCGCGATGAGCGCGATGGTGCGAGCATCGACGACAAGGTGATGCCGGACGAGATCCCCGGGCCGTTGCTGGATCGTGTCCGTCGGCCGGCGCGGGCCGCACTGGAGACGCGATGAGGCCGGCGGCGACGTGCGCCATGATCGCGCTGTGCGCGTGCGCCGGCCGACCGCGATCGGTGCCACCCGCCGGCGTCGCGCCCATCACCGTCGCGCTGGCCGCGATCGATCCGACCCGGCCCGCAGCGGCGGCGGATCGGCTGGTCGACGAGTGGTTGGCGACCGACGCTCCAGCGCTGATCGTCGGTCTCGAGCACGCGCGGCTCGACACGCTGTGCGCCATCGGCGCGGCGCTCGATCGCCGCGGGCAGCTGGCTCGCCTCGATCCATCGCGCCAGGTGATCGTCCGTCAATGCCTGCGGACCTGGGCGCCGGCGGCGTCGACCGATGCCGGGATGATCGCGGTCGCGGCCGCGGGCATCGTCCTGCGCACGGCCGACCTCGAGCGCACGAGCCCGACGATCGATCGCGTCATCGAGCATGCGGCGATCACGGGCCTCGCCCAGCGGATCGCTGACCACGACCTCGCCCGGCTGCTCGCCGACGGGCTCCTGGCCCATGTCGATGCCGAGCAGTTCTTCGCCTCCGCCGGCGGCCGGCTCGTGTGGCTGGTCGCGCTGGCGTTGCGCGCGCCAACGGTCGACCCCGACGTGGTCTGGCTGGCGCGCCAGTTGACCGATCGCGCGCCCGACAGCGCCGCCGTCGCGACCGCCGATCGCGCGGCCCTGTCGACCGAGCTGGCGACGCGCTGGCACGCCGAGGGCGACTACCTGTATCTGGATAGCGACGTCTACTCGAACAGCGGCGACGCGCCCCGCGGCGCGTGGGTCCTCCTCGACGACTGGGCGATGTTCCTCGGCGTCCCCCTGCTGGTGAACCGCGGCGACTACGTCGTTCCACCCGCATGGCGCGCGCTGCCAGCCGGCCGTCGCGTCGAGCTCGCGCGCGCGAGCCAGCGCCACCGCTCGACCCACCTGGGCGAGTGGCAGCCGTGGCTCGCCGCCCAGCGCGCGGCCCTCGGGCTGTGACGCGTGACACCGCATTCGTCGACGGGATCCGGCGCTCGTGTGCTCGTTGGGCGCACTTCAAGAACGACCGCAGGACCCTGCTGAAGCACCCCGGGGGGCTACATGCAGGGCATCAACACGATCTGTCTCGGGCGCGTCGAAGGACGAGATACGCTGTTCCGCGGCTTCGGGATCCCGGACTCCACCGAGCTCGAGCTTCGCGCCGAGCTGGCCCCGGCGTACAACGCGAGACCGACCAATCCGAGGGTCCGAGCGAGCGACCTCGGCGATCACCACGTGACGCCCGATGCGATCCCTGGCCCCATGTTCGACCGCGTCCGTCGTCCCGCGCGCACGGCCCTGGAGACGCGATGAGGGTGCTCGCGCACACCGGTCGCGCGCTCACCGGTCTGCTCGCGGCCGGCGCGTGCGCAGGCTCCTCGTCGGTGCGCGATGCGCGCGGCCCCGTCATCATCGCGCTCGATGGCATCGACGAGGCCCGACCCGCCGCGGCCGCCGATCGCCTGGTCGACGAGTGGCTGGCCAAGGACCCGGGCGCGCTGATCGTCGGGCTCCAGCACGCGCGGCTCGACACGCTCTGCGCGGTCGGCGCGGCCCTCGAGCGACGCGGGCAGCTGCGCCGGCTCGACCTGCCGCGCCAGGCCGTCGTGCAACAGTGCACGCACACGTGGCGCGCAGGGGCGTCGGACAGCGACGGCACGGTCGAGATCGCTGCGGCGGCCATCGTCCTGCGCACCGCCGATCTCGCGCACCTCACGTGGCCGATCGAGCAGGTCATCGACCAGGCCGTGGTCACGTCGGCGATCAGCGCGACCTCCGACTACGAGCTCGCGCGCCTGCTCGCCGAAGGCCTCCTGGGCCACGTCTCGGATCCCAACTTCTACGCCGCCGTCGGTGGTCGGCTGATCTGGCTCGTCGCGCTCGCCCTGCGCGAGCCCGTCGTCGACGAGGGCGTCGTCTGGCTGGCGCAGCGACTCGCTGGCCGTGAGGACGTCGACGCCGACGCCGACACGGCGCCTGCCACGCCGGCCGAACTCGCGGACCTGTCCGCGGCGCTCGCCCAGCGCTGGAACACCGAGGGTGAGTTCGTCTACCTGGACGGCACGCTGTCGGAGAACAGCGGCGACGAGCCCGCTGGCGCGTGGGTCCTCCTCGACGACTGGGGCATGTTCACCGGAGTGCCCCTGCCGGGGAATCGTGGCGAGCCGGTCGTCCCCGCGGTGTGGCGCGCCCTCCCAGCCGAACACCGCCTCGCGCTCGCCCGCGAGAGCCGCCGTCGGCGGGCCCGATCGGCCGAGTGGGCGCAGTGGCTCGCCGCCCAGCGCGCGGCCCTCGGGCTGTGACGGTCCGCGCCGCCGGCACTGGACGCGTCCCGGTGGAGCCGATGTTCGATACGGCGGCGGCTCGACCTCGAAGGATGAGAGCGGTTGTGCAGCTCGGTGAGGATCCCCGTCAAGGAGCCGGCGTCGTGGCCGCCTGCGTGATGCGGCGCGCGCCCGCCTCGTCGGTCAGCACTGACGCCAGGTATTCGGCGTCGAGGCGCGTCGGGAGGCACGGCTGGAACTTGGACAGGCGGCCGCGACCGCAGCTCTCGGCGAGGCGCAGGGCATCGCTGTGGTCGGGACGACCCTCTGTCCGAAGCCGCGCAACAGCCTCGCGGATCGCGACGTCCGACCGAGCGGCGGCGTCGCGAAACCCGATGTACAGGTTGTCGACAACGACCTTGTCGCCGAGCAGCTCGCCGAGGACCTTGCCGAACAGGTTGTTGGCCTTGCCGCCGGCGAAGGTCCACAGGCGGAGGCCGTGCCCGTCCGCGACCAGCTCGGCGGTCGTGTCGGGCGTGAGCGCGTACTCGGCGCGCAGCTCGACGAGCCGCGCCCGCGCGCGCTGCGACCACTCGGGCGCGTCGTCGTCGCCGACCAGGACCGCGCGCATGGCCTGGCACAGCTCGGAGCTGAGCAACCGGGGGCTGCCCTGCCAGCGTGCCAGGCCGCTGGTCGCCATCGGCTCGACCCGGACGAAGCCTTCGCGCCAGTCGATCGCGACCGCGTGCCAGGCGCGGGCCCCGAGCACGAAGCTCAGCTCCTCCTGCCTGGCCTGCTGGGCGAAGTGTGCGTCGATCGAACCGATCTCGCTCATGCCCCACAGGACCTTCAGCGTCTGGGGCGCGGAGAACACCGCGTACAGCTCGGCGAAGTTGCGCCAGCCGTAGAGCTTCTCGCCACGGGCGCCGAGCACGTAGCGCCCGTCAGCCTCGGCCAGGATGTCTTGCGCAAGCATGTGCGCGACGAGGGCCTGACGGTCGTCGGCCGAGAGGTCGCGAAACGGCGTCGCGGCCGAGACCCAGGCCCACCAGTCGGAGACCGGGATGCCGCCTTCGCGCTGGATCGTCAACGCCATCAGCTGATGCGCGAGCAGGTGCGCCGAGCGGGTCGAGGTTGGTACTGACTCGACGAAGCCCTGTCGGAACAGCTGGATGATCGCCGCCGCCCGCAACAGTCCCTCAGGTTCGATCGCCAGGAACGTGCAGTTGGGGAGCCGTCCCTCGCGACGACCGGTGCGGCCCATGCGCTGGAGGAACGCGGCCACGGTGCTCGGTGCGTCGAGTTGAAGGACGTGGTCGAGATCGCCGATGTCGATGCCCAGTTCGAGCGCGCTCGTCGCGACGATCACGCAGTCGTGGCCGTCCTGGAACGCGGCCTCTGCGGCCTGCCGCTCGTCGAACGACAGGCTCGAGTGGGTGACGTAGGTGTCGACGCCGAGGCCGCGCAGCGCCTGGCCGAGCGCCTCGACCTGCCGGCGGCTGTCGACGAAGACCAGCCGCTTCTTGCCGGGGTGGAGCCGCGCGATCATGTGCGCTGCGTTGCCCAGGTTGGCGACCCAGTCGAGCTTGATCTCGGGCGGCGTGCGTCCGCCTCCGGGGTCGATCACCGCGCCGGACCGCTGCGAACTCCCGGCCATCCAGCTGAGGATCGCCGCCGGGTTGCCGACCGTCGCCGACAGGCCGATCCGCTGCACGTCGTTCCCGCAACACCGGGTGAGGCGCTCGAGCACCGCCGCCAGGTGTCCTCCGCGATCGTCGCCTACGAAGGCGTGAATCTCATCGATGACCACCGCCCGCAGCCCGCGGAACAGGCGCTCGGCGGGGACCTTGCGGCTCATCAACATGACCTCGAGGCTCTCGGGCGTCGTCAGCAGGATGTCTGTCGGGTCGGTGATGAAGCGCTGCTTGGCCGAGGCGGCGACGTCGCCGTGCCACTTGAACGCGCGGCGGCCGATCAGGCCGCCGTAGCGGACGATCCGCTCCTCGAGGTTGTTCAGCAGCGCGCGGATCGGCGCCACGTAGACCAGCGATACCGGACGCCAGTCCTCGGCGTCCATTCGAGACAGCAGGGGGAAGAACGCCGCCTCGGTCTTGCCGCCGGCGGTCGGCGCGAGCACGACGCAGTTCTTGCCGTCGAGGATCGCGTCCGCGGCGGCCTCCTGGACGGGGCGCAGCCCACCGAAGCCGAGCCCGTTGACGATCTGATACTGCATCGCCGGCGACAGCCGGGCGAACGCATCGCTCATGGTGCGGGCTCGTCGGCGGCGAGGTCTAGCTCGATGTCGTCGACCGTGCGCGCCAGGCCGGCGGCCGCCGACTCCTCGGGCGTCATCTCCGAGGCCTTGAGCGCGAGGTCGTAGTCCTTCGCTGGATCGAAGTCCGGGAACTCGTCGACGCGGTCGAGCACGTCGACCAGGCGTCGCAGGAACAGGCGGGGAGCGATCCCGACCCGGTTCCCGAGCTGTCCCGCGACGCCGCGGGCGATCAGCTCGACGACCGGATCAGACACGCGCGCGATCATGCCGGTCGTGGCCGCGGCCGGGTACAGGTCGCGGACGCGGCGGCCGACCTCGATCAGCCGGGCGTGGTCGAACGGCTGTAGCCAGATCTGCGGGGCCCGCGGGTTGTGGAAGCGCGGATCGCCCGAGAAGTCGGTCTCGAGCCGCTGCGCCAGCGGCGCCAGCCTGCGCACGCCCTGGGGGCCGTCGAAGAACGCCGGCGTGCCGGTGATCAGCACGTAGAGGCCGGGGTAGCGACCCGCGTGGACGTCGTCGATGAGGGCGCGGAGCGCGTTCAGGCTCTTGTCGCGGCTGTCCGCCCGGACCCGCTGGATGGTCTCGACCTCGTCGAGCACGAGCACCAGGCCCTTGCGCCCGGTCTGACGCAGCACCTCGAGCAGGCCGCGCAGAAACCCGGACGCGCCGTCGGAGTCGAGGTCGCCCTTGATCCCCGCGTCCCGCTTCAGCGACGCCGCGACGTTGGGCTGGCCCATGAGCCAGGCGATCAAGCCTTGCTCGGTCGCGTGGTCGCCGCTGAGGCGCGCCGCGTAGCAGCTGCGCAGGGCCGCGGCGTACTGCGGTTGGGTCTTGCTGACGTCGACCAGCCGGCGCTCCAGCAGATCGCCGACCGCGACGCCGAACCCGTCGGGGTCGTCGGGGTTGATGCCCCCGCGCTCGATGATCTCCTCCTCGAGCGAATACAGCCAGCGATCGATGAGGCTCGCGAACGCGCCGTCGGTCCACTCCTGGGTCTGCAGGTTCTCGATCGCGCGTCGGTACAAGGTCTGCAGCTTGTACAGCGGGGTCTCGGTCTCGGAGATCTGCACCAGCGTGGTGGCGAACCCGCGGGCGCGCGCGCGGTGCTCGAGCCAGCGCGCGAAGAAGGTCTTGCCCGAGCCATAGTCGCCGCGGATCGCCTTGAACCGTCCACGCCCGGCGGCGACCGCGTCGAACTCCTCGTCGATCGCGCGCTCGAAGCGCTCGAGCCCGACCGCGAACAGCTCGAGGCCGCGCCGGGGGACCGCGCCGATCCGCAGGGCCTCGACGATCTCGCGTCGCTTGAGCGGGCTCGCGGCCGCAGGAGTGGAGTCGGTCATCGGACGTGCATCCTGAGCTAGAGCGTCACTTCGAACTGCTGCGCGAGCTTGGCGACGTCGAGGTGGACCTGCTTGCCCTGGCGATCGTAGCGGAGCACCTGGTAGCCGTCGACGTTGAGCACCTCTTGCATCCTCGAGACCAGCCCGCTCACCCGGGCGACGAACTCGCCCAGCTCGGCCGCGAAGGCGGCCGCGTCGGCGACGCCGCCGCGCGACCGGAGAAATTCGACCGCGGCCACGACCCGCTCGCGCTCGGCGGCGCCCACGACGCGTGCGATCAAGAGCGGCGCGGTCGCCAACGGCGACGCGCTCGGTGGCCGGCGGGGTGCTGGCGTCGGGGCGACGGGCGGTGTCACGCCGACCAGCGCGAGCTGGTTGTCGGGCGCGGGCTTCTTGCGCCGGCCCGACCGCGGGTCGTCGACCTCGAGCACCGGCTCCGTGCCACCGACGTCGAAGTTCCACCATGTCGGGGACCTCGCCGGCCGCACCGCCTGGCCCGGGTCATCCTCGGCGGCGGGGTTGTCCTTGCAGCCGACGAACAGGCACGGTGCGAGCGCCTCGGCCAGGGTGGCGCCGCCGTGCTCGCCCGCGCCGGTGCCGCCGCCGTAGCGCTGGGTATCGTCGGCCAGGAGCACCACGCCGTGCGCGCCGCGCGGCGCCCAGACGCCATCGGCTGCGGCGAGCCCGATCTCGTGCTCGCCGACCGGCGCGTCAGCGCTGGCCCACGGCCGCCAGCGCGCGCCGCCGTCCTGCAGGCGGACGCCGCCCGTGAACCGGTCGGACGGCACGTGCCCGTGGTCGCTGCACAGCAGGACCGCGCGGCCGGCTTCGGCGGCGCGCTCGAGCAGGTCGCGCAGCGCCTTGACGGTGTCGAGGGTCCACACGTGCTGGTGGGCCGCGTCGGTCTTGAGCGACATGTCGATGGTGTTGATCACCACGGCGGTGACCCGGCGCGATCGGTCGAGCACTTGACTGAGCGCCTCGGGGGTCGCCGAGCCGTCGGCGGTCTGGCCATCGCCGCGGAGCAGCAGCTGCGGCGCGTCGGTCGCCCCGCAGAACTTCACCATGTCGCGGTGCGCGCGCCAACGCTTGGGATCGTCTTGCGTGTTCGGCGACGGGCCCGCCGGCATCGGCTTCCCCGCGAAGAACGCGGCGCGGCTGATCTCGGTCAGCGAGGGGAACGTGGTGATCACCGGCGGGAACGGCGCGTCGCCGATCCGATGCCCGGCCAGGCCGTGCCACGCCAGCGGTCCCCAGACCGACGCGCGCCGTCCCATCGACTCGAGCAGCTCGGCCGCCTGGGCCCAGGCCATGCCGTCCATCAGCACGACCAGCAGCCGTCGCTCCGCCTTCTCGCGCAGGAACCGCCCGGCCAGGCGCTTCACCGCCTGATCGATCGGCACGACCTGGGTCGACGGTCGGCCGGCCTCGTGCCACCCGCGCAGCCCCGCCGCGAACCGACGATCGAGCTCGACCCGCGCCGCGTCGACCGCGGCGAGCACCGACACCACGCCGCGCCCGAAGGCTCCGTCATCGGTGCCCCGGGCGCCCCGCCGGGCCCAGTCGAGGTAGCCGCCCTCGCGCACGTACCGGCTCGCGGGCGTCTCGACGTCGCCGCACGCCGTGGTCGCAGGTGGCAGCTCGCGGTCGGCGCGCGCGACCAGCCACGTCGCCAGCCGCACGGCCATCTCGGCGCGGCGCACGACCGCCGTCTGCTCGTCGCTGTCGGACAGCTCATGGCGCCGCACCAGCCGCAGGCGATCGATCGCCGCGCGCGCGCGGCGTCAAGGGTCGGCGCCGCGGCGAGGTCGACGAGGCTCTCGCCGAGGCGGTCGAGCCGGGCCCGCCACGCCGACGGGAGCCGCGCCGACGCGATCAAGTGCGGGCGCAGCGCCGGATCGACGGCGCGCGCGTCGGCCGCCTGGATCAGCCGGCGGCCGCGGTCGGTGCCCTGGCGGCGGACGACGTCGCGCAGCGCCGTGTCGGCGGCCTCGCCGAGGCGCGCCAGCGCCGCCGCCGGGACCTCACCACCGAGGACCAGCGGCGCCGCGGTCCGGACCCACATGGCCACGACGTCGTCCGCCGTGATGGCGGACCCCAGCGCCCCGAGGACCAAGGCGAGCTCGAGCGTCGCGGTGCCGCGGCCCGCCTCCCACGCCCGCCACACCACGGGCCCCGCCGGTCCCAGCTTGCGCCCGAGGTGCGCGAGCAGCTCGGTGCGCACCGTCGCGGCCAGCCCGCTGGCCATCGACGCCGCGAACCGCGGGCCGTGGCCATCGACCGCCGCCCAGCCGAGCAACACGTCGAGCGCCAGCTCGCCGCCGGAGCCCAGGCCCCACGCGCGATCGAGCCACGCGGTCCACATCGCGTCGAGCGTCAGCCGACCGCCGCCGACCGCGAAGTGCTCGTCGGCGTGGTGCTCGAGCAGGTAGTCGACGAGCGGGCTGCCGTGGACGCCGTCGACCTCGGCGGCGCCGAACAGCGTCCGGATCCGGACCTCGCGGCCGATCCGGAACACCCGCCCGCTCTTGGCGAACCGGCCCTGCAGATCGATCGGCATGGCGACGGTCCACGGCACCAGGAACGCGACGCGATCGTCGTCCTGGACGGCGAGCAAGCGCCGCCGGAGCTCGAGCTCGCCGCGCACCGGCACGACCCGGACCCGGGCGCCGTTCACATCGACGATCTCCTCGTCGCCGGTCCCGTGGAACGCCACCAGGTAGTGATCTCGCGCCGCGCCATAGACGCGACCGAGATCGACCTCGAGGTCGCGCCGGGTCAGGCGCGGCAGCGTCATGCCTTGCCGCCTCGCCGTGGCGACGGCGCGGCGGTCCGGGCCTTGACGTGCAGCGCGCCGCTCAGCTCGACCTCGTCGTCGCCGCCCTCGATCGCCGCGCGCGCGGCCGCGACCGCGTCGTCGAGCGCCGCCAGCGCCCGGGCCTTGCCCTGGCCGTGGACGGTCCGCTCGAGCACGACGCGCCAGCCGGGTGATGGCGGCGGTGGCTGCGGCACGGTCCCGGTCAGCAGGCGCTGGGCCTCCTCCGCCGCGCGCCGGACGTGCTCGGGCAGCGCGGCGACGATCTCGTCCTGGCGCACGATCGCGGCCACGCGGTCGAGCAGCTCGGCCGCGCCTTCGACGACGCCGCGGCGGGCTGTGAGCGCATCGAACTGGCCCATGGTGAGACGATCCGTGAGCACCTGGGCGACGGCCTTGCTGGTGGCCAGGCTCCGCGCCAGCGCCTGGGCCGAGGTCACCGGCGCGCAGGCTGCGAGCACCGCGACCTGACGCAGCGCGGCCTGGCCGAGGAGCGCGCCGCACAGGTCGGCGGCGGCGCGGGCCGTGCGCAGGCGATCGATGTCGGCGCCCAGCTCGAACGCGCTCCGCGCGCCGTCGATCAGCGCCGGCAGCTTGTCGGCCGCGGGCGCGACCTCCTTCACGCGCTCGGCGACGAGCAGCTCGAAGCGCTTGAGGTTGTCGGCGTGGAGCGCGCGCCCGGCCATCGTCACGCCCAGCAGCGCGCCCGCCATGTCGAGCGCGCGGGCCCAGTCGGCCTGGCCCGGGAGCTGGGGCTTCTCGAGGACGACCTCGGCGGGGATCGGCCGCCCGGCCTCGGGCGTGTAGGCCTTCCCGAAGTAGACGAACGTGCGCGCGGCGTGGCGGGCGTAGCAGCGCACCGTCAGGTCTTCGGCCTCGGTCGGCAGGCCCATCTTGCCGGTGTCGTCGAGCCACGCGCGGAGCTGACTCACGGTCGGCTGGTCGACGGCCTTCTGCGAGCGGCGGTTCTCGAGCTCCTGCAGCGTCCGGTCCTCGAGCAGGTGGATCGCGTTCTCGGTGGTGCGCACCAGGCCCAGCTCGCCGAGCGTGCCGCGGACCTCGTCGACCAGCGCCCGCTCGGCCGGGAGCCGCTTGTCGTCGCTGTCCACCAGCTGGCCGAACACGTCGATCAACGTCTCGACCCGACGCTTGGTCAGCTTGGCGGTCAGGCGCGGGTGGCGCGGCCACCGGGTCGCGAGCAGATCCTCGACGTAGATGTCGACCGCCTCCGCGAAGTTGGGCGGGACCCGGGCCGCCAGCTGCGCGCCCGGCTTGAGCACGAACAGGTGGCGCTCGATCGTGCGCGCCGAGTCGAGGTCCCCCTCCTTCGGCGTGGCCAGGCCGTAGGCCTGCTCGAGCACCAGCATCAGCCGCTGCTTCTTGGCGCTGCGCAGGTTCTCGAGGTCGGTCAGCGCGCGGCTCTGGTTCTCGACGCTCAGCTCGGCGACGTAGCCCCGCGCGGTCTCGCGGGTCTCGAGGATGTGCTCCAGGATGACCAGCTCGCCGAGCAGCTTCTCGAGCGCGTCCGACAGGAAGCTCGGCAGCCACACCAGCGTCCAGCTCCCGCCGCTGGTCTCGGTGAAGCGCTCCAGCGCCTCCTGATCGTCGGCCGGGCCGAACTCGTGATCGTCGAACGGGTAGTCGATCACCAGCCGCCAGTCCTCCCCGTCGCCGCAGCGGAGGGTGTCGGGGCCCATGGTGCGGACGTTCCCGAACAGCACCAGGCCCGAGCGGTTGGTGCTGCGCCACTCGACGCTGTGGGCCTTGCCCTTCTCGAGCACCTTCTCCAGGCCGAGGGCCTCGAACAGCAGGTCGCGCATGACGCGCTGGCGCGCGCCGCTGGAGTCGACGTGGCGGGCGCGCTCGAGGATCGGCCCCAGATCGACGCCCTCGAGGCGCAGCCGCGCGCGCGGATCGGCCTCGGTGCCGACCTGGAGCTGCCCGATCTCGGCGGCCCAGCTGCGCAGCTTGCCGGCGACGTGGCTGGCCTCGTTGCCCGGGATCGGCAGCTTGAGCGACCCGTGGTTGAGCTGGACCAGCCGCGACGCCGACAGGTCCTTGACCGCGTCGACCTCGGGCACGAGCGCGGCGATGAGCAGCGTCTTGATCAGGCGGTTGTCGGTGCGGCACGCGCGCTCGGCGCAGCCCGAGCAGCCCAGGCGGACGGCGTCGTCGCGCACGCGCTGGCACCGGGCGGCGCCGTCGGTGCCGTTCTGGCGCTGGATCAGCGGCAGGAACTGATACTTGTAGATCTGCTTGGCGGCCTCGAACCGGCTGCGCATGACGCCGTCGGCCGAGTCCTGGCCAGCCGCGAGCACGTCGAACAGATCGCCCACGCGCACGACGTCGCCCAGGACCAGATCGCTGGTGTGATCGACCAGGATCTCGAGCAGCAGCTTGATCGCGGTGCGCTGCCGCTGCAGCGAGTTCGACAGCGCCACCAGCACGTCGACCAGCGCCGGGCTGAACGGGTACAGCTTGCGGAACGCCGCCTGGTCGTCGCCGCCGAGCATGACGTTCCAGGCCGGCCCCGCCGATCGCCGCATGCGCTCGAAGGCGTCGTCGAGGGTCTGGCGAGCTTGGTCATCCCGCGCGCGCAGCACCCGCTTCTCGACGATCGCCGGCAGGTTCGAGTCCTGCAGCTCGATCGTGTCGTAGCGCCCCTCCCAGTGCTTGAGCGACTGGCGCAGCCGCATCTCCTCGACGCCGGCGTAGTCCTCGCCCACCAGATCGGCGAGGTTGCGCTGGCGCGCGATGAACGACACCAGCGGGATCTGCCGGTGCATGTCGGCGGCCTCGACCAGCTTGACCATCTTCTGGGCCTCGCTGTGCAGCCACGCGGCGTCCGCGGCGCGGCCCGCCAGCCACAGGATCAGCTCGTCGAGGAACAGCACCACACCGTGGTAGCCGAGCCCGGCCGCGTGGCGGGCCAGGGTCGCCAGGCCGCTATCCAGATCGACGAAGTTGCTGGCGGCGCGGTCCCAGCCCTGGAAGTGGGTCTGGACCAGCGCGGTGAACAGCTCGGCGCGCGCGTCGGGCTCGGCCGACGTGGTCGCGGCCACGAAGCTGGCGCCGGTCCAGCGCTGGCCGAAGCTGCCCCAGCCGGCGTCGGCGCCCGCGCCGGCGTTCATCGGCGCGAAGAACGCGTCGTCGCCGAGCGTGGTCCGCAGCCGCACCGCGTTGTCGAACAGCCCCTCGTCGGCGAACAGCCCCGGCAGCGGCGCGGACGGGTGGTGCGCGCGCACGTGCGCCAGGTAGCCGCCGAACACCGCCGCCTCGAGCGACGGCTGGCCGATCATGTGAAAGTGCAGCTCGAGCAGCCGCCGCTGCCCGACGAACTCGTGCTTGGCCCGCAGCCGGTGCAGCTCGGGGATGCGCCACGCGTCCTCCTGGCCCGCGAGCAGGAGCGACAGCAGCGCCATGAAGTGCGACTTGCCCGAGCCGAAGCTGCCATGGAGGTACGCCGCCTGGCTGCGGCCGTCGCGCAGCGCGCCGCCGACCAGCGTCAACGCCGCGTCGAAGGCCTGGGCCAGCCGCGGGGTGACCACGTAGGTCTCCGCCGTCACGCGCGGGTTGTCGATGCCCTCGGACAGCTTGAGGACGAAGTCACCCTTGCGGATCTGCTCCGGCAGGTTGAAGAGATCGCGGACGAAGGTCGGTTCGGCCATGGTCGGGAGCGCCGCGGGCGCGCCGGGCGACTATAGACGGAAGCCGCCAGGGCCGGGGCCGCCGCCCGGTCGTTCACGGCGCGCGCCGCGGGTCCGATTCACCCGCGCCGGGTGATCGATCGCGCGCGGCTCGGCGCATGTCCGTCAGGGCGCGGTCTGCTCGCCCGAATCGTTCCGCTTCCGACCGGTCGGTCGGCGTCCCTTCGGTCCCGAAGCCACTGCAGCGGTCGGTGCCGGTGCGCTGGTCGCGGCGCTCACCGCGACCGCGGGCGAGACCTCCAGCTGGGCCGCCTCGACCACGGCGCGGCCCAGGCGCGTCAGCGAGTGGATCCGCTCCCGCCGACTGGCGCTGGGGACGTGCTCCACCAGCTCCCGCTGCCGCAGGTCTTCGAGCGCGATCGAGATGGTCGACTTCGCGCGCGGCTCGGCCTGCGCGTGGCCGAGCTCGACCTGGTTGACCGGACCGGCGGCCAGGCGCGCGAGGATGGTCTGCCAGGTCGGCATCTCCTTGACCTCGTCCGCCAGGCTCTCGACCCGGGTCACCGCCTCGATCGTCGCGAAGTACCCATCGAGGCTCGTCGTGAGCGCGATGAGGAAGCCGCGCAGGCTCGAGGCGTCGGCGGCGTTGCGCCGCAGCGCGCGCAAGCGGTCGTAGCCCTCACGGAGGGACGCGTCGTCGCGTCGGGCGAGGCACTCGCCGAGCACATAGGCGACCGCCTTGAGGTCATCGCCGGTGGACTGCTCCGTGAGTTGATTCAACACGGACGCTAGATTGGTCATGACACCCTCCACACACAGGACGAATCGCGGAGCGATTCAGAGCGCAGGCTGAGGCATTGAGGCTCGCGGCGCAGCGCGTATCGTCGGGGCCGGACGTGGGGATCCTGGCGACCGTCGTGGGCGCGCGTCGCGGTGAGGCGCTGACCCCAAACTGGCTGTGGCGACGGACCGCCCGCATGCGGCTTCGGCCATCGCGACCCCGGTCAGCAGCCAGGTGAGGGCCTGGCGTGCGCCGCGATCGACCTCGCTCTCGATCGAGGCCGCGGCGAGCTGTGTGACCGCACGGTCGATATCGTGCGTCACCAACCCCGCCGCCGACTCTCCGATCTGCTGAGCCACCTGGATGCTCGCTGGCAACGCCGTGGTGCTGCTCATGCTAATAGTTTTGTCACTGCCGAACGGTTCTGTCAATAACGAACAAATATGGGCCCCGTTATCCCAAGCAAGATCGAGTGGTTGTGCAACCCCGAGAGCGGATGGGACTCGACGTGGCCCGTCTCCTGGGGCCCCGCCGGACTCGCCGGGCGCACGATCAGCCCGTAGTCCGGCCGGGCGGTTCCATCGGGCGGAATGTTCGCCAGCACCACCGTGCCCCAGCCCAGGTCCGCGATGCTGCGCGCGAATGGATCATGCCAGGGCTCGAGCACGTCCTTGCAGATGAGCACCGTGTACGTGAGCCGCGGGCCGGCCATGATCGTGACGCGTCGCCGCCCGCGCTTGATCGACTCCCCGCCGGTCGCCTTGTGGTGGAACCACGAGTACTTGTCGTGGTGGTGCCGGGCGCGGCCGCGCGGCCAGATCGCTGATCGATTGCTGCCCCCAGGGCTGTCGTCTTCCGGCGGTCGCCAGGTCGAGCCGGCGACCAGCAGCTGGATGTGCCCGAGCTGGTTGTGCGCATGAGAGGCGTCGATCGCGTCCTCCACGTTCGGCGCGCTGGTGAGCTCGGGCATGACCACCAGCGCCGCATACTCGGCGGCCCGCGCCAGCTCGCGCAGCACGAGGGCGTGGAGCGCGTCGGGGTCGCGCGGCTGGACCCGCTCGAACGCCAGCGGGACGCCGGCCTCGTCCTCGATCACCTCGTAGGTGAAGCCCTCGTCCAGGTGGGTCGCGGGCACGATGAAGGCGACGGTGCCAGCGCCCTTGGCCCCCGCCGTGAACGGGCACACCTCCTGGCCCAGCGACGGATCGAGGTACACCTCGCCATCGACGCTCGGCGGCATGAGGCGCAGCGACGGGAGCCCGCGGTACCCACCCGGGCACATCTCGTGCGGCCCCTCGCGCTTGTCCGGGCACGGCGAGAGCCGCAGCGGACGGCGGTAGATGTGGTGCAGCTCGGTGCGCGTCGGGACCGGCACCGGATCACCGGGCTCGAGCTTGCGCGGGTGGTCCCAGTCGGCGAAGTACGACCAGAGGTGCGCGCGGCGCTCTTCGTGCACCGCCTGGGCGAGGGCGCGGGCGGTGAGCGAGCCCTCAGCGACCTCATCGTCGACGGCCGCGCGGCCGTGGCGGCTGAGGATGGCCGCGAGCTCGGCCAGCTCGATGGCCGACATCCGGTTGCCGCCAGCCGGCGCCGCCGCCAGGACCGCCGCGGCCTCGTCCCGGATCGCCCGGTAGCGTCGGCACTGGCCAGCGTCGTCGAACAGCGCGTTCAGCCGGCTGCCGTCGACGGCCCGCAGGCACGCCGCGGCGAACGTCGTCACGTGACAGCCACCGTCAGCGAGCAACGCCTGTAGCGCGGCCTGCGATCCCGGAACGTCCAGCATCCTGAATCCCCCCTGGTGTGTGCGCGTGACGAGAGCCGGACGCGCGCCCCGGATGACGGTACGCGAGGGTCAGGAGCGTGGCAATGATCACCCCGGGCGGGTGGGAACAGCGGAGAGCAGCAACGGCGGTGGGTGGGCCGGCCGTCAGGCTGCCAGCTCTTCGACCCACCGCAGCAAGAACTCGGCGATCTTTTCTGATGCCTGGCGACCTCAAGGCGTCCCAGCCACAGACTCGTGACTGTACGCGTCGTCGTCGTACCGCAAAATGACCGTAATGGGGTGAGCCAGAGGCCGCACAGGGCAGCCAGTTCCAGAGCTCCAGCGTGCGAGACTGCGGACATGGTCCGCAACCCATGGAGCAAGCTGATCCAAGACCAACCATGGTCGAAGCCCGTACGACTCGCCGAGGCCGAGCCGCCGAAGGCGCCCGGCGTCTACGTCGTGCAGGCCAAGAAGCGCGGGCGCCTCCGCGCGATCCCCCGCGCTGCTGGCGTCGACCCCGACGGCGTGTTGGTGATCGGAGAAACGATGCATCTCGCGCGTCGCATTCGTTCGCTGCTGAAAGCGATGAGTCTGGAGGTCACCCAGAAGTCGGTGTCTCATCGCGCCGGCCTCGACTACTCGAAGGGGCATGGATGGGACTACGGTCGGTCGTTCCCGCTCACGGACCTGGTCGTTCGCTGGTGGCCGACCAATCGGCACAAGGTCCTCGAGGCGGGACTGCTCGAACGATATCGCTGGGAGTTCTTGGACCGCCCGCCGCTCAACGCGTCGATCGGCTCTGCGGGAAAGGCGCAGCGCGATGCGCATGGGTGGCTCGTGCTATGAGTACGAGAGACGACGAGATAATGGCGGACTTGCGGGCTGTCCTGGATCGCCTGACGACCCATCAGGAAGAACTGAGAAGGCTCGTCGATTGGGTCGGTCAGTACACGCACCTGTGGACGAGCGTAGAATTGGTTGCGCTCGTCGCGCGCCCAGGCGACACGTGGGTCTCGATCTCGTGCCGCTTGACCCTGACGGACGAGCCACCCAGCGATGCGGAGGTGACTGGGACGAGCCAGCTCAAGGTGTGTCGCCAGCGCATTTCATTGGCTCGGATCCCGGCGTTGCTGGAACAGATCGGCCGGGGCCGGCTGGAGGCCTTCGATAGCCTAGGCGGCGAACCGCTGCGCCTCTGCGATGTCGACAAGGTTGAATGGCATCGCGTTCACGGTTCGCCGCGCGACCCGAGCCGGTTCGGCAACGACATCACCAGCAACAGGTACCGCTACGAACTCGAGTTCGAGACAGCGGCGGGGCTGGAGCATGATATCTCATCTGGGTCGGCACACGAATGGCTGTCCAATGCGCGTGCGACCTTCGAGGGCGAAGGACACGGGACGCTCGTGCGTCAACTCAAGCGCCTAGGCCTTGCCACTCGGTTCGATAGCGTTGATGCAATGCGTCCGCGCGTCGTCACGTTGGTCATCCCAGTACTCGCCGCTCTGAAAGACGTCCGTGAGTCGGACGATCGAACGACCGTGGAGGTCGAGCTGACGACCGCCAAGACGGTGCGCCGAGCAGAGCTCGCGATCACGCTGGAGTCCGAGCACGGGCCGCTCGCGCCGCTGCGTCACTCACCGATGGCTAGCGACGTGGTCTCCTTCCGGGCACCCGGCCCCGGTTCCGCAACGGTGGCGCTGAGCTACCTCGGCCGACGGCTCGAGCATCGCGAGGTGGCGTTGTCTGCCATCCAACGGGGCTCGGTGCGAGCGCTCGGGCTCGCCGAGTTCGAGCGTTCGAAAGGAAGCCTGCTAGCCCAAGGCCTTGTACAGCAACAGGGCGGAACACTCGACGAGGCGGCATTCGAGCGGTCGGTGTCGCATCTGATCAGCCTGCTTGGGTTCACTTCGCTGTGGTGGGGGCCACCGCGGAGCAAGTCCGGTATGCCCGACAACCAAGCCGACATCTTGGCGTTTCCGCCGCACGACGGCGCGGTGCTCGTCGTGGACGCAACGCTCGAACCGAACAAGGATCCCAAGGTCGCGAAGCTCGTCGCGCGGGCCGGCGCCTTGGAGGCAAAGATTCGGGCCGAGTTGGCAGACCCAGCCTTCGTCGCAATCCCCGTTCTCGCTGTAGGAGTCGGCGCAAATCTCGTGCCGCAAGGTTGGTCGGACAGGGATGTTCAGGTCCTGACCGGCGAGAAGCTCAGGTCGGCCATGGAAGCGGTCACACGGGGTGAGCCCGCGGTCTCAATCTGGGGCAGTCTTTGCCCCGCGATACGGGACGTGCTGTTGCGGCCACGGCATGGACACAGCGTCTGGTAGTCGGCCTCATGTCGCTGCCTGTCGAGAAAGCCCATGAGCGCACCCAGTCGAGTAGTCATCTCACTGTCATGGACGAGCGCCGGTGTCGGGAGACAGATCACGCTATCACAGGGTCGCGTGCTCAGCGCCTTCGACCACTGGGCCGCAGGCCCAGGCAATACAATGAATGTTCCGGCACCTTCACACCGAATGAGTCGCCCATCGATTCTCCAAGCAACCCGGTCACGGTACGTGATCATCTTGTCAATCTTTAGCGAGACGCCACCCCGCTCGGGGTCAGTGAGGGTAGCGTCGCCGATCGCGAAAGCGCGCCGGCCGTCGGCTGACGTGTATCGAATCGCGAAGTCTGGGGTCTCACGCCCGTAGGAGACGAGCCCTACAGGAGCGGTCGGTCGAGCCCCCAGGATGTCAATGCCTTGGCGACCTCGTCGATGCATGTCCAGAAGACCGCTCACACCAAGATCCTTGATCGCGGGCTGATACTCCAGCTGCGCCACATCTCCAGTCCGCCGCAGCACCACCTCGTGGTGGATCGGCATACCTCCATCGGGCTCGCTGAAGAACGTTCGCCTGCCCGAAACCTCCCACCCCAGCAACTCCAGCGACGCGACGATGCGAGCCGTGCACCACAACTCGAACACCCTTGTTGCCCTTAACGGCGGCGATTCCGAGAATGCATCGGTCTGGGCGTCGGCCCACCGCTCGCGCTCGGTGGCCACGAACGCATCCATAAGGCGGCGAAGTCGGTGGTCTCGCTGCATCGCCGGAGACAGCCGAAATGGACCCAGTTTGCCGTGGAGACGGCGAGCAACTTGGGAGACTTGATAGAAGAGCTGCGTGATCGCATCGGCCGCTTCCTCTACACGCTTGCGCTGGGCGGGCGAGGGGATCTCGCCGCCGGCGCTCGCCAGATCCCGCTCCGCTCGTCTGTGGGCTTCGAGTTGGTCGCGGATTGCAGCAAGCATCAAGGCACGGCGCATCGCCCACGCCGCAACCAATCCCTGTTCGGGAAGGGCCTCTTCCGATTTGCTACGATTCACGGCGAGCCATTGCTGGCACGCCCGAAGTTCTCGGACAGTGGCCGCGGCAACATCAGCGTTCCGCCGCACGCCCGACCTGCGCCGCGTGTATGACCGCACGGCGTCGGCACCCGGGAGCCATTCCACCGTGCGGCCATATTCCGTGTAGATCTCGTCGAGCACGCGACGGTATTCGTTGGGCCCGAAGTACTTGCCTGGCCAGACGATGCACGTGACAACGACTTCTCTCGGTTCGACGATCTCGATGTCAAACCTGCCAAAGCGTCGACCGTCTCCAATGGACTCTCGACTCGGCGCGAGAGGGCAGCAGGCCCACCAGGCAAACCCGGCGCGGGGAACGGCGCCGTGGATGCTCGGATCATGTCGCACGACGAACTGCTGCGACGACCTTGTGATCGCTGTCGCACTAGATCCGGATTCGCCAAAGCCGATCAGTACCCAAGGTCGCGCATCGTCGATCGAGAACACCATGCCGCGCTGGTACGGGTGAAGTTGAGCCGGGGCGCGGCGACCCAGCGGGAAGGTAGCGAGAAGAATCTCGCCAGGCATTCCTACTGCCACGGGCTCACGAAGCCGAGCCGGAGCTGTGCTCGCGCGACCGCCAGCCGCCGTTGGCAGCGCCGCAGCCGTGGATGAGTCGACAGCACCTGCTCGAGAGCTCTGACCAAGGGCTCGACTTGTTCGGCGGCTCCCGCGATCTTCGTCAGGAGGCGGCCCGCGACAAGGTGGTCCTCGAGATCGTCCAAAGAAAGGAGGGATGGATTGAGAGCACATGACTCATACGTTGCCGTAAGGTGAGCGAGATCGATAAGATCACGCCGCGACGGCAAGAGATCCTGTCGCAGGCGCTCCTTCTCCACTGTCTGCTGAAGGACCTCTACGACCGCGCCGACGCGTGGCGACAGGGAGCGCCGAGCCAGCGGTGCTGGCGCAGGCAACCCGTCAAGTCGGGCGCCGGCAACGACTTCGGCGGGATTTGGCATCGCCTCGAGCCCCTTGGGCGCGTCGATCTCGATGAAGAACGCCCTGTCGATGATCGTCGGTGAAGGCGGGCGCGACGAGTCATCGATGTTGAGCGTGCCGCACGCGAGCATCGCGGCGCGCCCGTGAGGCTGTTTGTCCAGGAGTCGAAGGAACGGCATCAGGTAGGACTCGGGACTCGCCAAGTTGATCTCATCGAAGAGGTAAAGACGTCGATGGCCATCAGAGGTCCTTGTCCACGAGGCACGCACCTCGGCTTCGACATGGCGTTGCGACTTCCAGTGCGGTTGCACTGTGATCTCATGATAGGTCGTCCCCTCGAAGAGTCCCAGGATCTGCGCAGCAAGTCGTGCCAGCGACGACTTGCCGCTTCCCGGGGGGCCCGCAAGCAGGACGAATGGCCGCGTGCTCAACGCGAGTAACAACATCGTGAGATCTGCAACGGTATCGACCAGCCCTTCTTTGACAAGCGGTTGGACAAGCGCGAGCAACGCCGTGCCGAATGCTTCGGGCTCGACATGAACGGCGGGCGGCTCTGGTTTGGCGGCGACCTGCGGCGGCGGCGTTGCGGCGCCGCGGCCATGGGTCTGCGCGTGCCCACCCGCCGGAGGTGAGCCCCGCGATGCCACCTCGGCTCGGTCGACAGGTTCCGGTGCCTGTGGTGCCGGGGGCGCTTCGTCGGGAGCTCGGGTTACAAGAACGTGGTGGCGTGCGGCTGGGGCCTCGGGAGTCGGGGGACTCTCCGGCGTCTCCCGCGTCTCCGGCGTCTCCGGCGTCTCCGGCGGGCCATGGGGGCCGGCGGTGTTGTCAGCAGATGGGAAAACGCGCGGCGCGCTTTCATCGGAAGCCCACAGGAACGGACCGCTGTCAGCGGCCAGGACCACGGTCTTGGACATTCCTAGGTCGATAATGACGTCGGGCGCGGCATCGGACCAGAGCCCGACGGACACCGGGACGGGCTTCGGCAGCGAGCGAGTTTCAGGCGCTTCGTCCTCTTCGAGGACAAGGTGGTGGAGCGCAAGGTGTAGTTGACCAGTCTTGCTGATCTGCTCTGAACGCACTCGGGCCTCGCGGCTCTTGGCGTCCCAAGAGATCGACAACTCGGCGGGGGCCTTGCGTACCGACATCCGCACGGGCTTGATCCCGATTCTTGAGTATCCGGGGCCCGGAACCAATCGCCCCTCCAGCGGGCCCAGATTGAAGTTGGGAATGGTGGCCGCAAACGGATGCACGCCGCCGTGGTCGAGCAACGGATCGTCGCGATCCAGCGCGAGAATCTCCTCTTCTTGCGCGCTACGCTGCTTCCAGGCGAAGTAGATGTCGGTGACCGGTGTGCCGATGAAGGTCGCCTCAGCGAGGTTCCCTTGCACGGCAGCGGCCTCCTGTGGCACGCGAAGTCGGCTCGGCCGATGATGTACCGCCAAGACGTTCGCGAGCGCACCCGAGTGCCGCGGCGACGCTGTAGTCCTCGCCTACGGTGTAGATATACATGTCTGGACGATCGGGAAACAGGTGTCGGAGCATGGCGCGCCGAAATCCTGGTAACTGACTGGTTCCCCCTGCGAGGATGACGCCGTCGATGAGTTGCTGTGCGCCGCCGACATCGATCGTGGTCAAGCCTTCCAAGCGCTCGTGAAAGAACTCGGCGTCCGCTCCGCTCTGCAAGTCGATAAGGAGTTGCTCAGCTTGTACGAGGTACGTAGGCAATATACTTTGCCAGAGCAGGTCGGAAACCTGCTCGAGATCTTCACGTTCCATCTCCCGCTTGCACGGGAGGCCCATCGCGGGCAGGTGCTTCCGCTCGGGTCCGGAATTGAGACTGGAGAGCTTGCACTTGACTCGCTCAACGTCAGCAAGAATCGCATGCCGCTCAGCGGCCTTGTTCGGCAGTTCAATGCCAATGGCGCGCGCGAGGTTCCTCGTCGACCCAGGCGCCTGCAAATCGCGCAGCATCGCCCCGCTTGGCGCGTAACGACGCTTTCCGCGCGACGCCTTCCTTTGCCTTCTGCGAGGCGATCGCGACGGGTTAGAACGAACGTCAAATTGACGGTCGAGGCTCCGGCGTCAACGACCAGCAGGACGCTCGAGTGCCGCTCCTTGAGTTCTAGTTCGCGACGTACGAGTCGGAAGTACTCAACCAGCATCTCGGGCTCGGGCAGTAGCTTTACCCCGGGCATCGCGAGTTCAGTGCGTTCCGATAGCGGCGGCGTCGGTCCGGATCGCCGATGCCGGGGATGAGACACCACAGCGGTGCTCCGCGATAGTCCTGCGGCAGTGACGCGACCACGGCACGCGCGTAGCGATCGAGGACTTCCTCGCGCTTGTATTGCCGCATATCAGTCGGGCTGATCGCGCTGCGAAAGCTGAAATGACGATGCGCACTGTCGCCAAACAGCATCCACCGCTTGAGGTCCGGCACAGCGACTGATTCGCCGTCGGGACGAGTCAGGTGAAGCGACCAGTCAGTGAGTCGGCCGGGCTCGGCGCGTATCCAGCAGTGCGTTGGGCGGAACTGAGTTCCGTCGCCGTCGGTGTACAGAAAGCGAATGGCTGACCGTTCGCCGCGATCGCTCGTCATCGATCAACCTCAGACGTGGGCTTGGGTTTGCGGGGGCGTTTGGGCTTGGTGGGAGCGGGGGAGTCTGAGGTGGCGGGGGCGGGCTTGGGTTTGCCGCGGGGCTTCTTGGCGGGGCGCCAGGCGCGGAGGTCGGCGGGGGTGAGGGAGTGGAGGCGGAGCTCGCCGTCGAGGAACTGGGCGAAGTAGTCGCCCATGCGAAGGCCGTCGTACTCGGCGCTGGGCTCGTTGTGCCACTGCTTGACCCAGGGGATCAGCTCGAGGAGGCCGGCGAGCATGGGGACCAGCCGCTCGCGCGGCCAGCCCTCGCGGGTCTTGCGATCCATGTACAGCGCGGCCAGCGCCTGGGCCCGCTGCAGATGATCCCAGCCGGCCCAGCCGTACACCGGCTCGCCGTCGTCGTCCGACTCGCAGCCCGGATAGCTGATGAAGCGCTCCTTCGGCACGTCGAGCTGGCCGCGAAGGCTGTAGTACGACGCCTCCCGGAAGTCGCCGATGGCGTACTTCCCCGGAGTACTGCACACGGTTGTCACTCCGCCGTCTTCGAGTCGCTGGGCCTCCCATGACGCCTCCCAGTCAGCCCGCCGAGAAAGCCCCGAGTCTGCAAAGGCAAGGCGGCCAGGTAAGGCACGGCATTTGATGAAAGCAGCGCTGCTACGGCGTCCGGCGAATCCTCAACGGTGTGTGCCAGCAGTGTGCGAAGAAAAGAGATCTCTTGCACCTCGTTTATGCGTCGAGAACTGACGGGGATCTCCCGAATTCGCGAACCTCCGCCTCGAGGACCCCACACATCTGCTCGCGCAATGCCGCTCGAAGCAGCTCGGCGTACGTCCAACCGTCACGATGGAACACCCCTTGAACACCAAGCCAAGGGCGCTTATACAGCGGTTGTTCCATCAATCCAAGAGCCGGACGCTCCGCGATCGCGGCGCGACGCTTCTCCCACAACATCGCCAGCGCGGACGATGACGGAAGTCCTTGGTGGCATGGCCGCTCACCCGGATGCGCTTCTGCGCCCTCAAGCACAAGGCTGTGATGGCTGTGATCAGCGGCAAGAAGACCCGCGGGACACAACTGCGCAGCAGTATAGATCTCCCAGTCGATCTCCTCCTGCAGAACCACCAACTGCCGCTGCAACGAGTCGTATCGCGCAGCGTCAGCTTCGAACGCTGCCTTTAGCGCTGTGACACTACCCACCGGCACAGTCTTTCGACCGGGTCTTACGCTGGCTCTCTCGCGTGCCAGCGAGTCCATTTGGCGGCCAATCTTGCGCAAGCGCGGCGACAGCGGAGGAATTGGCAGCGGACCAAGGGCCGTTCCAGAAAACTGATAGGCGATGCGCTCAGCAACGCCGCGCATTTCACCAACATTCGTTCCAGACGTCTTTGGGAAGGCGACTTGCTTCATCCAGAAGCACGCCGTCGAGCTGTTCAGGTACGCCAGCAGCGCGAGGTGGTCGTCCTCGGAAGCGTCCGCCGAGAGCTTGATGAGCGGGGCCGTTTGCTTGAACACATGCCCGCCACGGTCGAGCGCAAAGTGATTGTGAGTAGCCACCTCGGCAAACGTGATGCTCAGCGGGGTGCTGCGCTTGGACTTGTAGAAGCTGCGGTACTCGTACCACTCCAGACCGGCTTCGACAGTGTTCTTGCCGAATGCCTCCCGCTCGGTGAGGAATACGAAACTGCCAGAAGTGAGAGCGCAGCAGGCGAACTTGCCGGCACGGTTTCGAGGCGCTCGTCGTACGGGAAGAGTGCTGACGCCGGGCTAGCGATGCTCCAGTCCCGCACCCCCTCGCCTTCGACGAGCTTCCGCATCTGAGCGCCGTCGACACCCAGCCTGCGCAACCAGTGCTCAGGACCGACGAACAGATCGTCTTCACCCATGATCGCGTCGAACCAATTGCCGTCGCCACATCCCCCAGCCTCCTCTCCGCCCTCTCCTCCAGCAACTCCTTCAGCTCGCTCGCCCCGCCGCCGCCGAGGCTCCAGGGATGCTTCGCGAGTCCATCCCGCGCTACCCGCGCCACCGACAGATACTCATCCTCATACCCGACTTCCTCCCAGTGCTCGACCACGCTCCGCCACACCTTCCCCTCCGCCGGATTCTCCGGCGTGCTGGGCTCGCCGCGCTTCGCCAGCACCGCGAGCACATCCCGCGACGTCGCCGCCTCCTGCGTCCCGAACAGCAGCACGGTCGGCGTGCCGTGCCCCGGGATGTACGCGCCTGACGTGTTCACGATCAGGTCGAGGTTTACGGTCGGCAGGTACTCCTCGATCAGCTTCTTGCCGAACTCCCGCTTCATGAACGAGTTGGCCGTGATCTGGCCGACGTAGCCGCGGGGGCGGGCGAGCTGGAAGAAGCGTTCGCAGAACGGGGCGGACAGCGCGTCTTGCCGGCGGCCGAGACGCCCACATCTTGCGGTAGACCTCGCGCTTGGCTGGGTCCTTCTCGGTGATGTACGGCGGATTGCCCACCACGGCGGCGAACCGCCGGAACAGCGCGTCGCGGGCGGCCTGGTCGTCCTCGAGGGCGAACGCGTCGCCGACCCAGGCGGCGCCAGCGCCGCGCGCGTGTCTTGCTGCCGCAGCTCGGCTGGGCGTGCTGGGGATTGACGCGCAGCGAATCCGCCACCACGACGTGCAGCGGCAAGGCCGGCGCGTCCGCCAGCTTCCCGTACCCCGCCTTCTCCCAGCACCTCCAGCGTCAGGCGGAAGCGCGCGATCGCGACCGCGTACGGGTTGATGTCCGCGCCGTACACCGCGTCCACCGCCTTCACCGCCGCGACCCGCGCGTCCACCCCCGGCTCCAGCCTCCTCCGATGCTCGAACAGCCTTCCGAACGCCCCCAGCAAGAAGTGCCCGCTGCCGCACGTCGGGTCGATGACCGTCGTGTCATCGAGCCCGAAGCGCACCACCGCCGGCTCCAGCGTCCGGTCGAGGATGAACGACTCGACGAAGTCCGGCGTCTGCAACAGCGCGTAGCGCTTCCTGACGTCCTCGCTGAGGTCCTGGTACAGGTCGCCCAGGAAGCGCGTGCTGGCCTGGCCGAACCGGAAGGCCGGGGCCTCGGCGGTCGGCGTGCGGAACAGCGCGAGCAGCTCCTTGGCCAGCTCGGCCGACGGCGACAGCCTCCAGACCAGGCTGTGCTCGGCGTCGAACAGTCCGCGGGCCGCGGGGTATTGCGCCAGCTCCTTCCAGACCATCAGCAGGTAGTCGCGCTCGGTCAGCGATGGCGCCAGCTGGAAGAACAGCCGTTGGCTGTCCATCGCGCCCAGCCCGCGATGCGGGCCTGGCGCAACAGCCCGCGATCCTCGAGCGTCCGCACGAACACGCACGACAACAGCCAGGCCGCCGCCACCTGGGTCGCCAGCGCCGCGGTCCAGCCCGCGAAGCTCTCGGCCGTGCGCTGGGCCGCCTTCTCGCGCTCGTACTGATCGCGCAGCGCCAGGGTCACCGCTGGCGACGCCTCGGCCCGCTGGCGCAGGTCGGCCTCGAGCCGCGCCAGCACCTTGCGCGCGGCGTCGAGCAGCGCCGCCGAGTCGAGCGGCGCGCGGGGATCGTCGGTGCCGGCCAGCGCAGCGAGCGCGGCCTTCTTCTTCTTGGTCGAGGTGCTCTTGGCCATGGCGGGACGTGGGCGAGCTTACCCGCCGCGGCGCGCTTCATGGTTCACCCGAAGCGGGTGAATGGGGACGATCTCGGGGCGATCTCGGGGCGATCTCGGGGCGATCTCGGGGCGTGCGCGCGCGGCGGCGATGCGGTCGCCGCTAGAGTGGCCCGATGTTGACGCTGGACGATCTCGAGGCGTGTCCGGGCCTGGCGCCGACGTTCCGGACGCTCGATGCATACGCGCGGTTCGACCGAGCGGTGCTGATCCGCGGCGAGACCACCACGGCGCGCCTGCTGTTCGCGCGCCTCGCCAACGGCGGCGCAATCCACGAGATCTACTGCCCGCTGGTCACCGTCGCCGATGGCGCGATGCAGGAACAGCTCCGCGGCGCGGCGCACGCAGGCGGGCGTCGCGGACCGGCGGTGGTCGCGTTCGTCGAGGTGAACCGGCTGACGGTGGACGATCAGCAGCGCGTTCTGGCGGTCGCGCGCGACCGGGTGATCGATCTGCGGGCGACCCGGATGACGGCCCGGCCGGTGGCGCAGGTCGATCCGCGGTTCGGTGCGCTGGTGTGGCCGCCGGGCGTGTGTCTGGAAGTCGATGTGCCGAACCTGGGCGATCGGTCCGAGGACGCGGTGGTGCTGCTGCCGCGGTTGCTCGAGCGCATGCTCGGCCGGCCCGTGCGGCTCGATGCGCTGGCCGAGGAGGCGCTGACCGAGCACGCCTGGCCCGGTGACGTGTCAGAGCTGCTCGCGTGCGTCCAGCGGATCACCGGGGCGTGGCCGACTGAGCGCACCGCCCCGACGGTGTATGCGCAGGACCTGGGCATCCCGTTCCGGTCGGCTGCGGCGCGACGGGCGCAGACCCGGCGACCCCGGGGCGCACGCTCGAGGCGATCATGACGGAGTACGAGGCCGAGGTCGTGCGCCTGGTGATGACCCGGCTGGGCGGGAACAAGTCGCAGGCGGCGCGAGAGCTGGGGATCAGCCGGTCGTATCTGATCCAGAAGTGCCAGCGGTACGGGATCGAGTAGCGAGGCGGCTACTGGCCGCCAGCGGCGGGCTGGGGAGCGGCGGGCGGGGCAGCGGCGGGCGGGGCAGCGGCGGCCTTTTCGGCGGCGGCCTTTTCGGCGGCGGCCTTTTCGGCGGCGGCCTTTTCGGCGGCGGCTTTTTCGGCGGCAGCCTTTTCGGCGGCAGCCTTTTCGGCGTCGTCGTCGCCCTTCTTGTCCTTGCCGCCGACGACCTCCCAGGGCAGCACGAACGTGAGTCCGGCCTGGAGCTGGGCGCCGGTGAGCCCGGGGATCGCGTCGTTGAAGTTCGAGAGCCCAGTGAGCCGGGCGTCGACGATGACCGTGCCGAACTGGACCGCGACGCCGAGCTCGGGACCGAGGACCCACCGCCGGGCGGTGCCGAAGGCGAGCGCGCGCTCGCCGTCGGGGACGTCGCCGCTGATCACCCGCAGGCCAATGCCGGCGTACCCGGAGACGACGAGGCCGCCGCCGGCCGACTTGAGCGCCTCGGGCGGGACCCCTTCGATCCGACTGGTCAGGCCCGCGGTCAGGGCCAGCGGCACCATGTGACCGGACGCCAAGGTCTGCTCGGCGGCGTCCTGGATCGTCACGTTGAGATCGGCGGCCTCGAGCGTGGCGTACGCACCCCAGCTCCACTTGGACGTCACCGCGGCAGCGTCGCTGTCTTCCTTGGCGTAGCAGTCGCTGCGGCAGCGCAGGTACGACGCGAAGCGGTGCTCGGCGTGGATCGCCAGGCTGAAGTTGGCGGTCGCGGGGCGCAGGACCGCGCGGCCGAAGTCGCGGGCGCCGGCCGCGGCGGTGAGGGTGCTCTCGGAGACGTTCTTCTTGATCGAGAACCGGGCCAGGTTGAACGGCGTGGCGTACTCGAGACCGAGGCCCGCCGACGGCTGCGAGACGTCGAGCGTCGTCACGTTGGTGTCGGCGACCAGCACCCAGACCGGCGCGGTCGACCGGGACAGGCCGGTGATGCCACCGGTGGTCTGGAGCGGGCGGTCATCAGTGCTGCGGAGGTTCGCGGCGGCCTTGGCCTGATTGATCGCATCCTGCGCGTTCTTGGCGTCCGCGACCGCCTCGATCGCCGCTTGCGCGTTCGCGGCGTCCCTGGCCGCCTCGATCGCAGCTTGCACGTTCGCGACTGCCGTCTTGTCGGTGGAGGCCGGTTCGGCGGTGGCTGCTGATACGGCGGCCGTCAACCCGGCGGCGAAGATGGCGAGACGACTGAGGTGCTGCATGGTTGGCAGCCACAGAGCAAGCGGCGCGCCGGGGCCGCACAGGCCCCCGGCGCGGTCGGGGCGCACACGCACGGCGCCAGAGGTGTCCACCGCAGTTGACGCTGCGCTGCGCGCGCGGGCCGGGAGTTGACACATACCGGCACGCGCCGCGCGAACACGGTATGGTCGCGCCGGGGATGTCGACAGACGCGCGTGAGCGGAGTGCGGCCGAGCCAGCGTTCTACCGCAGGCTGCTCGAGCTGGGCGGCCAGCGCGAGCTCGGGCCGCTGCTCGATGAGGCGCTGGCGCTGATCGTCGAGGTGAGCGGCGCCGCGACGGCGTACCTCGAGCTCCACGCCGACGGCGCCGGGGCGTCCTGGTGGCGCGGCGCCGGCTGCGACGACGACGACGTCGCCGAGATCCGCGCGTCGATCTCGGGCGGCATCATCGCGCGGGCGATGGCCGAGGGCCGGACGGTCGACACCCCGTCGGCGCGGATCGATCCGCGCTTCGAGGACCTGACCAGCGTCGGACCGGGGCATCGACGCGGTGCTGTGCGCGCCGGTGGGGGCGCCACCGATCGGGGGTCATCTACCTGCAGGGCCGGGCGGGCGGCGCCAGCTTCTCGACCGGCGATCGCGAGCGGGTCGAGCTGTTCGCGCGGCAGCTCGGGCCGCTGGCCGACCGCCTGCTCGCCCACGAGCGCGAGCCGGGTCAGCGCGATCACACCGCAGAGGTGAGGCGACGCTTCGGGTGCGCGGAGCTGGTCGGTCGATCGGCCGCGCTGGCGCGGGTGCTGCGCGACGCCTCGCACGTGGCGCCCCTGGACATCAGCGTGCTGATCACCGGGCCGACCGGGACCGGCAAGACGCTCCTGGCCCAGACCATCGCGCGCAACAGCCCGCGGGCCGAGGGGCCGTTCGTCGAGCTCAACTGCGCGGCGATCCCCGAGGCGCTGATCGAGAGCGAGCTGTTCGGCGCCGAGCGCGGCGCGCACTCGACGGCGACCCAGCGGACGATCGGCAAGGTCGGCAGCGGCCGCGGTGGGACGCTGTTCCTCGACGAGGTGGGCGAGCTGTCGCTGGCGGCCCAGGCCAAGCTGCTGCAGCTGCTGCAGGACGGCGTGTACTACCCGCTGGGCGCGAGCGCGCCGGTCGTGGCCGACGTGCGCGTGGTGAGCGCGACCAACCAGGATCTGAAGGCGATGGTCGCGCAGCGGCGGTTCCGCGACGATCTCTACTACCGCCTGAACGTGCTGCCGCTGGCCATGCCGGGGCTCGACCAGCGCGTCGACGACATCCCGGACCTGGTCGAGCACTTCGCGGCGGCGGCGTGTCGCCGTCATCGGTTCGCGCCGCTGCGCGTGGCGCGGCGAACGGTGGTGGCGTGCCAGGAGGCGTCGTGGCCGGGGCACCTGCGCGAGCTGGGCAATGCGATCGAGGCGGGCGTGGTGCGGGCGCACGTCGAGGGCGGGGGCGCGCTGCACGCGCACCACGTGTTCCCCGACATCGACGCCACGACGCGGGAGGCGATCAGCCTCCAGGAGGCGACGCGCAGCTTCCGGCGGCGGTACGTCAAAGAGGCGCTCGAGCGCAACGACTGGAACGTGGCCCAGACGGCACGCGAGCTCGAGGTGACGCGAGCCCACCTGTACAACCTGCTGACCGAGTTCGGGTTCCGGCGCGACGGCGCGGACGACCCGACCCGTCACTGAGCCGGGGCCGCGTCAGGCACGGGCGCCCACGGGGTCGGCTCGATCTCGGAGGCGATCGGCGTGCGGGCCATGGTGGCGTCGTCGTCGTCGAGCAACGCCTGGGTGGGGCGATGGGCGCAGCCGCCGTCGTCGAGGCCGAGCCACGCGCGCTGGCGGGCGCGGGCGCCGCGGGGCAACGGCGCGGCGCGACCTGCCGCGGTGAGGGTCGCCGCGACGTCGTCGGCGAGCACGGCGTCGAGGAAGCGGCAGGTCGCGGCCGGCAGCGGGTGGGCGCGGCGCGCGGCGAGGTAGAGCCACAGCACGCGCCGACCATCGAAGCGGGTGTGGGCCGCACGATCGACGAGCTCGACCGCGCGGACGTCGGCGCGCGCGAGGCTCGCGGTCGAGAGGCCGAGGCCGCCGGGCTGGTGGGCGACGGCGGCGAGGAGATCGCGGAACGCGCCGTCGTAGGCGACGGTGCCGGGGCACAGCTGGGCCGGGGCGCACAGCCACTGATCGGCGATCCGCAGCGTCGATGAGGTCGTGTCCCCGGGCGCGGGCGTGCCGCGGCGGCCGAACAGCATCCAGGCGACGTCGCCCGTCATGGCCGCGGCGGGGGCGAGGGTCGACCAGGTCGTGGGCCGGCCGCGCTGGCCGGCGCTGCAGCACAGGCTGGCTCGAAATGCGGCGACATCGAGGGGCCCGCGCGGGGCTGGCGGTGGGCACGAACAGCGCGATCTGATCGTAGCCGACGGCGACCTCGATCAAGATCGAGTCGGTGGCGGCGAGCTCGGCCGGCGCTGCACCTGTGAAACGCTCGGAGCGCGCGCCGACGCTGGCCGGACCATGCGCGAGCGCGGGGATCGCGCCGCTCGAGCCCTTGTCTTGCTCGTCCTCGAGCGGCAGGTCGATGCCGGCGTGGCGCTCGATGGTCGCCTTCGCCGGCGCCAGGAGGCCGTGGAGGACCGAGTCGCTGCCGACCACGAGCACGCGTGGATGGCCCGGCCGCGAGCCCTGCCAGGGGTGGGCCAGCCCGAGGCCGACCGCCGCTGCGACCGCGACACCGACGACCGGCGCCTGCCATCGCCGTCGCCGCGGGGCGGGTGAGGGCGCGCGTCGATCGACCAGCGCGTCGGCGAGCTCGTCGGCAGACTGGTAGCGGGCCGTCGGGTCGGTGGCGAGCGCCCGCGTCAGGACCGCGCGCAGGTGAGGGTCGGTGACGCCGTCGAGGGCGTCGGCGGGTACGTCGACGGTGGTGCGACGCCAGCCGGTCAGGAGCGTGACCAACACCAGCGCGGCGGCGTAGAGATCGGAGTGAGCGTCGACCCGATTGCCCGTGAGCTGCTCCGGGGCCATGTACGCCGGCGTGCCGCCGAGGGCGCGCGCGGGCTGGCCCGGGCGTCGCAGCCGCGCGAGGCCGAAATCGACGAGGACCAGCTGATCGCCCGCGTCGCCGACGACGAGGGCGTTGGCGGGCTTGATGTCGGCGTGGACCAGCCCCGCGGCGTGGACCGCGCTGAGACCGGCGAGCAGCTGCCGCACCAGGGCGACGGCGCGCGCGGCCGGGAGCGGACCCTGGGCGGCGCGCTCCTGCTCGAGGTCCCGACCCGACAGCAGCGCCATCGCGAAGAACAGGCGGCCATCGTCGGTGTGCTCGGCGTGGTAGATGCGGACCACGTTGGGATGGTCGATGCGGCCGACGGCCTGGATCTCCTGGACGAACGCGCGGCCTTCGCGCGAGTCCGCGGCGATCGACTCGTGCAGCACCTTCACCGCGACGTCGCGCCCGACCGCGAGCTGGTGCGCGCGGTAGACCACGCCGAAGCCGCCGCGCGCGAGTTCGCCGTCGATCCGGAAGCGTCCGGGCAAGATGCGCCCGACCAGCTCCGAGGCGGTCATCGCCAGCGCGCGCCGCAGCTGACGGTGAGGCGGAAGCGCGCGCCCGGCATCACGCCGCCTTCGGCGTGTGCTGGCTGAGCCACGGCCGCGGGATCCACGCGTACTGGCCGGGCAAGAGCCCTGGCACCGCGACCTCGCCGATCATCGGCCGGCCGCCCTCGTGGCCGGGGACGAGCAGCACGATCGCTTGACCGGCGTCGTCGTCACGGGCCGACGCGACCAGCCGCTCGAGGAAGGTCGTGAGACCGTAGCGCCCGATCAGCCCCGGCTGCGTGAGCACGAGCGGCGCCGTGGGCGGCAGGAGCGCGCCGGCGATCGCCGCGGCGGTGGCCTCGGCGAGCTTGCGCAGGCGCGGCCAGGCGTCGTCGGCGCGGCCGGCGCCATCGGTGCGATAGACCAGGTCCGCGCTGATCCCCTCGCGGGTCATGATCCGCTCGAGCTCGGCGACGAACAGCGCGTCGAACGAGCGCGGCGCGAGGCCATGGTGTGTCGCCAGGGCGCGCTCGGCGACGCCGGCCTGATCGGCGGTGACGCCGAGCACCAGCAGCGCGCGCCGGGCCAGGCACAGGCGCACGCGGTCGTCGAACTCGGCGATGGCGACCTCGCGGGCCGAGATCTCGGCGGCGGGTCGGACGCGCGTGAACGTGGTCAGCGGCGAGCGGACGCTGGTGTGGATCGAGGACCGCGCGTCGTCGCCGGGCCGGACGAACGCGCCGTCGGCCGACACGTAGCGCAAGCCGAAGCTGGCGACCAGCTCGTCGAGCGCGGGCCGCGGCGGCAGCGGCGCGGCGTCGGGGTAGCGCGCGGCGACCCGGCGGCGCAGCTACGTCCTCGGCCAGGGGCGAGGTGGAGGACCGCGGCCGACAGCGCCAGGGCGCGGGCCGGGGGCAGATCGCGCGGGTACAGCTCGAGGCGGGTCGACGCCGCCGCGCGACGGCTGGCGGCGGCGGCGAGGCGGACCAGGCGGTCGGCGGGGAGGCCGGCCAGCGGGGTGTCGTCGGCGATCTCGGCGAGGGCGCGGGCGACCTCGGCGGGGCCCGCGAGGACGTCGCGGCCGGCCAGATCGTCGGCGATCGCGCCGAGCCGGCGGACCACGTCCTCGACGTCGTCGCGCAGGACGATCCACGGCGCGTCGCCGTCGAGGCGGACGAAGCGCAGGCCGGCGGGGTCGTCCTTCTCGAGCTCGGCGACCACCCGCACCAGCGCCGTGGCCCGGACCTCGGCGTCGGGCTCGCCCGCGTGGGGCAGGTCGGTGAGGAGCTCGACGCCGGTGCGGGCCAGCGGGGCCGCGCCGCCGGCGCGCTCGACCGCCGCGTGGACGGCGGCGACCAGGGACGCGATCGCGGGGTGCTTGCGCCACTCGTCGCGGGCCTTGCCGAGCGCGATGTAGATCGCGGCGGCGGTGAGCTCGAGGCGCTCGGCCAGCTCGCGGGGGCTGGCGCCGACGCGGCCGAGGAGCGGACCCTCGAGGCCGAACAGCTCGCGCGGGTGCTGAGAGCGCTTCTTGCCCGCGGGCAGGAGCGCGTCGCACCAGGCGCCGAGCGTCGTCGGCTGTGAGCGGACGGCGGCCTTGGCGTGCTCGGCTGAGAGCGCCGCGCGGACCGCGGCCTCGTCGAGCCCGGCGGTGCGCGCGAGGTTGGCGAGCTGGGCGCGCGGCGCCGCGGCGACGGGAGCGAGCGAGCGCAGGCCAGCGTCGGCGAGACGCTCGGCGGTGGCCGTGGCGAGCCCGGCGAGGTGGATCATCAGGTCGTCGCCGCGATACCCGGGGAAGAACGCGGCTCGCCGGACGCGACCGTGACCTTGGCCAGCGAGGTCCAGCGCCGGCGGAAGTCGAGGATCTCCGAGGGCGACCTGCTCGCCGACCCCGCGGATGGACGAGATGTTCTCAGGAGGTCGAGCAGCTTCGACGGCGCGCAGGCCGCCCGCGCGATCGAGCGCGTTCTTGGCGCGCGCCGACAGCGGCAGCGCGTGGACCGGCGTGTCGGCGGCGATGGCGGCGATGGCGGCGTCGGCCAGCGGCGCGGGCGCGGGCGCGGGCGTGGGCCCGTCGGGGTCGGGGGTGTCGCCGGCGCCGGCGGTCTGGGCCTCGAAGGCCCGCTCCCAGGCGCGCCGCATCGACTTGGCGTCCGGGTGCCGCGCGGCCAGGCCCCGGGCGAACGCGGTGGGGAAGAACGCGGTCAGGCGCGCGGACGCCCGCGTCGATCCGCTCGGCCGAGATGGGCACCGTGTGGGGCGCGGCGTCGTCGCTGGGCCCGGTCGGGCGCTGGCCGGTCAGGAGCTCGTAGAGCGTCATCGCGGCGCTGTAGCGATCGGCGGCGGCGTCCAGCGCCCGCGCGCGGCGACCTCGGGATCGCGGTAGGCCGCGGTGCCGACGCGGACGTCGGCGGGGTCGGCGGCGGCGAGCGAGAAGTCGAACAACGTCAGGCTCGCGGCCTTCTTGTGGACCGCGCCGACGCCGACGTTGGCGGGCTTGATGTCACGGTGCAGGAGCTCGCGCTCCTCGAGGTGCTCGAGCGCGCCCAGCAGATCGGTGCCGTAGCGGGCGGCGTAGTCGAGCGACACGGCGCCGTGCGCGGCGAGCTCGCGCTGCAGGGTCTCGCCGGCCAGCGACATCAGCAGGCACGGGCGTCCGCCGATCATCAGCGGCTGGCGCTCGGCCGGGCCCTCGAGCTCGACGATGCGCGGGTGGCGCAGGCGCGCGAGCGCCCGGGCCTCGGCGCGCAGGCGGTCGTCGTGATCGGGCCCGAGCGAGACCTTGAGCGCGAAGCGGCGGCCGTCGTCGCGCTCGACCTCGAGCACGCGCGACGACGCGCCGTGGCCCAGGACGCCGTGGACCAGGAAGCCCGCGACGACGTCACCCTTGCGGGCGTCGAGCGGGCTGGGCTCGGGCGCCGCGGGCGCGGCGGTGGCCTGGGCGGCCGCGTCGAGGAGGAACTCGACCCACTGCGCGGCGTCGTCGAAGCGCAAGGCGACGGTGGTGTGGGTGGCCTCGGCGATCAGCTCGACCACCGGCTCGGGGATCCCGTCGCTCACCGCGCGCGCGTCGAGGTGGCGATCGGCGATGAGGCGCTCGTCGATGGCGGCGAGGCTGGTGCCGGGCGCCTGCCCGGTGAACACCAGGTAGGCCACCGCGCCCAGGCTGAACAGGTCGGTGCGCGGATCGGGGCTGGCGAGGCCCTTGCGCAGCTCGGGCGCCTGGTAGATCGGGACCTGATCGTCGCCGAGGTTGGAGCGGTGGCTGGTCGGGTCGACGCCGTCGGCGCCGCCGAGCTGGAAGTTGAACAGCCGGGTCTCGGGCACGCCGCCCGGGCCCCGGCGCACCAGATGGCCGACGGCGACACGCCACCATGGACGACGCGCCGGTGGCAGTGGGCGAGCGCGCGGCCGACGCCCCGAGGATCGCCACGCGATCGGCGAACGCGAGATCGGGTTCGCGCCGCAGGAAGGCGTCGAGCGGGATGCCGTCGGTGAACGCGTCGAACAGGACGGTGGGGCCGACCTCGGCGTCGGGGACGTAGTCGGTGTACGTGAGGATGCTCGGGTGCTCGCGGACCTCGTAGAGGAGCTGGGCCTCACGACTGGCGGCGCGGCGGAGCTGCTGGCGCAGCTCCACCGAGGTCTGATCGGGCACCAGGTAGGTGCGGGCGCGGCGCTTCTGGGCCGAGATGTCGTGGTGCGAGGCCTCGCGATCCTGGTAGCTGTCGGTCTCGGCCAGCAGCTCGCCGAGGACGTACGAGCCGACGTGGAGCTTGCCGCGGCGCTCCCGGAAGCCGATCGTGCGCAGCGCCTGCAACACCGCGCGCTGGGTCGGCGCGTTGATGACGTTGCCCTGGTGGCGCACGTCAGCGCCGGGGAACTCGTGGCGCGTGATCGCCGCGGCGAAGTTGTCGCGCCGGACCACGCCGATCAGGCCGTCGCGCGTGAGGCCGAGCTTGACGTCGGCGTCGGTGAGGAACACCAGCGGCTCGATCCACGGCGCGCGCGTGCCGTGCGGCAGCGCGCGCTCGAGGCGCGACTTAGGATCTGTGCCTTCCGGTGCGCGAGCGGGCGCGGGTTGTCGCGCCACACCCGACGACCGTCGGGCGTGACCCACCTGCCAGTCGACGGCGTCGCCCTCGATGCGGCCCGGCCAGGCCTTGAGCTCGACCAGGTACAGGCAGGAGTACCGAGGACGAGCAGGTCGATCCTCGAGCAGGCGTCCGCTCGAGGGATCGAGCAGGTCGACCAGCGCCCAGGCGTGGAACGGATCGCGATCGGGCAAGGCCGCGAAGCGCGAACGCGACGCCCTCGCGCTCGTGCGGGTAGGGCGTCGTGCCTTCCGCCAGGACGCGGGTGCGGGGCAGGGCCACGGCTAGGTCCGGGCGGCCACGGTGAGCATCGCGTCGGCGGCGGCGTGATCGCGGGGATCGGCGTCGGGCGAGGCGAGCAGCCGGGCGCTGGCGGGTGCGGTGCCGGGCGCATCGTGCGTGCGCAGCGGGAAGGCGCGCGTCAGGTTCAACGCCGCGGTGGCGGCGGCGGCGACGTGGCGGTGCGCCGGCGGGGTCGCGATGACGGTGACTTGCTCAGCCCAGTCAAGGGCGGCGCCGGCCGCGAAGGCGGTGATCATCGCGGCGACCGCCGATGGGCCGACGACGATGAGGCGATCGGTCGGGGCCACGGCGCCCACGGCGTGCGGCGAGAGGACGAGGTCCCAGGCAGCCGCGACGGCGTCTACGACCTCGGCCGCGGTGGTCGGCGCGGGCGCGGTGCGGAGCGCGCGCCACAGCTCCTCGGCCGCGATCGGATCGATCGGGGGCCACTGCGAACCGAACGGCTCGTCCTCGGCTACCGCGCGCAAGCCGTAGACCGTGCGCGCGCCGAAGCCGCCCGGCCACTCGGCGTCGGCGTCGCGCAGCAACAGCTCGATGCGCTCGGCGGTGCGGAGGTCGCCCCTGAAGCTGTGCCAGCGCGCGTCGGCGTCGGCGCCGAACCGGCGGCCGGTTGGACGACGCGCCTCGACGAACTGCAGCAGCCGCAGCGCTCCTGCCAGGTATCGGCTCGGCCCCTCGAGCGTGAGCATCCGAGCGGTTGTAACATGGGCGGCGACGTCCCCGCCGCGGCGGCGTCCGACGGCGTACGCGCCGTGTCATCACCGCCTGGGGGTGAGTCGGCCGGCCATGCTGCGAGGTGCTTGGGCAACGCCGCTCCGGTGGTGCTCAGGGCACGCAACCGTGGCCCGCGCGGTCGATCGCCTTTGCACGAACGGTGCGGACGTCCTCGTGGCTGGCGCGATGGCGACCCGTTGGTCGTCCCGGCGCTGGCTCGAATCGCGTACGTCGACGACGCTACGCTGCTCGATGGCCGCCCAGCGGCGGCGCCCACGACCCGCGCCACCCACCGACGGGCTCGGCCTGCGTGACATCGGGCTGATATCGGCGTTCGCGGGGCGGCGCGCACGCTGCCTTGATGCGATCGTTCCAGGACTTCCACGGCGCCGACGATGGTCAGGTTCACGGCGGAGCGGGATCGCGCCAGGCAAGCGCAGCCGACCCAGTCCCTGCCGGTGCAGCGCAGCAGCGCGCCGGGGCAGGACGGGGGGCGCCCGGCGGCGGCGGGGCGCCAGCGCGCTGGGACCGGCGGCGGCGGGGCGCCAGCGCGCTGGGGTCGACCGGCAGCCGCGGCGGGGGCGGCGGCGAGGACCCGTTCGCGACGCACCTGCTCGGCGCGCGCGGGCCCCGGGGCTCGGCGGGCTGCCGACCGACGTGCAGGCGCGCATGGAGTCGTCGTTCGGCTACGACCTGTCGTCGGTGCGGGTCCATCAGGACGGCGCCGCCGACGAGATGGGCGCGCGCGCCTTCGCCCGCGGCACCGACGTCCACTTCGGCGCCGGCCAGCTCGATCCGTCGAGCGCCGACGGCCAGCACCTGATGGCCCACGAGCTCGCCCACGTCACGCAGCAGGCGCTGGGGCGCGCGCCGCGGTCGGCGCAAGCCAAGCTGGCCAGCCTGCTCGGCGGTCACGATCCGCTAGAGGCCGAGGCCGACGCGATGGCAGATCGCGCGGTGCGTGGCGAGCCGGCGTGGGCGGGCGCCGATCAGGGCCCACTGCGCAGCCTGCCGACGCTGAGCGGGGGCGCGGTGATGCCCAAGCTCAAGGTCGGCGGCTACAACTACAAGCTCGCCGAGACCATCGCGCAGCACGTCGCGGACGCTGGCGGAGATCGGGAGATCGTGGCGCTGCTGCAGCGCTGGGGGCGCGACAACAAGAAGGCCGGGCGCACGTTCGACGGCTGGGCGGACGCGATCGAGGCGGCCCGACGCGAGCTCGACGGCGAGGGCAGCGAGCTCGACAGCGACGACGAGGGCGGGCCGGACGGCGGGCCGCCCGACGACGGTGGCCATGGGGGTGGACCGGCGGAGTGGTCGACCTTGCGCAAGGTGCTCACCGCGTTCTTCATCTTCGTGCTGCTGATCGGCATGCCGATGCTGGGCGTGCTGCTGCACGGCATGAACCAGTACGAGGTCCGGCCCGGCATGCAGAACACCGCGGTGACGATGCGTCGCGAGCTCGAGCCGGTCATGCAGATGGGCACCCAGATCCAGCAGCTGGCCGCGAGCTCGGTGACCGAGGCCCTGCGCGAGCGCGCCGAGGGCCTGCCGATCGGGGAGTTCCTCGACGGGAACCCGATGCTGGAGCTGGCGGCGCCCGACCTGCGCCGCCTGCGCGACATGGGCCCGCTGCTCGACCAGATCGCGCCGCAGCTCGACGCCCTGGCGCCGATGCTGCAGCAAGGTGCAGCCGCTCATCCAGGAGGTCGGGCTGCACACCCTCGACACCCCGGCGAGCACCGGCTTTCACCACATGCACATCATGCTCGAGCCGCCGCCGACGACGTCGGACGTCCCCGGCGACGGCCTCGCCAGCGACCAGGAGCAGAGCCCGCTCCACCCGCCGGATCTGGGCTTCTTCCACGACGGCGTGCACCCCGATCGATCCGACATGATGCCGACGTACGGCCCGGCGCTGCACGCCTACGATCGCGACCTCGCTGGAGCGCGCCGCGCCGCCGTCGCCGCCGACTATGGCCACACAAGGGCATCACCCACAACTGCCAGGACACGTCGACGCCGTGGTCACCGCGTACAAGGAGCTGGGGGCGAGGTCGTCCCCACCCACCGCAGCGCCGCCATGCTGGCCGTCACCGACTACCTGATCGCCTACGGCTCGTCGCTGCTCGACAGCGCGATCGCCAAGGCGGTCGACGAGGAGCTGGCCGCGTTGCCCCCAGGCCGCCGACGGCGGCAGCGCGTGCGCCCGGGCGGTGGCCAACAAACCCGGCCTCGCGCCCGGCACCTTCGCCGGTTCGGTCGACGCCTTGCTCGACCAGCCGTTCGAGGTGCCCGACCGCGGGACGGTGACGGTGCGCAAGCTCTTGTGCGAGCCCTTCGATCCGCACAAGGTCGACGTCGGGCTCGGCCTGGCCAGCGTGGCCATGGACGTGCCCTTCGAGATGCCCGAGGAGGGTCACGCCAGCGTGCGCGACGCGCTCTGCACCCCCAAGGGCGGCTCCAACGCCCTCGAGGGCCTGGTGTTCCGAGCTCGCCCGCGTGAAGGGCGGAGGCCCAGATCGTCGCCGAGCTCAGCGGCATGCTGCCGGCGTCGATGATGGAGGACCCGCTGGTGCGCAACAAGCTGGTCGGCGACCTCGTCGGCCGCCTCGGCCGCGACCTCTACCGGCGCCTCAACCTCAAGGGGCTGTGCTGAGAGGTCTTGCGAAGTCCGAGGAGTCGCCGGCGACGGCGCGCGTCACCGCGACGCTCGCGGCGCCGCTGCCGCCGCCGTGAGGTGCGCCGGCTCGGCGGGATCTCCGAAACGCCGAAGGGCCCCGCATCGCTGCGAGACCCTTGACGTTTTCCGGTGGAGCCATGGGATCGAACCCCAGACCTCTAGAGTGCGATTCTAGCGCTCCCAGCTGAGCTATGACCCCGGAACGGGCGTGTAGGTACCAGCGGGCGCGGGGGTTGTCAAGCGCGGGCGAGCGATCTGGTGAGGGACGGGGCGCGGGGTAACCAGGGCGGCGCGGGGCGCGTAAGGTACGTCATGCGCATCACGGCGATCTCTGCGATCTTGCTGGCCCTGGGAGCGGGGCGGGCTGCCCGGACGACCCGAAGGGCGTGGACCCGGCGACGGCGCCGCGGCACCCGATCGATCGGTTCAGCGCGGCGGCGGGCACGGTGTTCGTGCGCGACGCCGATCCGAGCTTGCCGGCGGCGGACGCGGCGATCGACTACGACGCGACCTAAGATGGACGCTGGGGCCGGGGGCGAGGCGGTGGCCTTGTACCTGTTCGACGTGCAGCCGACGACGCCGGCGCCGATTCACGTGCTGTTCCGCGAGGGCGAGAACGGGCCGGTGGACGGCCAGAAGAACATCGTCACGGTGGTGCCGGGATGGCCGGCTACAACGACCTGTGGCAGCCGATCCGGGTCGACGTGCCGGGCGACTACGTCGCGAACACGATCACCAGCTACGCGGAGATCGTGGCGCGGGGCCTCACCTTGACCCCGATGCCGGCGCTGGTGAATTGCCCGCTGGTGCCGGAGGGCTCGGTGGCGCGCGTGCGCACGCCGGGCGACTACGCCGAGCTGTCCCAGGCCTGGTACGACGACAAGATCGTCCACTACTTCCACTTCGGTGAGCGGCCGAGCCCTGGCGCCGGCGGGCGATCCGTGCCGACCTCGACGATCTACGTGGCCTACGACGTCAACCCGACGGCGGGCGCGCCGGTGGCGGGCAAGGGCTTCGCGACCGAGGCGGGCAGCGCGCTGACCCACAACGTCGTCGCGGCGCTGCCGGGCGACACCGCGTACTCGCCGCTGTGGTCGGTGCAGGTCTGCGACCGCGCGGCGTTCGACAGCGTGGTCGATCTGGCCTCGGCCCAGGCGGCGCCGGCGATCGCGACGGCGGGCGCGAACCTGAACGCGCCGATCGTGCGCGTGACGCCGTAGCTGGCGGCGATCACGCCGGCGGCGGCGAACCGGAAACGCGCCGATCGTGCGCGTGACGCCGTCGCTGGCGGCGATCGCGACGGCGGGGGCGAACCTGACCGCGCCGATCGTGCGGGTGACGCCGTCGCGTCGCGGCCCTAGACGACCTCGGCGCGGGCGAAGTCGGCGGTGTCCACGGCGGCGAGGCGGCGCGGCAGATCGTCGCCGCCGTCCTTCCAGTAGCGGTACTCGCGCTCGCTGATCGGCACGGCCGAGGTGATCGTGATCGCGGGGGCCCTCGTCGAGCGGCAGGCGCAGGCCCCAGCGGCGGGGCACGGTGAAGAACATGTGCGGGAAGCGCAGCGACAGGTCGCCGAGGCGGAGCACGCCGACGAGGTCGCGCACGACGCTGCCGGGCGTCGGGTAGAACTGCTGATCGATGATGTGAAACGCGGTGTTGGCGACGAGCTGCGGCATGCCGGCGCTGTCGTGCACGCACGCCAGCAGCACCTCGATGCGCGGGCGGCCGTCGGGCCACTCGACGTTGGACAGGCCGAGCGAGCCGTAGGTGACGTGGCCGGGCTCGGGCACGTCGGGGTAGCGCGCGACGTCGATCGCGCGGGTGGGATCGGCGGCGTGCCGGAACGCGCAGGCTGGGCGGGCCGAGCGCGACCCGCAGGATCTCGCCGGCGTAGGTCGAGATCTGGAGGAACTGCGCGAGCGCGGGCACCGAGCGCGCGAGCTCGGTCCACGACGGCTGCAGCGCGAGCGTGCGCTTGAGGTAGTTCTGCGCGATCGGCTTGTGGCCGAGGTCGGCGTGGGCGAGCGCGCCGCCCCAGAGCGCGGTGGCGCTGTCGGACTTGAGGCCGATGGCGCGGTCGAACGCGCGCGCGGCCTCGGTGGGGCGCGCCAGGCACAGGAGCGCGTGGCCGAGGCCCTTCCAGGCGAGGTGGTGCTCGGGGAACAACACCGCGGCGCGCTCGTAGCGCTCGGCCGCGCCGGCGAAGTCGCCCTGCTGAAAGAGTGCGTTGCCTTCCCCCGTCAGACGATCGGCCGCCACCAGGCTCATGTAGGTGGAACGTAGCAGAGGTTACGGGCGAAACAGCTTGCGATCGCCGGCGGTGGATCTGAGGATCGAGGGTGATGCAGCTCCGTGCCCGCTTGCTCGCCCTGGCCCTGTCCGCGGCAACGACCCTGGGCGGGTGCGCGTCGTCGCGGCCGGCCGGCGCCGACGTGGACGCGGTGGCCGACGACGACGGCGCGACCTCCGACGGCACCGCCGCGGTCGACGGCGCCGACCCTGATCCCGACGGCGCGACGCCCGACGGCGCCGGTGGTCCCGACGGCGCCAGCGCCGACGCCACCGCGGTCGACGGCGCGACCGACGCGCCGACCGACGCGCCGACCGACGCCAACGGCTGCTCGACCCAGCCGTGCTCGCTGTTCCCGCAGTGCGGGTGCACGCCGCCGCTGACCTGCGACATCGACTTCACCGATCTGATGGGCACGGCGTGCCGGGCGGTCAACGTGCCGGGCACCGAGGCCAGCACCTGTTCGACGTTCTCGGAGTGCGCGACCGGCTTCGTCTGCGCGGGCGGGCGCTGCCACAAGTACTGCGCGGTCGACGGCGACTGCCCGCAGCCGCGGGCGCTGTGCGCGATCCAGATCACCGACCAGATGGCGCAGCCGATCCCGGGCGCGCTGACCTGCTCGGCCAACTGCAACCCGACCAACAGCGCGGCCGGCGGCTGCCCGGCCGGACAGAAGTGCGGCTTCTTCACGACCACGCGGGCCGGCAACCCGCTCGACATCCTCGACTGCGCGACCCCGGGCGCCGGCGCGATCGGCGCGGCGTGCACGTCCGACGCGACCTGCTCGTCGAACACGCTGTGCTCGACCTACAACGCCCAGCAGCGCTGCCGCAAGGTGTGCACGCGCCCGGCCGGCAACGAGTGTGCGACGGTGGCGGGCACGACCTGCGTCGGCTTCAACCCGGCGCTGTCGATCGGCGGCACCGAGTACGGCGTGTGCGCGCCGTAGCCCGCTGACCGCGATCACGAATCACGATCACGATCACGATCTCGAGCATGACCGCCGTCCCAGCCTCCGTGCCAGTCTCCGTCGGATCCCTCGGATGAGGCGCGCGCCGCCGCTGGCCGACCCGACCGCGCACAGCCTCGACGGCGCGCTGCTCGACGCGCCTGATCCCGCGGCCCGGGTCGCGGTCGCGGCGGTGGCTGCGCCGGCTCGAGGTGCCCGACGGCGCGGTCGTCGTGCGCGAGGGCGACGGCGACCGGACGATGTACGTGATCCTCGACGGCGTGGCCGAGGCCCGGCGCGGCGACGTGACGCTGGCGCGGCTGCTGCCGGGCCAGCACTTCGGCGAGCTCGGGATGATCGGCGGCGGGCCCCGCGCGGCCAGCGTCGTGGCGGTGACGCCGCTGGTGCTGGGCGTCCTGACCCGCGACGCCTACCGGGAGCTGGCGGCGGCCGACCCGACCGCGGCGCTGTGGCTGCTCGAGGCGGTCGTGTCGGGCCTGGGCGTGCGCCTGACCGAGGTCACCGACTCCGTCGGCGCGCTCCTGACCGAGCGCTCGCTGCCGCGCCGCACGCAGATCCGCGTGCGGATCGGCGACGAGGTCCGCCAGGTGCCGACCGGGGTGACCGTCGGCAGCCTGCTGGCGCGCGCGAACGGCGACGTCGTGGTCGCGGCGCTGATCGATCGTCGGCCGGTGTCGCTGGGCACCCGGATCACGTCGCCGTGCACGGTCGCGCCGCTGACCAGCGCCAGCAACGACGGCGAGCGCATCCTGCGGCGCGGGCTGGGCCTGCTCTTGCTCGAGGCCGCGCGCCGGGTCGATCCGCTGGTCGAGCTGCGCCTGGGCCACTCGCTGGGCGTGGGCCAGCGGGTGCTGGTCGCGGGCCGGATCGCCGACGAGCTGCCGACCCTGGCGGCGGCGCTCGAGCACGAGATGGCGGCGCTGGCCGCGGCCGACGTGCCGATGCGCGAGGAGCTGTGGCACGTCGACGAGGCCCGCGAGCGCTTCGTCGAGGTCGGCTGGGACGACGCCGAGGCGCTGCTCGACGGCTGGTTGCAGCCGATGGTGCCGGTCGCGACCTTCGGCGAGGTCCAGGCGCTGGCGCTCGATCCGCCCGGCCCCGACGCCGGCGCGCTGACCGGCGCGCGGGTGGTCGCCAACGGCAAGGAGCTGGTGCTCATGTACCCGCCGTCGATCGTCCGGCGCTCGCCCGACGACGGCCACGTCGGCGTGGCCCGGGTCGAGTCGGATCACGCGGCGGCGCTGGTCAGCGACCAGGAGCGGTTCCTGGCCAGCCTCGGCGTCACCAGCGTCGGCGCGTTCAACCAGGCCTGCGTCAAGGGCGGCCTCACCGAGCTGATCCGCGTGTCCGAGGGCTACCACGAGAAGCGGCTGTCCGCGATCGCCGACCGGATCGCCGGCCGCGCCGGCACGCGCATCGTCGCGATCGCCGGGCCGTCGTCCTCGGGCAAGACCACGTTCATCAAGCGCCTGCGGGTCCAGCTCCAGGTCGACGGCATCCGTCCGCACGAGCTGTCGCTCGACAACTACTACTGCGATCGCGAGGCCACGCCGCGCGACGAGCACGGCGAGTACGACTACGAGGCGTTCGAGGCGCTGCGCATCGACCTCTTGACCGAGCACCTGCGCCGCCTGGCCGCGGGCGACGAGGTCGCGACCGCGCGCTACGACTTCCGCACCGGCAAGAGCGACCCGACCGGCGGGCGCACGCTGCGGCTGGGGCCGGGCGAGATCGTCCTGCTCGAGGGCATCCACGGGCTCAACCCGCGCCTGCACGCGATGCTGCCGCCGGCCGCGGCGTTCGCGGTGTTCGTGTGCCCGCTGGCGCAGCTGCCGTTCGATCGGCTGTCGCGGGTGCACCCGTCGGACGTGCGCCTGGTGCGCCGGATCGTCCGCGATCGCCACACCCGCAACCTCGACGCCGCGGCCAACATCGGCCGCTGGGACTCGGTCCGGCGCGGCGAGCGCCGCCACATCTTCCCCTACCAGCACACCGCCGACGTGGTCTTCGACACCAGCCTCATCTATGAGCTGTCGGTGCTGAAGATCTACGCTCAGCGCTACCTGCTCGAGGTCCCGCACGATCACCCGTCGTACACGACCGCGTTCCGGCTGCTGCGCCTGCTCGACCGGTTCGTGCCGATCTACTCGGACCACGTGCCGCCGACCTCGATCCTGCGGGAGTTCATCGGCGGCGGCGGCTTCGAGTACTGACCGACACCGGCGGGCGCGCCGGCCTGAACGGGCGCGTGCGCCATCGCCGCCGTCGTCACGGTGTTCGACCGAACGATCTCGACGCCGCGCCGCCCCGCCCGCGCCGGCGCCGAGGTCGCGGTGGCCTTCACCGTCGTCATGGGGTTCAGGCGAACGAGGCCCCGCGCCGCAGGACCACGAGCGCCTCGTCGTCGCGTCGCGGCCGCGCGCGCAATTCTCGCGCCTGGGGCCGCCGCCCGCCGCAGCCCTTGCGTCGCGGCGGGGCGCACCGGGGCCCACACCGCGCGCGGGCTGGCACAGGGCTCGCACCATGCGGGGCGATGGCTGACCCGGCCGCGACCGTCACTCCCGCCACTCCCGTCTTCAAGACCTTCGACGCCAACGAGGCGGTCGCGCACGTCGCGTATCGGCTGAGCGAGGTGATCGCGATCTATCCGATCACGCCGGCGTCGGCGATGGGCGAGTACGCCGACGCGTGGTCGGCCGATCGCCGGCCCAACCTGTGGGGCCAGGTGCCCGACGTGATGGAGATGCAGTCCGAGGGCGGCGCCGCCGGCGCGGTCCACGGCGCGCTGCAGACCGGCGCGCTGACGACGACGTTCACCGCGTCCCAGGGCCTGCTCTTGATGCTGCCGGATCTGTACAAGATCGCCGGCGAGCTGACCGCGTTCTGCATGCACGTCGCGGCCCGGGCGCTCGCGACCCACGCGCTGTCGATCTTCGGCGATCACTCGGACGTGATGGCGGCGCGCTCGACCGGCATGGCGCTCCTGTGCTCGGGCTCGGTCCAGGAGGCCCAGGACCTCGCCGCGATCGCCCACGCGACCACGCTCGCGGCGCGCGTGCCGATCCTGCACTTCTTCGACGGGTTCCGGACCTCGCATGAGGTCGCCAAGGTCGAGCCGCTGGGCGACGACGTGCTGCGCGCGCTGATCGATCCCGAGGCGATCTCCGCGCACCGGGCCCGCGCGCTCGATCCCGACCACCCGGTCGTCCGCGGCACCTCGCAGAACCCCGACGTCTACTTCCAGTCGCGCGAGGCGGTCGAGCCGTTCTACGCCCGGCTGCCGACGATCCTCGACCGGACGATGGCGCGCTTCGCCGAGCTGACCGGTCGGCGCTACCGGCTGTTCGACTACGTCGGCGACCCGGCGGCCGAGCGGGTGGTGGTGGCGATGGGCTCGGGCGCCGAGTGCCTGCACGAGACCGTCGAGCACCTGGTCGCGCGCGGCGAGAAGGTCGGCGTGCTCAAGGTCCGGCTGTTCCGGCCGTGCTCGATCGAGCACCTGCTGGCGGCGCTGCCGACCACCGCGCGCGCGCTCACCGTGCTCGATCGCACCAAGGAGCCGGGCGCCAGCGGCGATCCGCTGCTGCAGGAGCTGACCTCGGCGCTGGTCGAGGCGGTGGCCGAGGGCCGGTTCCCGGCGCTGCCGCGGCTGGCCGGCGGCCGCTACGGGCTGGCGTCGAAGGAGTTCACGCCGGCGATGGCCCGGGCGATCTTCGACGACATGGCCGGCGCGGGGCCGCGGCGGCGCTTCACGATCGGCATCCGTGACGACGTCTCGGGCTCGTCGATGGCGTACGACGCGGCGTTCGATCTCGAGCCCGACGACGTGACCCGGGCGCTGTTCTTCGGGCTCGGCGCCGACGGCACGGTCTCGGCCAACAAGGCGACGATCAAGATCATCGGCGAGGAGACGCCGCGGTTCGCGCAGGGCTACTTCGAGTACGACTCGCGCAAGTCGGGCTCGACGACGATCTCGCACCTGCGCTTCGGGCCGCGGCCGATCCGGTCGAGCTACCTGGTGCGGCGGGCGCAGTTCGTCGCGATCCACGACCCCGAGGCGCTCGAGCGCCGCGACGTGCTCGCGGCGGCGATGCCGGGCGCGACCGTGCTGCTCAACACCTCGGCGACGCCGGCGCGGGTCTGGGACGCGCTGCCACGCGAGGTCCAGGCCCGGCTGATCGAGCAGCGGTGCCGGCTGTTCGTGATCGACGGCGGCGGCGTGGCCGAGCGCGCCGGCCTGGGCGGCCGCATCAACACCGTCATGCAGGTGTGCTTCTTCCAGCTGGCCAAGGTGCTGCCGATGGACGAGGCGATGGCGCACATCCGCCACTCGCTCGAGGCCACCTACGGCCGGCGCGGCCCCGAGGTCGTGCGCCGCAACCTGGTCGCGCTCGACGCGGCCCTGGCCGAGCTGGTCGAGGTGCCGGTGCCGACCGCGGTCACGACCACGCGGGCGCGGCCGCCGGCGGTGCCGCCCCACGCGCCGGCGCTGGTGCAGCGGGTGACGCGGCTGTTGCTCGAGGGCCGCGGCGACGAGCTGCCGGTCAGCGCGTTCCCGCCCGACGGCACCTGGCCGACCGGCACCAGCAAGTTCGAGAAGCGCGCGATCGCGCACGAGATCCCGATCTGGCAGCCCGACGTGTGCGTGCAGTGCAACTTCTGCGTGATGAGCTGCCCGCACGCGGCGATCCAGGCCAAGATCTTCGACGCGCACGAGCTCGCGCACGCGCCGCCGGAGTTCCGCTCGGAGCCGGTCAGCTTCGACCCGACGCTCGCGCACCTGCGCTACACCGTGCAGGTCGCGCCCGAGGACTGCACCGGCTGCGGCCTGTGCGTCGAGGTCTGCCCGGCCAAGGATCGGCTCAAGCCGCGGCGCAAGGCGCTGGTCAACGAGCCGCTCGCGCCCAACCGCGCGCGCGAGAAGGAGGCGTTCGCGTTCTTCGAGGGCATCACCTCGGCGCCGCTCGACGGGCTCGCGATCGGCAAGCGCACCGCGGTGCTGCGGCAGCCGCTGTTCGAGTTCTCGGGCGCGTGCGCGGGCTGCGGCGAGACGCCGTACATCCGGCTCTTGACGCAGCTGTTCGGCGACCACCTCGTGATCGCCAACGCGACCGGCTGCTCGTCGATCTACGGCGGCAACCTGCCGACGACGCCGTACACGACCGACGCCACGGCCGCGGGCCGGCGTGGTCCAACTCGCTGTTCGAGGACAACGCCGAGTTCGGCCTGGGCATGCGCCTGGGCATCGACGCGCGGCGCACCCGGGCCGAGGCGCTCTTGACCGCGCTGGCGCCGCGGCTGCCGGCGGCGCTGGTCGACGGGCTGCGCGCGCCCGGCGACGGCGAGACCTGGTACGCGGCGCAGCGGGCCCGGGTCGAGTCGCTGATCGCGCACCTGGCCGGCGACGCGTCGGCCGAGGCCCGGGCGCTGGCGACGGTGGCGCCGGCGCTGGTGCCGCGCAGCCTGTGGATCATCGGCGGCGACGGCTGGGCCTACGACATCGGCTACGGCGGCCTCGATCACGTGCTCGCGTCGCACCGCAAGGTCAACGTGCTCGTGCTCGACACCGAGGTCTACTCGAACACCGGCGGCCAGGCGTCGAAGGCGACGCCGCTGGGCGCCGCGGCCAAGTTCGCGACCGCCGGCAAGGACACGCGCAAGAAGGACCTGGGCCTGCTGGCGATGAGCTACGGCCACGTCTACGTCGCGACGATCGCGATGCAGGCCAAGAGCGCGCAGACCGTCGAGGTGCTGCTCGAGGCCGAGCGCCACCCCGGCCCGTCGCTCGTGATCGCCCACAGCCCGTGCATCGCCCACGGCTACGATCTGGTGCACGCGCCGACCCAGCAGAAGCGCGCGGTCGACAGCGGCATGTGGCCGCTGTACCGCTACGATCCGGCGCGGGTGGCCCGCGGCGAGGCGCCGCTGGTGCTCGACTCGGGCGCGCCCAAGCTCGACGTCGCGGCGTACATGCAGCACGAGGCGCGGTTCCGCATGGTCGAGCTGCGGTCGCCCGAGCACTACGCCGTGCTCCTCGACGCGGCCCGGACCGCGGTCCGCCAGCGCTACGCGTTCTACGAGCAGCTCGCGCGCATCCACCTGCCCCAAGAGAAGCACCATGGCTGATCTATCCACCTCCTGGCTCGGGCTCGACCTGAGCTGTCCGCTCGTGGTGTCCGCGAGCCCGCTGTCGAGGGACGCCGACGCGATCGCCGCGGCGGTCGCGGCCGGGGCCGGCGCGGTCGTCATGTACTCGCTGTTCGAGGAGCAGCTCGTCAGCGAGCAGCTCGCGGCCAACCGGTTCTTCGACGCGCGGCTCGACGCCGACGCCGAGGCCCGGACGTTCATGCCCGACGTCGACGTGTTCTCCCTCGACGCCGAGCCCTACGTCCGCCAGCTCGAGCGCCTGCGGGCGCGGGTGGCGGTGCCGATCGTGGCGTCGCTCAACGGCACCACGCCCGGCGGGTGGACCAGCTACGCGCGCCAGCTCGAGGCGGCCGGCGCCAGCGCGCTCGAGCTCAACCTGTACGAGGTCGCGACCTCGGCCGACGAGACCGGGGCCGCGCTCGAGGCGCGCCAGCTCGAGGTGGTCGCGGCGGTCGTGGCCACGGTCGCGATCCCGGTGACGGTCAAGCTGTCGCCGTTCTACTCGTCGCTGCCGGCGTTCGTGCGCCGGCTGGCCCAGGCCGGCGCGCGCGGCGTGACCGTGTTCAACCGCTTCTACCAGCCCGACCTCGACCTCGAGGAGCTCGACGTCGATCGCCGGCTGGTGGCGTCGACCTCGAGCGAGCTGCCGCTGCGCCTGCACGCGCTGGCGGTGCTGGCGCCGACCACGCCGCTGGCGCTGGGCTGCACCGGCGGGGTCCACAGCGGCACCGACGCGGCCAAGGCGATCCTGTGCGGCGCCCACGTGCTCCAGCTGGCGTCGGCGCTGCTGGTCAACGGCCCGGCCTACGTCGGGGTGATCCGCGACGAGCTCTTGGCGTGGCTCGACGGCAAGGGCTACCGCTCGAGCGCCGAGGCCCGGGGCGTGATGGACGCGCGGTCGTCGCCCGACCCGCACGCGTGGGCGCGCCTGAACTACGCGCGCATGCTCGACAGCTGGCGCGAGCGCCCGCGCAGCGCGTGAGCGCGACGGTGGCGAGGGCGCCCTGGCGTGGGCGCACCCGCGGCGCGGCGAGCCCGCGCAGCGCCTGATCCGGCCGGCGTCGGCGCACGCGCAGCGCGTGATCAGGCCGCGGGGCCTCGAGGGCGCCCTGGCGTGGGCGCACCCGCGGCGCGGCGCGCACGCGCGCAGCGCCTGATCCGGCCGGCGTCGGCCACGCGCGCAGCGGCTGATCAGGCCGCGGCCGGCGTCGGCCACTCGCGCGCGAGCATGCTCATGCGCAGCATGTCGTGCCAGCCGCCGTCGTGGAAGTACTCCTCGCGCAGGACGCCCTCCTCGACGAAGCCCAGCCGCGCGTAGGTGCGACGGCTGCGCTCGTTGGTGCGGAAGATCATGAGCCAGACCTTGTGCAGGCCCAGCGGGCCGAACGCGTGGTCGAGCGTGGCCCGGATCGCGGCCGAGCCGAAGCCGCGGCCCATGTCGCCCTGGGCGGCGATGATGCAGGCGAGCCGGCCGACCTTCGAGCGGTCGTGGATCTGGTGGACGCCGCACTGGCCGAGGTAGCGGCCGGTGGCGGCCTCCTCGATCGACCAGACCCGGTCGCTGGCCGAGGCCAGGGTGCGGCGGATGTAGGCCAGCTCCTGGTCGCGGGTGAACGCGTGGCCGGAGAACGCCGCGATGTTGCCGACGATGGCCGGATCGTTGACCCAGGTCAGGATGTCGTCGACGTCGGACTCGGCCAAAACGCGGAGGCGGACCAGGCTCATGCGACAACGGTAGCGCGCCGGGCGCCGACGCTGTATACGTCGGCCCGCATGACCCCAGCTGTTGGCGCCGATATCGAATCCCTGTGCAGCAAGTGCGGTGACGTCTGGCACGTCATCGTGGCCAAGGTCGGGGAGCAGATCGTGCGGGTCATCTGCAAGGAGTGTGGCGGTCAGCACCGCTACAAGAACCCCAAGCTGCCGCCCGGCACCAAGACCCGCGCCGCGTCGACGCCGCGGTCGCCGCGCTCGACCCGCCCGGTGAAGGTGGTCGCGCGGTTCGAGACCCCGGCGGTGGCCGCCGACCTCAACAAGCCGCCGCGCGCGTACGCCGCCAGCGAGCGGTTCGCGATCGGCGAGCGGGTCGAGCACCCGACCTTCGGCCAGGGCGTCGTCGAGGCGCTCGAGCTGGGCAAGATGACCGTCTTCTTCGCGGTCGGGCGCAAGGTCCTGGCCTGCGGCAAGGGCGAGGCGGGCGCGGCCGGTGGCCTGACCCGGCCCAAGCCGTTCGAGCACCGGCCCGCGGGCGCGCCGCCTGACGCGGCCCCGGTGGCCGTGGCCAGCGACGACGACGTCGGCTGAGCGTTCCGGCGGCCTGACGCCAGTTCGCGGGGCTGTCCCTCGGCGCAGCCCCGAATGATCCTGGGGCGAGCCCAGTCGCCAGGGCGCGGCCCGACGGCATTGCCACGCGACCCGGCCCCCGGCCCGCGCGATGCGGTACCACCGGGGCCATGACCCTCTGGACCCGCGGCCTCGTGTTCGCGCTCGTGGCCACCGTCGGCGCGTGCGGGTCGAGCCCGGCGCCGGCGCCATCGCCGCCGGCCGCGAGCCCCGCGCCGCCGCCATCACCGCCGGCCGCGCGCCCCGCGCCGCCACCATCACCGCCGGCCGCGCGCCCGGCGCCCGCCGCCACCGAGCGCGCCGACTGCGAGCGCGTGCTGGCCCACACCTGGCAGCTGATCGGCGGCGATCCGGACAGCGACAAGCTGCGCGGCGCGCGTCACGAGCGCGAGCTCGCGGAGTGCATGGCCCACATCACCCCGGCCGCGCGCGCCTGCGTGCTGGCCGCGCGCACCGACGACGAGCTGGCGCCGTGCGAGGCGCTGGCCCGGTAGCGTTCGGGGAGGGCGCCCTCGATCGCGTCACCGACACGTCAGCGCCCGAGGTGAGCTCGAGCATCACGCCGGGTCTGCGCGGCGAGACGGAGGACGCGGACGCTACGACGGGGACCGCCGCGGCAGCGCCCACGCGAGGTGCGGCCCGCCGCGCGCGCTGAGCGGACGGAGCGCGCGCGCTTGCGCCGTCAGCCGGAGTTGCTATTGAAGTCGTCGTGCGGCGGCGGCGGGTTCCACAGGTGGTGGGCGATCGCCTCTTGCTCGATCCACAGGCCGGTGGCGTGGATCGCGCGGAGGAGATCGTGGCACGGCGCGTCCGGAGGATCGGCGGCGACCAGGCGCGCGAGCCGGTCGCGCTCGTCGGGGTCGAGGGGGCGGCCGGCGGTGGCGGCGAAGCGTGCGTGGGTGGCGGCGTCCATGTGCCACGGCGCGATGGGCGCGTGGGCGCGGGCGGCGAGGCTGCGCAGGATGAGCACGCCGCTGCGATCGAGGTCGCACGCGGCGCGGATCGGCGCGCCGGTGGCGGCGCACAGCCGCACCAGCGTGACCACCGCCCAGGTGGCCTGGCCGCGCGCGCACACGACCAGCTCGCGGCGCGGGTCGGCGCGATCGAGGTAGTCGAGGAACGGCGCCTGGTTCTCGAAGATCGTGATCTGGGCGAAGGGCGCGTCGACGAGCCGGGCGGTCCGGAGCTGGGCGAGCGACAGCGGCGTCGGGACGCCGAGCACGGCGTGGTCGGCGACGTGGCGGAACGTGAGCTCACCGACGGCGTAGGTGAGCGGGCCGAACACGTGGACAAGGACGCTGGTCAGGTCGCGCACCAGGCCCCGGGCCTCGAGCGCGAGCGCGGCCGCGGCCAGGGCCGACCGAGGCTGGCGCGCGGCGACCTCGGCCTGGACGACCGGGTCGAAGCGGAGCAGGGCGTCGCCGACGGCGCGGGCCAGCTCGGTGCCGGGGCCCAGGGCCTTGCTGTCGCCGAGCGCGCGGGCCGCGAAGCTGGCGACGCGCAGCGGCTCGGTGACGGTGGCGAGGGCGTCGAGCGCGCGGGTGACCTGGGCGATCTGGTGGAGCGCGTGGGCCGGGCCGCGGTCGCGGGCCAGGGTGTGGAGCCCCGCGAGATCGTCGGTGACCGCGGCGAGGTACGCGGTCGCGGTCGGCGCGGCCGCGGGCACGCGCGCCAGGCCAGCCTGCAGCTCGGCGTCGAGGCGCCGGCGCTCGTCGGCGGGGTCGCGCGGGGCGCGGTCGAGGGCGGCGTAGAGCAGCGCGGCCAGGTCGTGGGCGGGGACGCGGGCGAGCTCGAGGCGGGCGCGCCCGTCGGGCAGCGCGGCGACCGCGCGCGGCGAGAAGATCGACCGCAGCGCGACCAGGCCGGGCGCGTCGACGGCCACGGTGATCCGCTGGGGCATGCGGCCGGTCGCCTCGGCGCGGTCGAGGACCGCCGCGAGGGCGCGGCGCGCGGCCGGCGCGTCGGCGACCGCGGCGCGCAGGTCGCCGAGGGTGCTCTGGTCGACGCCCGCCCCGCTCACGGTGTCGAGCGTAGCAGCGCGGCGGCCCTGACGCTCGACCTGGACGCGGCGGCCCGGCTGGTCGCGACGACGCCGGGCGCGCAGGCGGCGGCGTTCGCGGACGGGCTGGCGCCGGCGCTGGCGCTGGGGCTGCGCGGTCGGGTCGCCGCCGTGGTCACCGCCGAGCGCGCGCCGTTCTACCTGACGATCCTCTACGCGTTGCTGCTCGACCGGCGCGCCCACGAGCTCGAGCCGCTGCACGAGGACGTGCTGGCGCGGGTCGTGGGTCCGGCCGGGCGCCACGGCGCGTACGACCCGGTCGGGTTCGCGCACGACGTCGAGCAGCTGATCGCGTGGGGCGCGATCGACCGCATCACCGAGGCCCACAAGCTCCGCAGCTACAAGGACAACCGGCGCGAGCGGTTCCGCTACCGGCTGACCGACGACGCGGTCGCGCTGCTCGAGTGGCTCGAGGCCCGGCTGGTGGCCCGGCTGCACGCGCGGGTCGGCGACTCGCGCGATCGCCTGACCGACCTCCTCGGGCAGGTGCGCGAGCTGGGCCGGGTGCTCGACCGCGGGCGCGGCGACGACGGCGACGACGGCGGCGACGGCGACGACGAGCTGGCGCGCCGGGCCATGCACCTGGTCGAGCTCATCGGCGACACGATCGATCAGGTCGGCGCCGAGCTGGTCGGCCTGCGCGCCGAGATGCTGGGGTTCGCGGCGCGGCCCTACGACCTCGACGGGCTGCGCGCGATCCTCGCCTGGCTCGAGCGCTACCTGCGGGTGTACGTCGCGCGGGTCGAGGAGCTGCGGGCGGAGCTGGCGGCGCGCCTGACCGAGCTGGCGGCGCCGCGCTACCGCGTCGCGCTGGCGGGGTGCCTGCAGGCGGTCGCGCGCGATCGCGACCTGACGCCGCGCGGGCTCGGGGCGACCGCGATCGCGGACCCGAGCGAGCGCCTGGCCGCCCACACCGCGTTCTTCGTCGCCGGCGGGCCGCTCGCGCGGATGACCGCGCTGGTCGACAGCGCGGCGCGCGACGTGCTCGCCAAGATGCAGCGCCACGTGCGCGAGCTCGAGCGGCGCAGCACCCGGCTGGCCGATCTTCGGCACGCGCTCGCCGCGGTCGCGGCCGGGCCCGCGCGCGACCCGCGACGCGCGGTGTGGTTCGAGCAGCTGGTGGCGTCGGCGCAGGTGCGCGTCGACCTGCGGCCGGCGACCGCGGCCCACCGGCTGGCCCCGCCGCCGCCGCGGGGCGCGCCGCGGGCGATGGGTGCCGACGCGCCCGCGCCGCTGGCGCGCAAGCAGCGGTCGCTCGAGGCGGTGCGCGAGCTGGCGGCGCGGCGGCAGGCCCTGCTGCGGGCCTGGCTGGCGCGGGCGCTGGCCGGCCACGCGCGGGTGGCGCTGGCCGACCTCGCCGGCAGCGCGCTCGCCGCCGCGGGCGGCGCGGCCCGGTGGATCGAGGTCGCGCGGGCGGCGCACCTCGGCGGGGGCCGCGGGCTGCGCGCGGCCGGGGCGCGGCTGCGCCTGGTCGACGGCGAGGTGACGATCGTAGACGGACCGGCGCGGCTGGACGCGCCGGCGGCGTGGCTCGAGGAGGAGGAGGGACCGTGACGTACTTCGACAAGCTCAACCGGCCGCGGGTGCAGGCCCTGGTGAACATCCTGGCCGAGGCGCCGTTCTTCTACCGGACCGACGACCCCGAGGCGTTCGCGTACCTGCGGCGCCACCGGGCCGAGTTCACGCAGTTCTACGACGAGGTGTTCGGCTGGGAGCTCCTGGTCGATGCGACCACCGCGCGCGTCTACAAGGGCCGCTGGCACAACCCGGCGCTGCGGCCGAGCCAGCGCGACGCGTTCGACCCGAGCCGTCGCCTCGACTGCGTCGGCTTCCTGCTGGTGCTGGAGTTCTATGAGCGCGTGCTCGAGGCCAACAACCGCGCCCCGACCGACGAGCCGGCGCCGCGGTTCGCGTTCGGCGAGCTGTTCGAGTTCGCGCGCGATCGCCTGGCGACGCTCGGCGGCGCCGGGCTCGACGACGACGGCGTTCGGCGGATGCTGCGCCAGCTGATGCCGATGCTCGAGCGCTACCGGTTCGTCCGCGAGGTGCCGCGCGAGCGCGACCAGGTCGTCACCGACGAGCGGGTCCTGTACGAGGCGCTGCCGGGCCTGTACCACTACGACGCGCGCAAGCTGGCGCCCGACGTGATCGCGCGCGCGCTGGCGCCGGCGCTGGCCGACGACGGCGACGGCGCGCTCGGGGCGGCGCCCGACGTGATCGCCCGCGCGCTGGCCGACGACGGCGACGACGACGGCGACGGCGCGCTCGAGGTGGCGCCCGACGTGATCGCCCGCGCGCTGCCCGACGACGGCGACGGCGCGCTCGAGGTGGCGCCCGACGTGATCGCCCGCGCGCTGCCCGACGACCGCGACGACGACGGCGACGGCGCGCTCGAGGTGGTGCCGTGACCTACCAGCTGCGGCGGGTGCGGCTGGTCAACCTGCACAACTTCGTCGACGAGACCGTCGAGGTGCGGGCCGGCGGCCACCTGTTCCTCCTGGGCGACAACGGCTCGGGCAAGACCACGGTCCTCGACGCCGTCCACGACGTCCTCGCCGGCGGCGAGCTCGAGTGGAACGCGGCCGCGCGGGTGGGCGGGCGGCGCGACGAGGGCCGCAGCCTGCAAGGCGTGGTGCTGCGGTTCGACGCCGAGCGCGGCGTGCGGCGGGCCGGCGGCGCCATCGCCTACGCGGCGCTCGAGCTGTGCGACCCGGCGACCGGGCGCGTGCTGACGATCGGGCTCGGGACCGAGGCCACGACGCTGGAGGCGCGGACCTCGCGCTGGGGCTTCGTGACCGCGCGCCCGCTGGCGGAGGTGGCGCTGCTCGACGCCGACGACCGCCCGTGCGATCGCGAGGGCCTGCGGCGGCAGCTCGGGGCGGCCGCGGTGTTCGCGCCGCTGGCGGCCTTCCGCCGCGAGCTGGCGGGCCGGCTGTTCGGGTCGGCCGCGGCCTACCAGGACGCGGTGCGGTTCTGGTCGATGGCCAAGGCGTACCGCGAGATCGTCGCGACCGCGCGCGACTTCGGCGCGCTGTTCGAGCGCCTGCTGCCGGCGCCGGACGGCGAGGTGTTCGACGAGGTGCTGCGCGCGCTGGCGGCGATCGACGACCTCGAGGCGGCGCTGCGCGACCTCGGCGATCAGGCGGCGTACGTCGGCGGGCTGGTCGGGCTGGCCGACGAGGTCGGCGCCGCGCGCGAGGCCGGCGCGCGCTATCGGTGGCTGGCGGGGCAGCGCGACCTGGACGCGGTGGCGGCGGCCGAGGCGGCGGCCCGCGCGGAGGCGGCGACCGGTGCGGCGCGGGCGGCGCTGCTCGACGGCGAGGTCGGCGTGGCGCGGTCGGCGCGCGATCGGGCGGTCGAGGCGGTGCGCCGCGCCGAGGCCGCGGACGACGCGGCGGCGGCGGTCGCGATCCGGTCGGTCGAGGCGCGCCGGCGCGAGGTCGAGGCCGATCGCGTCGCCCGGGGCGCGGAGGCGGCGGCGCTCGAGCGCGAGGCCCGCGGCTGTGACGTGGCGCGGGCCGAGGTGTGGGCGACGCTCGAGGGCCAGGCGCGGGCGCTGGCGGCGCGCGTAGCCGCCGCCCCGCCGGGCGAGGTGCCGGGCGACGACGCGCCGCTGCGGGCGCTGGCGACCGCGCTCCTCGAGCTCGCGCCCGGCGCGCGCCCGGCGACCACGGGGGCCGCCGCGTGGATCGGCCAGGCGGCGGAGGGCGCGCGCGGGCGCCAGGTCGACGCCGAGGTCCGCGCCCGGGAGGCCGCCGCGATCCACGGGGCCGCCGCGCGTGCGGTCGTGACGCTGCGCGCCGGCGTCGACGCGGAGGTCCGCGCGCGCGCGGTCGAGGACGCGCTGGCGGCGCTGGCCGCGGTCGGGGTGCGCGCGCGCCCGCTGTACGAGCTGCTCGAGCCGCGGCCGGGCGCGGCGAGCCGGCAGGTGGCGGGCCTCGAGCGGCTGCTCGGCGTCGACGTGCTCGAGGCGCTGGTGGTCGATGGCGACGACGACGCTCGGGCGCGCGCCGCGGCGGCGCTGACGGCGGTCGGCTCGTCCGTGCGGATCGTGGTCGCGACCTCGACGGTCGCGCTGCCGCCCTGGTGCGCGGCGCTGTTCGCGGAGGAGCTGGCGGGCGGGCCGGCCGGGCGGGCGCTCGCGACCGCGCTGGCGCAGCCCGCGGACCTCGGCGTCGTGCGGGCGCCCGAGCAGCAGGGCACGCTGCGCGGCCTGGTCGCGGTGGTCGCGGCCGACGAGCCGCGCCGGCTCGGCGTCGAGGCGCGCCGGCGTGCGCGCGCGCGCGCGCTGGCCGAGGCCGAGGCGGCGCTGGCGACGGCTCAGCGGGAGCTGGACGATGCGTCGGGCCGGGCCGCGGCGTCGCGGCGCCAGCTCGGGCAGCTCGAGGAGGTCGCCGGGGCGATCGCCGAGGTGGCGGCGGGCGCGCTGGCGCGGGCGTGGAGCGAGCACGATCGCCTGGTCGATCGACGGGGGCTGCTCGGCCGCGCGCTGCGCGAGGCGATCGGGCGGCGCGAGGTCGCGGCCGCGCGGGTGGCGGTGGTCGACGACGAGCTCGGCGCGCTGCGGGCCCGGCTCGATGGCGCCGACGCGGCCGAGATCGAGCGGCGCCTGGCGCGGCTGCGCGGCCAGCGGGACCGCGCCGACGCCCAGGTGATCGACGCCGAGCAGGCGCTGGCGGCGGCGCGGGCCCAGGTGATCGACGCCGAGCGCCGCGCCGCGAGCCACCAGGCCGCGGCGCACCTCGGGGCCGCGGCCCTGGACGACGCCCTGGCCGAGCTGCGCGTGGCGCTGGCGGCGATCGGCAACCCGGTCGCCACAGCCGACGCGGCGACGGTGGCGAGCTACGTGCGCGTCACCCAGCGCGGCGACAGCTTCCGCACCACCGACGCGATCCGCCAGCGCGCGGCCGACGCCGACCGCGCGGCCGAGGCCGCCGCCGCCGAGCTCGAGCGCGACGGCGCCCGCGGCGTGCGGTGCCTGGCGCATGCGTCGACCTTCGGGTTCGGCTACGATCGCGCGCGCAACCAGGTGGTCGATCGCCGGGACCAGCCCGCGGTCGGGGTGCTGGCCGAGCTGACCCGGACCATCGACGAGCAGCGCTCGGTGATCAACGAGCGCACGCGGGAGCTGATGGACCGGCTGGTCATGGGCACGCTGGCGCGGCAGCTCCAGGATCAGGTGCACCGGCTCGAGGAGACCGTGCGGGGCATCAACCGGGTGCTGGCCGAGCTGCGGTTCGGGCCGAGCCGCTACCAGTTCAAGGTCGCGCCGCGGCCCGAGCGCCGCGAGCTGGTCGAGCTGGTGCGCCGGCTGTCGATCCTCGACGACGCCAGCCGCCGCGAGTTCCGGGCGTGGATCGACCTGCACCTCGACGAGCTGCGCGCCGGCGACCCGCGCGCCGACGTCGACGCCGCGCCGCGGCTGCTCGACTACCGCCGCTGGTTCGAGTACCGCCTGCACGTCCAGGCGACGACCGAGGGCGGCGTCGAGCTGACCCAGCGCCTGCGGCAGGTCGGCTCGGGCGGCGAGCAGGGCGTGCCCAACTACCTGCTCGTGCTGGCGCTGGCCAAGCTCATGTTCGACGCCGCCGACGCGCGGGTCCGGCCGCTCCTGTTCGACGAGGCGTTCTACGGCATCGACGCCGGTCGCCGCGACCAGCTGCTGCGCCTGGCCACCGATCTGGGGCTGCAGCTCCTGGTCGCGTCGCCGGATCAAGACGGCGTGACCCCGGCGGTCCACGCGGCCACGACGCTGTTCGTGGTCAAGGACGCCGACGGCGATGTCCACCTCGCGCCGTACTACTACTGGAACGCGGCGCGCGCCCCCCAGGTGGCGCTGTTCGCCGGCGGCGGCGATCCGCCCGAGGACGCGGTGTGCGCGCTCGCGGCGCCGGCCGAGGTGCCGCTCGCGCCCGTGGACGACCTCCCGCCCGCGTGACGAGGGCCGCGGCGTCGGGACGGCCCGCGGCGGTCCTCGACGAGGGACCGCGGGTGGGGCGGGCGCGGCCGTCAGCCGTTCGGAACCGTCGGCGCTCGTGACCGCCGAAATGTTGTCAAAGTTGACACCGTCCCCTCTTCATCTTCACCTGGCGTGACGAGGCCGCGGCGTCGGGACGGCCCGCGGCGGTCCTCGACGAGGGACCGCGGGTGGTGCGGCCGCGGCCGCCAGCCGTTCGGAACCGTCGGCGCTCGTGACCGCCGAAATGTTGTCAAAGTTGACACCGTCCCCTCTTCGCCGCGCTGGCGTCAGGGCTCTACGGCCCGCACTCGCAGAGGTACTCGCGAGTGATGAAGCCGGCCGAGCTCAGGAGCTCCCAGGCGTTGCCGCCGCGCGCCGCGTACGCGAACTCGAACCCGCCGAGCGGCTCGCCGCTCTTCCACAGCGCCGGGTCGACCGCGGCGACGCCGCCGCGCCAGACCCAGCTGGCGCGGACGTCGCACGCGCTGCCGGTCGTGTTGCACTCGGCGGCGAGGTAGATCTCGCGCGACGGGTTGGCGCCGGCGGCGGTGAGCACGGCCTCGAGGTCGCCGTCCTCGAGGGTGGCCAGGTGGGTGCGGCCGGGGAGGTCGTCGTCGCAGTCGGCCCGGGCCAGGGTGATCGACGTGGGCAGGGTGCGCACGACGTAGCGCGACGCGCCGACGGCGGCGGTGTAGTCGACGGGGCAGCTCGTGGCGGCGTCGATGCCGAGGGCGTCGATCGCGGCCGCGTCGATCGCGAGGGCGTCGATGGTCGGGCCGTCGGGGCCGCCGCCGTCGGCGACTGGCGCGTCGTTGGCGGGGCCGTCGTCGTCGCCGCCGTCGGTGGTGGCGCCCGACGGCTGGAACCCGCACGCCGTCGCAGCGACGAGCGCCCACGGGATCAGCCTGGACCGCATGGCCTCAGCCTAGACCAAGCGCGGGCCGAGCGGGGCGCGACGTGTCCGCCGGCGGACGCCTGCTAGGGTGGGCGCCATGAAGCTGCGAACCGTGATCGTCGTCGGGACCCTGGCGTTGTCGCTCGGTGCCTGCAAGAAGTCCGAGAAGCCCGCGCCGGCGCCGAGCGCGCCCGCCGACGCGGCCGAGAGCCCCGAGGCCGCCGCCAAGCGCGCGCAGGTCGAGAAGGTGGCCGCGGCCCGGACGCGGCTCGACGAGCGCGTCGCCAAGGAGGCCGCGCGCTGGACGCCCGAGCTCGAGGCCAAGGCCGCCGCGCTGCGCGCCACCGACCACGCCAGCACCGACGCGGCGCTCACCGCGATCCTCGCGAGCGACCATCGCCAGCCGGGCAACGCCGACCGCGACCAGTACCGGCACCCGCGCGAGACCCTGGCGTTCTTCGGGATCGAGCCGACCTCGCGCGTGGTCGAGCTCGGCGCCGGCGCCGGCTGGTACACCGAGATCCTGGCGCCGCTGGTGGGCAAGCGCGGCGCGCTGACCGTGGTCGGGCCCGACCCCGAGGGTCCAGCCGACGCGATGTCGTCGGTGTACGGCCAGCGCCTGGTCAAGACCCTGGCGAAGTCGCCGGGGCTGTTCGCGGGCGTGACCCGCGTCGCGATCGCGGCGCCGACGCGGATGGCGCTGGGCGACGCCGGCTCGGCCGACGTCGTGATCGCGTTCCGCGAGATGCACAACTGGGTCGACGACGGCAACCTGCCCGCATACCTGGCGGCGATCCACGCGGTGCTCAAGGACGGCGGCACGTTCGCGCTCATCGATCACCGGGCCGCGCCGGGCGCCAAGCTCGAGGACGTGGTCAAGCAGGGCTACCTGCCCGAGGCCTGGGTGATCGAGCAGGTCACCGCCGCGGGCTTCGACCTGGCCGCGCAGTCCGAGGTCAACGCCAACGCCAAGGACACCAAGGACTACAAGGAGGGCGTCTGGACCCTGCCGCCGGCCCTGACCCTGGGCGACGTCGACAAGGCGAAGTACCAGGCCATCGGCGAGAGCGACCGCATGACGCTCAAGTTCGTCAAGCGCGCCGCCGGTGCCGCGCCGGCCGCGACCAAGTAGCGCAGGCGCGGCGCCGGCGCCGAACCGGCCGCGACCCAGTCGCGCGAGCGCGCCGCCGGCGCCGCGCCGGCCGCGACCATGTAGCGCAGGCGCGCGCGCATGCGCGGCCGCGCCGGGTCTGGTAGCGTGCGCCGGCCATGGCCACTCGCTCCGGTCGTCTCGTCGTCGCGGTCGTGCTGGTGATCGGGGTCGGGCTCGGCGCGCTGGGATCCTGGTGGCTGGTGCGGTCGCGGCCGGTGCCGGGGCCGTTCATCGACGCGATCGCGCTGCCCGACGGCGGCGCGGTGGTCATCCGCCACGAGCAGGGCACGAGCCGCGACTTCGTCGAGGTCCACGGCCGCGACCACCTGCGCTGGCGCGCGCTGATCCCGCCGTACGCCGGCTCGATCGGGACGGTCGCCGTGGCCGCGACCAACAAGGTCGTGACCGTGCGGGTGCTGCGCGACGGTCACGCGCACGTCTTCGCCTTCGACATCGTCCACGGCTCGAAGATCGCGTCGTTCGACCTGACCGAGCTGGCGCCGGCTGACCCCCGCGGCTACACCGTGCCGGGCCTGGCGACGGTCAGCGCCGGGGCCTGGGCGGTCGAGATCGTGGCGCAGCCCGAGGGCGGCGTGCGCCTGTTCACGATGGAGCTCGACGAGCACCGGCTGGCGTGGAAGGTCGAGCTGCCGACGGTGCCGAGCGCGGTGTGGTTCGGCGACGGCGGCCAGGTGCGGGCCCGGCTCGGGGACGAGGTCGTCGCGTGGAACCTCACCGACGGCAAGCCCGAGGCGCCGGCCAGCCTCGACGCGCCAGCGACCGGCAGCCCGGCCGGCGGCTACGTCACCGCCGACGGCTTCGGCTGGAGCGGCGGCGGCAAGACCGACTTCGCGGTGCCGGCGGGCGCGGTGCCGCCCCAGGCCTACCACCTGGGCAGCGGCCGGGCCTGGGTGATCGAGCCCGAGCGGCTGTCGCTCGTCGACGGGCCGCTGGGCGTGACCCGCGTGATCCGCCGCTGACCGGCGCTGGGCGTGACCCGCGTGGTCCGCCGCTGATCGGCGCTGGCGGCGGCGTGATCCGCCGCTGACCGGCGCTGGCGCCCGCGTGATCCGCCGCTGACCGGCGCTGGCGGCGTGATCATCCGCTGACCAGCGCTGGCGGCGGCGCGGTGCCCCGCTGACCGGCGCTGGCTACTCGGGCCGCGCCAGGCTGCGCGCGAAGAAGCCCAGGCTGTCGTCGATGCGCTGGCCCCAGAACGAGAAGTCGTGACGGCCGGGGCCGAGGTACCAGTCGTGGGCGACGCCGCGCGCGGTCAGCACGTCGTGGAGCTGCTGGGCGCCGTCGTGGAGCGCGAACAGGTCCTCGGTGCCGCAGTCGAGGTACAGCGCCAGCGCGCCCGGGGCGAGCGCGCCTGCGAGCGCGACCGGATCGTGGGCCTGCCAGTTGGCCAGGTCGGGGCCGAAGATGCGGCGCATGAACCCGCCGAACGGCTCCATGTCCTTGCCCCAGGCGGCGACGTCGGTGAGCGTGACCACCTGGCCGGCCTGGTACGGGTGCGGGCCGACGTACAGCAGCGCGTCGACGCCCGAGTGCGAGGCCGCGGCCGCGAACAGGTCCTGGTGGCGCAGCGCCAGCTGGAGCGCGCCGAAGCCGCCCATCGACAGCCCGCCGATGCCGCGGCCGGCGCGGCGCGCGATCGTGCGGTAGGTCGCGTCGACGTGGGCGATCAGGTCGGCGACGACGTAGTCCTCGTAGGCCGCGCGCGCGACGCAGTAGCGCTCGGCGTCCTCGCGCGGCTGGAACGGGTTGCCGCGCGCCAGGCAGGCGGCGCGGTCGACCGGCGTCGCCCAGTTGGCGTAGAAGCTCGAGTCGCCGTCGGGCATGATCACGATCGCCGCGAGCCCGAGCGCGGCGGCGACGTCGTCGAGGTGGCCGCCGGCGATCCAGTCCTGCTCGCTGCCGCCGAGGCCGTGGAGCATGTAGATGACCGGGTACCGTCGGGCGTCGGCGTCGTAGCCGGCCGGCAGCCACGCGCGGTAACGCTTGTCGACGCCGAGCGCGGCGCTGGCGAAGCTGCCGTCGACGACCCGGCCGGGCGTGGCCGCGACCGGCGCGACCTCGTCGACGTGGACCCGCTCGCCGGTGCCGGTGCGCGCCCGGCCGCACGCGGCCAGCGCCACGACCACGGCCAGCCACCGCGCCCGCGCCGCCATCACCCGGTGCGGACCGAGAAGTCGCGGGACGTGACGACGACGCCGTCGACCAGGTCGATCAGGAACGAGCGGCCGGTGCCGACGCGGCCGTCGAACGCCAGCAGGTACCAGACGTCGAGGGTCCAGCGGGTGTGCTGGGTCTCGCACGGCGGCGTCCACGACACCGCCTCGAGCTCGCCCAGGTACGCGGGGCGGCTGACCGTCGAGGCCACCAGCCGCGCGTAGTCCGCGCTCTTGGCCGCCAGCGCCACCGCGGTCGAGGCGTCGGCGGCCGCGATCGTGCGGCGCCAGGCGGAGGTCAGGCGACAGCGGCCGATCGTGCCGCTGGGCGACAGCTCGATCTCGTAGGCCTCGTCGGCGGCGAGCGCGTCGAAGTCGGGCACGTCGAACTCGGGGTAGCGATCGCGCTCGGCGATGACCTCGATGCGGTCGTCGTAGGCCTCGAGGCCGGCCTCGAGGGTCTCCTCGGTGTAGTAGCCGAAGACCCGCAGCGCCAGCGTCTGCGACGGCAGCTTGTGATCCCAGTCGACGATCGTGATCGCGCCCGCGTACTCCTTGCGGAAGCACGGCAGCGGCGGCAGCGTCGCGGCCAGCTTGGCCGCCGACGACTCGTCCGCGAACAGGCTCTGGTACGCCACGCGCGGATGCACGCGGATCTCTTCCGCGACGAGGGCCCTGAGATCGGACGACACGATCGGTCACTCATACTACACGCCGGGCGCGCGTGCGGCGAACCGGGGCGGTTCGACCGTTACCTGGTGGGTAGGTGGCGGGGCGATCGCCTACGGCGCCTCAGGGCGGACCCACCGGAGCGGGCCGGTGGTCATCGACCAGCGGTCGCCGCCGGCGCCGATCAGCAGCCGGCCGTCGCGGGCGATCGCGCGGACCGTGGCGCGCTGCGGGTTGGTGAAGCCCCCGCGCGTGACCGGCACCATCGGCGCGGCGCCGACCAGCGCGCCGGTCGCGAGATCGACCACCAGCGGCTCGACGTAGAGCTGGTCGCCGGCGGTGAACACCGCCGGGTAGCGGACGATCTCGCCGAGCGTGCGCTCGCCGCCGGGCTCGAGCACGACCAGGTGCAGGCCGCGCTGGATGATCGTCCGGTCGCCGCGGTGCCCGAGGATGAACTGGAACTCGGTGACGGTGCGCGCGGCGCCGGTCGCCAGGTCGACGAGCTCGGTGCCGGCGTCGGCGCCGGACTCGAGCAGGAACCGGCCGTCGTCGCTGAACCAGTCGTGGGCGCGCGGGGCGATCGTGGCCCCGACCGCCCGCGGCGCGGCGCCGCCGTAGGCCATGAGCGGCGCCCGGCCCGACAGGTCGAGCTGCGCGTCGCAGGTGACGACCACCTGCCGCCGCGCGTGGTCGACGTTCACGACGTGGCCGCCGCACGCCGCCGGCACCAGCTCGGCGGGCGTCGCGCCGGTCCCGGGATCGAGGACGAGCGCGCCGCCGGCCACGCGCCGCAGCAGCTGACCGTCGAGCACGCCGATCAGGTCGGGGACCTCGCGCGGGCGCCCGCCGGGCACCGCCGGGAGCCAGCGCTCGACCGGCGGCGTGCCCCAGGCCGACGACGCGTCGCTGGCCGCGCCGGTCCAGCACACGCTCGGCGCGCCCGGGCCGTCGCTGGTGGTGTACGGCGCCTGGCCCGGCGGCGGCGCGTTCATCCACACGTGGACCCAGCGGCCGCCGGCGTCGAGCTCGACCTGCCACAGCGCGCCCGGGCCCGGGGCCAGCGCCACCTGGGTGCCGGCGGCGAGGTCGCGGACGACGAGCCGCAGCGTGCGCCCGCGGCCGGTCACGAACAGCAGCCGCGCGCCGGCGGCGTCGAACTGGATCGGGCCGTCGGTGGCGCCCAGGCGGGTCAGGTCGAGGTCGCGGCCGAGGCCGGGCTGCACCAGGATCGCGCGCCCGCGGCGCTCGACCACCAGGCGGCGGCCCGACGGATCGATCGCGCGCACGTCGTCGAGCCGGGTCCCGGCGCCGGCGCCGCGCACGAGGTACGCGGCCTGGCGGTCGCCGCCGGTCCCGCCCGGGAACGACCGCACCGCCACGACGCCGTCGCCGTCGGTGTCGACCCGGGCCTGGCACAGCGCCGCCCAGCTGCCGTCGGCGGCGGCGGCGATCACCGAGGTCGGCGCCGCGGTGCCGACGTCGTCGGCCCACGCCACCTGCGCGCACGCGATCAGCCCCAGCGCGGCCCACTTCATGCGGGCTCCGACACCGCGCGCGCGCGCTCGGTTCCCACGGTCCGCGCGGCCGTCCGCCGCGGGCTCGCTCGGTCAGGTCGCGACCGCGGCGCCGAGGCGCGCGATCAGGTCGGCCACGGCCGGCCCCGACAGCTTGAGCGCGGCCGGGTTGATCACCAGGCGGCTCGACACCTCGCAGACGGTGTCGATGATCGCCAGGCCGTTCTGGCGCAGGGTCTCGCCGGTCTGGGTGATGTCGACGATGCGATCGCACAGGCCGGTCAGCGGCCCTAGCTCGATCGCGCCCGACAGCTTGATGACCTCGGCGGTGAGGCCCTTGCGCTGCAGGTAGTCCTTGGTGATGCGCGGGTACTTGGTGGCGTAGCGGATGTGCATCGCGCCGCGCTCGCGCCGCGCGGCCTCGGGCTCGGCCACGATCATCGTGCAGCGCCCGACGCCGAGGTCGAGCGGCTCGTACAGATCGCGGCCCTCCTCGTCGAGCACGTCCGAGCCGGCCACGCCGAGATCGGCGGCGCCGTGGGTGACGTAGGTCGGCACGTCGGAGCTGCGCAGCACCAGCACCCGCAGCGGCCCGCAGTCGTGCATGAGCTTGCGGCTGTCGCTCAGCGCCGGGCTGAGGTCGTAGCCGGCGCGCGCGAAGATCGCGGCGACCTCCTCGAGGATGCGGCCCTTGGGCAGGGCCAGGCGCAGCGGCGTCACCCCTTCACCCGCTTGACCTTGGCGCCGACGCCGCGCAGCTTCTTCTCGATCGTCTCGTAGCCGCGATCGAGGTGGTAGACGCGGCGGACCTCGGTCTTGCCGCCGGCGACCAGGCCGGCCAGCACCAGCGACGCCGACGCGCGCAGGTCGGTGGCCATGACCGCCGCGCCCGACAGCTTGCTGCCGCCGCGGATGATCGCGGTGCGGCCGTCGACGTGGATGTCGGCGCCCATGCGGCTCAGCTCGGGCACGTGCATGTAGCGGTTCTCGAAGATCATCTCCCGGATGATGCTCTGGCCCTTGGCCTGGGTCGCCAGCACCATGAACTGCGCCTGCATGTCGGTCGGGAAGCCGGGGTGGGGCTGGGTCGTGATGTCGATCGGCAGGATGTCGCCGCCGCCGCGCACGCGCACGCCCCCGGCCTCGACGGTGACGGTCGAGCCGGCCGCCCGCAGCTTGGCGATGATCGCGTCCATGTGCTCGGCCCGCGCGCCCTGCAGGAGCACGTCGCCGCGGGTCAGCGCCGCGGCGATCGCGAACGTGCCGGCCTCGATCCGATCGGGGATGATCGTGTGCTCGATCGGCTGGAGCTCGTCGACGCCCTCGATCGTGATGATCGCGGTGCCGGCGCCGGTGACGTGGGCGCCCATCTTGTTGAGCACGAGGCCCAGGTCCTCGACCTCGGGCTCGCGCGCGGCGTTCTCGATGACCGTGCGGCCCTTGGCCAGGGCCGCGGCCATCATCAGGTTCTCGCACCCGGTGACCGTCGGCATGTCGAGCACGATCGTCGCGCCCTTGAGCCGCTTGGCCTCGACCTCGACGTAGCCGTGGTCGAGGTGGATCTTGGCGCCCATCGCCGCCAGGCCCTTGAGGTGCTGGTCGATCGGGCGCGTGCCGATCGCGCAGCCGCCCGGCTGCGACACGCGGGCCCGGCCGTACCGGGCCACGAGCGGGCCGAGCACGACGATCGACGCGCGCATGGTCTTGACCAGCTCGTACGGCGCCTCGAGCTTGGCCTTCTTGGCCGAGGGCGGCTCGATGACCATCGTGCGCTTGCCGTCGACGGTGCAGCCGAGCTGGCGCAAGAGCTTGGCCATCGTCGCCACGTCCTGGAGCTGCGGCACGTTCTTGAACGTGCTGGGCCCGTTCGGCAGGAGCGCCGACGCCAGGAGCGGCAGCGCGGCGTTCTTGGCGCCGCCGATCGCGATATCACCAACCAGGCGGCTGCCGCCTTCGACGACGATCTTGTCCATGGGTCACGACCTGGGTAGCACGATTTCCCAGCGACAACGCGCCGCGCGGCGCCGGCATTCGCGCGCCGATCAGGCGCGGTGATCGAGGTAGGTCAGGAGCGCGTCGGCCTCGCCCTGGTGGTTGAGGCGCTCGGCCGACTCGCGCTCGAGCGCGGCCGCGTCGGCCGCGCCGGTGATCGTCACGAACCGGGCCGCGGCCTCGCGATCGAACAGGCCGTGGGTGTCGGCGTCCTCGAGCGCGGTCATCAGCGCCTCGTGGACCGTGGCCCGGAACGCGGCCGGGGTGTCGGCGTGGGCGTGGGCCTGGGTCCGCATCAGCGTCGACACGCCGTCGAACTCGGCCACGGCGACGTCGTCGGCCCAGGCCCCGACCGACCAGCGCGCGGCGTCGGCCTCGGCGCGCTGGCGCGGCCCGAACCGGGCCACGCGCTCGGCCCGATCGGCGGCGGTCGACGCGGCCGGCTCGGCGGTCCAGCACGCGGCGTCGGTGACCAGCGCGACCGCGTCGAGCGGGCCCGGGTGGGCGGCGCGGAACCGCGGCAGCCACGCCCGCAGCGCCGCGCTGGCGGCGTCGACCAGCTCGTCGTGCAGCTCGGGCAGCGGCTTGACGACCACGTCGATCACGACCGCCTCGCGCCCGACCGCGACCGCGCGGACCTCGTCGCCGAGCCGGCACACCGTCGAGCCGTCCTTGCGCGTCAGCCGGGCGCCGTCCTGGACCACGGTCAGCCAGCCGCCGCCCTCGAGCTTGCCCTGCTCGATCAGCGGCACGCGCACGTCGAGCGGCGGCGCGTCGAGGACGACGTGGATGCGGCCCGGGGCCAGGCCGACGATCGTGCCGGTGTAGCGGCGGCGCTCGCCGTAGGGCGCGGCCAGGTCGGGGCCGAGCACCGCCGCGATGACCCGACCGTCGAGCTCGCGGTTGAGCTGGCGCTGGACGTCCTTCGAGCGGTTGCCGGCCTCGATCACCTGCGCGCGGATGGCCTCGTCCTCGGCCCGCGACCGCGGCGACGCGCCGACCATGCGATCGACGGCCTGGGCGTGGCACTGGATGCCGACCATCTCGCGCATCGGCGCGGTGAAGCGCGAGTAGATCTGCTCGCCGACGCCGAAGTGGGCGCGCGGCTCGTCGGCGAACACCGAGCGACCGTTGAGCAACATGGCCTGGCGGTGCAGCGCCCGCGCCAGGCGCCCGCCGGGGCCGGCGGTCGGGAGGTGCTGCAGGTAGCCGGCCAGGCCCTGATCGGCGGCGCGGCGGTACAGCCATGGATCGTCGGGCAGCCCGCGCCCGCGCGCGACCTGCGCCACCAGCCGCTCGAAGCCCGCGACCTTGTCGGGGTCGGGCGGCTCGTGGACGCGGAAGATCGGCTGCACCAGCTCGGGCGGGCCGCCCTGCAGGTAGCGGCCGCCGAGCGCGTTGCACAGGATGCTGATCTGCTCGTTGGCCAGCTCGATCGCGGTGCGGGGCGTGGCGTCGACGACGATCGTGCCGTCGGGCTCGAGCCGGACCGTGGTCTCGGGCCGGCGGTAGCGCACCATCGCGGCCCGGTCCTCGTGCTTGCACCGCAGCTCGCCGAGCGCGGCGATCGCCATCAGGCTCGGGCCGATCGCGCGCGGCCCCGGCAGCTTGGCCCGGCCGGTGACGTAGTCCTCGACGCCCTCGAACGTCAGCTTGGCGCGGCTGCGCACGCGCGCGCGCTCGAGCTCGAACTTGGTCACGGTGCCGCGGCCGTCGAGCCGCACGTCGAAGATCAGCGCGCGGCGCTCGCCGTCGGGCCCGAGCGAGACCAGGCCCTCGGACAGCGCCCGCGGCAGCATCGGCACCGACAGGCCCGGCAGGTAGAAGCTGGCGCCGCGGCGCAGGGCCTCGGCGTGGAGCGCGGTGCCGGGCCGCACGTAGTACGAGGCGTCGGCGATGGCGTAGCGCAGGTGGAAGCCGCCGCCGGTGGCGGCGACGTGGATCGCCTGATCGAGATCGCGCGTGCCGGGGCCGTCGATCGTGACGAACGGCAGGTCGGTGCGATCGACCAGCGCGGGATCGTCGAGCCCGGGGTCGCGCAGGTACGCGGCGACCTCGGCCTCGACGGCGGGCGGAAACTCGACGGTCAGGCCAGCCGCGTCGACCAGCTCCTGGAAGGACATCGCGCGCAGCCTACCGCGGATCGGGGGCGAGGCCCGCCTCCGGTCCGCCGACGTCGGCCGTCAGGGCGTGGGGCCCCCCGCGCCGCAGGCGAGCGAGCTGACGGCGCCGAGGGCGAGCGCGGACGGTCATGGCGAGCACGACCCTACAACGCCCGCGCGCCCCCGCGCATTCGTCGCTCGCGGCTGGTCGTCGTGCGCCGGCGCTGGTCGTCGCGCGTCGTCCCTGGCCGTCGTGCGCGGGGGCGTCGGCGCGGGTCGTCGCGGGTCGTCGTGCGCGGGGGCGTCGGCGCGGGTCGTCGCGGGTCGTCGTGCGCGGGGGCGTCGTCGCGGGTCGTCGCTGGTCGTCGTGCGCGGCGCCCGTCGGCGCGCGCGCCGGCGCGCTACCTGGCCGGCAAGAGCGTGCCCGACACGTAGCGCTTGCTCGACAGGAACCGCTGGGCGCTGGCCTTGACGTTGTCGTTGGTGACGCGGGCGCTGGCCTCGGCGCCGGTCAGCTCCTCGTGCGGGTCGTCGCCGAACTGCGCGGCCTGGGACAGCAGGCCCAGCCAGTAGTCGTTCTCCTTGACCGCGAGCTCGTGGGCGCGGCGGCGGGTCTCCTTGACCTTGTCGAGGTAGCTGACGTCGACGCCGTCCTGCTGGATGCGCGCGATCTCGGCGAGCGCCGCGGCGCGCAGCGCCTCGACGTTCTCGGGCGCGCACCCGAACCGGATGAAGAACTGGCGCCGCTGCGTGGGCGCGCGCGTGACCCAGCCCCAGACGCCGACGCCGTAGACCCCGCCCATGTCCTCGCGCAGGATCTCGCGCAGGCGCATCTCGAGCACCGCGCCCAGGATCTCGACGTCGCGCTCGGCGTCGTGCGACCACGCGAGGTCGTCGTGGAAGACCAGCTGGACGTACGCCTTGGGCTCGGTGCCGCGCTTGACCACCTTCTTGACCACGGCCCGCGGCGGCTTGACGCCGATGTCCTTGCGCGGCTCGACCCGGCCGGTGCCCGGCAGGCTGGCCAGGTAGGTCTCGACCAGCGGCCGCAGCGTCTTCAGGTCGACGTTGCCGACGAACGTGAACGTGAAGTCGCCGGCGTCGCCGAAGCGCTCGCGGTAGACCGCGAGCGCGGTGTCGAGATCGACCGCCCGGACCGCGGCGGCGGTGACCGGCGCGCGGCGCTTGTGGCCGCCCGACATCGCCAGCGTCATGGCGTCGTTCATGACGATCTCGGGCGTGGCGTCGCGGCGCTCGAGCAGCTCGATCCGGCCGCGCTGCCAGGCCGCGAACGCGTCGGGGTCCTTGCGCGGCGCGGTCATGCGCAGGTGCACGAGCTGCAGCAGCGTCGGCAGATCGGCGGTGGCGGCGTCGCCGCGCAGGCCCTCGGCGACCTCGCCCAGCCACGGCCACAGCGACACGCTCTTGTCGCTGAGCACGCGGTCGAGTTGATCGCCGGTGAGCGCGCCGACGCCGCCGGCGGTGACCGCCTCGACCGCGAACCGCGCGCTCGCGAACCGCTTGTCGGCGACCAGCGCGGTGCCGCCGGGGCTGTCGGCGGTGAGGTGGACGCGCTGGTTCTCGAACGTCGTCGGCAAGACGATCACCTTCGCGCCGTTGCTGAGCGTCCACCGGGTCACGCCCAGGTCGTCGGCCGGCTGCTCGCTGACGATCGTGCCCGGCGTCGGGGCCTGGGCCAGGAGCGACGTCGGCACCGCGTCCTCGACCCACGGCTCGATCGTCCGGCCGTCGACCGCCGCGACGATCGCCTCGACCTCGGCCCGGGTCGGGACGCCCTTGGCCTTGGCGGGCGCGGTGATCGTGATCGCGCGGGTGGCGCTGGCCAGCCACGCGTCGGCCAGGTGGTTGATCTCGTCGAGCGTGACCTCGGGCGTGTAGCGCCGGGCCAGCGCGTCCTCGGCGACCCGGCCGATCACCAGCTCGCCCTGGAAGAAGTGGCGGGTCAGCTCGTCGGTGTAGCTCCGCGCGTCCTGCTGGTCCCACTCGGCGGCGCTGTCGGCGGTCCCCTTCAGATAGCCGCGCTTGGCCCGCTCGAGCTCGGCGGCGGTGAAGCCGTGGCGCTGGACCCGCGCGACCTCGGTCAGCAGCGCCTCGAGCGTGTCGGCGATGCGCCCGTCCTTGGCGATCGCGCGCCGGCCGAACTCCTCGAACTCGCGGGTGGCGTCGCCGGTCGACGAGAACGCCACGACGAACGGCGCGTCGGGCTTGCGCGCCAAGGTCGCCAGGCGCTGGCCGAGCATGCGGTTGTAGAGCGCGTCCTGCACGAACATGCGGTAGTCGATCGCGTGGCTCTCGCGCCGGTGCGGGAACATGTCCTGGATCCCGACCCAGGTCTGGCGCAGCTCGGGATCGGTGTCGATCGCGATCTTGGCGCCGGACCGATCGAGCGCGCCGCCGCCGACGCGCGGTCGGGGCGTGGCCGGGTTGACCAGATCGCCGAAGCGCGCGCGGATCGCGGCCTCGGCCGCGGCCGGGTCGACGTCGCCGACGACGATCACCGCCATCAGGTCGGGGCGGTACCAGTCGCGGTAGAACCGGACGAGCGCCTCGCGCGGCCCGCTCTTGATGATCTCGGGCTTGCCGATCGGCAGGCGGATCGCGTAGCGGGTGCCGCCGAACAGGATCGGCGCCTGCTTGGTGAAGACCCGCTCGTCGGCGCCGCGGCCCAGGCGCCACTCCTCCAGCACGACGCCGCGCTCCTTGTCGACCTCGACCGGATCGAAGCTGATGTCGCCGGCCCACTCGCGCAGGATGTCGAGGCCGGTGCCGACGAACGCGGGATCGTCGGTCGGGACCTGGAGCTGGTAGACGGTCTCGTCGAACGACGTGTACGCGTTGACGTCGGGCCCGAACTCCATGCCGATCTGCTCGAGGTAGTCGACGATCGCCTGCTTCGGGAACTTGCCGGTGCCGTTGAAGGCCATGTGCTCGACGAAGTGGGCCAGGCCCTGCTGGTCGTCGTCCTCCTGCAGCGCGCCGGCGTTGACCGCCAGCCACAGCGCCGCGCGGCCCTCGGGCTGCTTGTGCGGCAGCACGTAGTAGGTCAGGCCGTTGGGCAGCGTGCCGCGCTTGACCGCGGACCACAGCGGCAGCGGGCCGTCGACCGCGGGCGGCGCGTCGACGTCCGGCGGCGGCTGCGCGGCGGTGATCGGCGGCGGGGTCGGGGGCGTCGGACGCGCGGCGTGCGAGCTACACGCCGCCAGGACCAGGGCAAACCACCAGGGAGCACGACGGATCATCGGAGGCCTTTCCGCAGAGGGCGAACCTCCGGACCCTAATCCAAGACCGCGGTTGCGGGGTGGTGAGCGTGATCGGCGCGATCTGTCGTACCATCGGGGTGATGGAGCTCGCGCGCGTCCTGGGCGTGGTGGTGACGCTGGCGAGCGCCGCGTGCCTGGGGCCCGATCAGCACCACTGCGCCAGCGGCGCCGACTGCGCCGGCGGCACCTGCGAGGCCAACGGCTTCTGCAGCTTCCCGGGCGCGCGCTGCCAGGAGTGGGGCGCCGGCGCCGGCAGCCTGGCTGGCACCTGCGTCGTCGACGCGGGCGAGGTCGACGGCGCGACGCCGCTCGACGGGGCGGTCCTCGACGGCGCGCAGCTCGACGCGCGCGCGATCGACGCGGCGCCCCTCGACAGCGACGGCGACGGCGTGGTCGACGACGTCGACAACTGCCCGATCGTCGCCAACCCCGACCAGCACGACGAGGACGACGATCGCGTCGGCGATCTGTGCGATCGGTGCCCGCACGTGGCCGACACCCTGCAGGCCAACAGCGACGGCGACGGTCTCGGCGACGCCTGCGATCCGCGGCCGCTCGATCCGCGCAACCAGCTCCTGCTGTTCGAGCCGTGGACCGGCGCGCCGATGGGCGTGCCCGGGTGGACGTCGGCGGCCGGGACGTGGACCGTCAGCGGCGACGCGCTGCGGGTGCCGGCCACGGCCTCCGTCGCGCAACTCGGCCGGCCCCTGACGGCGCCGATGGGCACCGACGCGATCGTCGTCGAGGCCGGCTACACCTTCACCCAGGTCGTGCCGTTGTCGTACCTCGCGGTGATGACGCCGGTCGACTTCGCCGCCGGCACCGGCAGCGGCTGCGCGATCCGCCAGAGCGCGTTGATGGTCAGCCCCGCGTCCCTGGCGAGCCTGGCCTTGTCCGGCCCGACCCAGGTCGGCACGACGGTGCTGGCGTCGTTCGCCGCGATGCTCACCGCGCCGGCGTCAGGCCTCGTGCGGATCGAGCGGCGCAACGCGACCTCGACCTGCGTCGGCCGGCTCGGCGCCGACGAGGTCACCGCGTCGTTCACGACCATGGGCACGGTCGATCAGATCGGGCTCATGGCCCGCGGGGTCGAGGCGCAGATCCCGTACCTGATCGTCTACACCGACTGACGGACCAGCGCGGCGGCGACCCGCGCGGCGTCGGCGTCGAGGGCGGCGCGCGCGACCGGCGGCAGCAGCCGGCGCGGGCCCAGGGTCAGCGCGCGCCACAGATCGCCGCGCACCCGCGGCACGACGTGGACGTGCAGGTGGCCCACGGTCTGTCCGGCGACCGGACCGTCGTTGACCAGCAGGTTGACGTCGTCGCACGGCAGGCCCGAGGCCCGCACCGCCGCGGTCACCCGCGCGGCCAGGGCGAACACCGCGGCGACCGCGTCGGCCGGCACGTCGCCGAGGCGCTGGCCGTGGACCGTCGGCGCGCACAGGACGTGGCCGCGGCGCCACGGCCGGTTGTCCATGAACGCCAGCGCGGCGTCGGTGCGCGCGACCACGCTGGCCGGCTCGGCGCCGCGGACGATCGCGCAGAACACGCACGGCGGCGGCACCGCGCGATGGTAGCGCAGCCGCGCCGTGGTCAGCGCGCGCCGACCAGCATCGGATCGCCGCGCCGGCCGCGGCCGTGATCGCGCGCGCCGTCGAAGCGGCGGACCACGCCGACGACGAGCTGGCGCTGATCGAAGCCGCCGTCGAGGATCGGCAGCATCGTCGCGGCCATGCCGGCGTCGCCGCGGTCGACGATCGAGCCCTCGAGGTAGATGTCCCAGGTCGGCGCGACCGCGTAGACCGAGCCGACGCTGACGTCGAGGCGGGTGTTGGGATCGAGGTCGGCCGAGGCCGCGACCGGCACCGCGATGCTGGCGCCGAGCCACGTGCCCCACCAGCCGTTGGGCGTGTGGAACATGATCTGGCCGCCGGCGGTCAGCTCGGTCAGCCACTGATCGGGCGTGGCGTCCATCCGCAGCGCGGTGGCGCTGGCGCCGCCCGCGACCTGGAACGACAGCGTCTGGTCGGGGTGCGACCGGTACACGACCGCGGTGCCGCCCGTGCCCCACTGGCCGTCGTCGCCCAGCGTCGGGCCGCCGCTCGCGGTCGCCGACAGCGCCCACGCCCGCGACACCGCGACCTTGAGGCCGGCGGTGATGCCCTGCAGCGGCGCGCTGTCGGCGTAGGCCGGCTGCTTGGCGAGCGCGTCGATCGAGCCGAACAGCTCGACCCGGCGCGCCGCGGTGTAGCGCACGCGCGCGCGCACCAGCCCGACGTCGGTCAGCTTGAGCGCGCGGCCGTCGGCCAGGCCCAGATCGCTGGTGATGAAGCGCAGCTCGCCGCCGACGTCCCAGCCGGGCGGGCCGACCAGCCAATCGCGGGTCGAGGCGCGCATGTCGCCGCCATCGCCGATCGTCATCCCCGAAGCTTCGAAGGTGCGATCCGGCGGCTGCGCGGCGGCGGTCATCGGGACGGCGAGGGCGAGCGAGGCGAGGGCGGCGGCGACGCGGGACATGCGCCTTGCACGCGCGATCGCGCCAAAGGATCTGCCCGGGCGAGGTGTCCCGCGGCTGGCGCGGCGCGGCGGGCGCGGTGCTGCGCGTGTTCAGCCGCCGGGCGGCGGGCGGAGTGGGGGCGCGCGGTGCTGGGCGTGCTCAGCCGCCCAGGCGGTCGGCGCGGCTGGGCGGGGTGGCGCGCGGTGCTGGGCGTGTTCAGCCGCCCAGGCGCTCGGCGCGGCGGGAGAGGTGCTCGGCCGTCCACCCCTCGGCGTATCCCGGCCAGGCGGCTACTCGATCCGCCGGCTGCCCGAGGCGCGGACCCCAGCACCGGCGACTCGATCAGCCGCCTCCATGCCAAGTGATCTCTTATGGTTAGGCAGGTTCAGTGGTGGCACCACCCTTGCTCCATCTACCTGACATGAAGCGCATCTCGCCCCTGGCTCTGCTGTGTGCCGCCCCGCTCGTCGCCGGCCCCCTGGCCGCGTGCGCCACCGAGGACGACCCCTTCGCCGGTGAGATCGTGAAGGACGCGGACGGCAAGGCCGACACCAGCGCCGCCGCCGTGTTCATGGACATGGAGTTCGACGGTCAGCTCGTGACCGACTCGTCGTGGAACTCGGAGCAGACGATCAAGGACCAGCTCCTCTATACGATCGGCCAGCTCAACGGGAAGAACTCGGTCGGGCGCCTCGACAAGGTCCAGCTGACCGACATCGTCAAGTCCAGCGAGAACGGCCTGACCAAGATCACCTACCACGCCAAGATGCCGGTCTCGTGGGGCAGCAAGACCAACCTGCCGTCGTCGGTGAAGCTGACCTTCCCGGCCGACATGAGCTACTCGAAGATCGAGGCGTTCGCGACCAGCTACGGCCACGCCTGCGTCGACTTCGGCGCCCACGAGGTCGACTCGGGATCGATGTGGTACTACTTCCGGCCCGAGCGCTCGGGCTGCACGTTCACCGCGGCCGACGTCTACAAGGTCACCGCGTCGCTGACCGTCTCGCCGATCAACACGACCGGCAAGTTCCCCGAGTACGACAAGGTCTGGGAGGACGGCGCGCTCAAGATGGTCGCCATCTTCGGCAAGTACGAGGACGGCGCGACCACCTCGAGCGACGCCGGCGTCGCCGGCTGGAACCAGTTCATCGCCGCCGTGAAGCGCGACCTCGGCGCCTACGCCGTCACGACCGTGCCGGCGACCCTGCCGAGCAACCCCGGCACCTCGGTGACCGACGTCGAGTTCCGCGCGACCCTGCCCGACGGCAAGACCATCCAGATCAACGCGCTCTTGACCGACAACGTGCGCACCGCGCTCAACCAGTCGGCGTTCCGCACCAAGTACGAGGGCCTGTCGACCCGCGCCGACTTCATCGTCTACAACGGCCACGCTGGCCTCGGCGCCAACGTCCGCGCGCTGGCCCGCGCCGGCCGCTGGGTCGCCGGTCAGTACGTGATCATGTTCGAGAACGGCTGCGACACCTACGCCTACGTCGACGGCTCGATCATCGACGCGCACCGCCTGGTCAACAGCGACGACCCCGTCGGCACCAAGTACGTCGACGTCATCAACAACGGCATGCCGGCGTTCTTCTCGTCGATGCCGGGCGCGACGATGGCGATGTTCAAGGGCCTGCTGTCGTACAGCGACCCCAAGACCTACGAGCAGATCTTCGCCAACGTCGACCGCTCGCAGGTCGTGCTGGTGACCGGCGAGGCCGACAACACCTTCACCCCGGGCGGCGGCGGTCAGCCCGAGGGCTGGGCCGGCCTGAGCGGCAGCGGCGTGGTCAAGAAGTCCGAGATCAAGCGCTTCCCGACCCCGACCCTCGCCGCCGGCACCTACACCTTCTCGATCACCGGCACCAACGACGCCGACCTCTACGTCCGCATCGGCAGCGAGCCGACCCCGACCAAGTACGACTGCCGCCCCTACAAGAACGGCTCGAACGAGTCGTGCGAGGTCACGCTGGCGCAGCCCGCCAAGATCTTCGTCCAGGTCCGCGGCTACGCCACCTCCTCGAACTACGAGCTGGTCGGCAGCAAGAACTGATCGCCTCCGCTTCGCCTCGACTGAGCGCCGGCCCCTCCGCGGGGCCGGTGGCATTTTCGGTAGCTACCGTCGCGCCCCCGCGCTCCGTGCCGGTGCCGCTTGGGGCAGCGCCGCCGCGGCGCTACTTGCCGGTGCCGCCGCCGATCGCCGCCAGCGCGCCGCCGACGATGGCGACGTAGAGCCCGCTGCCGACGCTGGCGGCGCCAGCCAGCGGCGAATCGGCGAGGCCGTCGACCCGCTCCTTGATCTCCTGGAAGTCGATGCCGGCGATGACGAGGATCGCGAGGCCGACCAGGAACGCGAAGAAGCGGCGGCCGCCGCCGAGCGGCGCGCGCAGCGACAGGACGACGGCGACGCCGGCGAGGACGAGGATGATGGCCGGGTCGCCGCCGTCGCCGAGCTCCATGCCGCTGCGGCTCAGCGCGCCGAGGGAGATCCACGGCAGGAACACGCTGACCGCGGCGAGGATGCCGCCGACCAGCAGCATCGGCGCGACGGCGGTCGTCGGGCTGCGCGCGGGCGCCACCGGCGGCATCGCCGACGACGGGTGCGGCCACGCCGGGGCCTCGGCGCGCACGCGGCACGGCACGCACACCAGCAGGCCGTCGGGCCGGCGCTGGTGCACCGTCACGCGCTGGCACGCGCCGCACGGCAGGTCGAGGACGTTCGGCGGCGGCGGTGCGGCCGCGGCCTGATCGATCGCTGGAGCGCTCATGGCCGTCACGCTAGGGACCTCGCCCGCCGCTGTCCACGCGATCGCCTCCCCCCGGATCGGCGACCGCCTCCCAGGCTGCGGCGGTGTCGGCGCAGGTCGCGGGAGTCATTGGGCGAGCGAGATCGTCTCGGGGCGACCCATCCGCACGTCGGAGACGGCGACGACCAGCGGAGGGCGCGACCGCCGCCGCGGTCAGGGTCGGATCAGGTAGACGACCGAGTGCGAGCGCGAGTCGGCGGTGTTCCGGACCCACTGCACGTCGACCTCGCAGCCGAGCGCCTCGACCTTGCGGGCGTAGCGCGGGCTGTGGCCGTTGGCCCAGACCGCGAGGATCCCGTCGGGCGCCAGGGCGGTCAGGCACACCCGGGTGCCGGCGTCGCTGTAGAGGCGCTGGTTCTTGGCCTGGGACAGGGCCTTGGGGCCGTTGTCGACGTCGAGCAGGATCGCGTCGAACGCGCCCGGCGATCGCTTGAGCGTGTCGTAGACGTCGCCGATCACGACCTCGACCCGCGGATCCTCGAGCGGGAAGTCGTTGAGGACCCCGACGTGCGTGCGGTTCCACTCGACCAGCTCGGGCACCAGCTCGGCGACCGTGACCGCGGCGTCGTCGCCGACGAGGTCGAGCACGGCGCGCAGCGTGTAGCCCAGGCCGAGGCCGCCGATCAGCACCGAGCGGGGCTCCTCGATCTGCGCCAGCGACAGCTCGGCCAGGGCGACCTCGGACGCGTACATCCGGTTGGTCATCAGGATCCGCTGCTCGACCCGGACCACCCAGTCGTCGCCGTCGCGCGCGAGCACGAACTCGTCACCGCCGACCCACGCGCGCTCCACCGGGGTCCAGCTCAGCATCGCGTTGGGTTCTTGTGACAACGCCGACGCCATACCACGGACCGCGGGCGGCGCGGTCTACGAACGGACGGTCACCGGCGGCTGGCCGACACCGGCGGCAGCCGCGGCCTCCGAACGGACAGTCACCGGCGACGGCGGCCGACACCGGCGGCGGCGGCGGCCTCCGAACGGCACCGGCGGCGGCCGACACCGGCGGCAGCCGCGGCCTCCGAACGGACAGTCACCGGCGACGGCGGCCGACACCGGCGGCGGCGGCGGCCTCCGAACGGCCGGTCACCGGCGGCGGCCGACACCGGCGGCAGCCGCGGCCTCCGACCCGTCGGTCACCGGCGGCGGCGGCCGACACCGGCGGCGGGGCCTCCGAACGGCCGGTCACCGGCGGCGGCGGCGGCGCAGCACCAGCGCCAGGACCGCCCCGGCGCCCGCGGCGCCCGCGGCGCCACCCGCGACCCCGCCCGACGCGGCGCAGGTGCAGCCCGGGTACGAGGCCTTGCTCACCGGCTTCGGGCCCGCCAGCGCGACCCCGGCCACGACGCCGAGCTCGGGGATGTCCTGGGTGACGAGGTCGGGCAGCGACACCGTGCCGCGCGGCGCGAACGCGATGTTGGTCGCGGCCTGGGGTGTGGCGTCGGCGAGCTGATCGCCGGGCGGGCCGCCCCAGCGGCCGCGGACCGGGTTGGCGCAGGTGATCGGCCCGGTCCAGGCGTGGCGGATCGCGTAGCGGCCCTGGAAGTTGTTGGTGTCGGACGGGCGCGAGCGCTCCTCGAGCTTGCCGGTGGCGTCGTCGACCACGAACTCGCGGCCGCCGACGATGGGCTCGGCGCCCTTGAACACCAGGTCGTCGGTCAGCGCGCCCTTGGCGTAGCGCGCGTGCAGCCGGGTCAGCACCAGGCCCCAGTAGTTGTCGGTGCCGAGCACGTCGGCGCCCAGGGTCATGAAGTCGTTGCCGTCGAGGTTCGGCCCCGGGCACGGATCGCAGGTCGACGCGTCCCAGGCGTACTCGGTGACGACCGCGCCGGGGTTCTGCTCGACCGTGCGATCGAACAGCGCCGCGTAGAAGGCGCCGAACTGGGTCTTGGTCTCGGGCTTGACGTCGAGGTTGGTCGGGATCGTGACGTTGCCGTAGTTGGCGACCTGGTAGCGCTGGCTCGGCGCGAGGATGTTGACGATCAGATCTTGCGTGCCCGACGAGTTGGCCATGCCGAGCCGGACCGGCAGCGAGAACTCGTCGGAGTCGTAGTGGAAGCGCAGCGGCGACAGCTGCGCCATGCCGTGGTCGAACGTGACCTTCTTGGGGTCGACCTTGGCGACGAAGAACTTCGAGCCGGCCTCGACGTACGGCCGCAGCAGCGGCTCGGCGCCCTTGGGGATCTGGTACTTCTGCTCGCGCAGCCACGCGTCGAGGCCGGTCGAGTCCTTGGCCGACAGGATCACGATCTGGTACTCGCCGACGGTGAACTGGGCCTCGATCGTGACGCCGTGGCTGCCGCCGGTCGCCGACGACGGCGCGTCGTCGGCCATCTCCATCATCGGCACCATCGACCTGTCGTACATGATCTCGTCGGGCGCGCACGGGTCGGCCTCCCAGTACTCGACCAGGCGCGGCGAGCCCATCTGATCGACCTTGGCGAACACCTCGCGCGGCAGGGTCTTGACGTTGGCCTCCTGCAGCACCACTGGCACCGGCACCACCATCGCGAAGTCCGACGGCGGCCCCTGGTAGTTGTTCTGCATCGACAGCACCGTGCGGGTGCCGTCGCGCATCAGCACGACCTGGGTGGCGTTGTTGAACAGCTCGGCGCCGCCGCCGCCGACGTAGAACCCGCAGAAGGCGTGGGCGAGGGTGGGCGTGGTCGCGAGCGCGGCCGCGGCGGCGGCGAGGGCAAGGCGGAGCTTCATGGTGACAGCTTCACACGCGCGGCCGCCCCGAACGATCCGTCAACGCCGCAGAACTTCATGTGTAAGGTGCGCGCGGCGGGGGCGTTGTGCGCGGACGTGCAGGGGTGGGGCCGCGGCCCGTCGGCTTCGGGCGGCCCGGGCTGACCTGACACGTGACGACACGGCCGCGCCCGTGACAGCCGCCGCGCCGGCGCGGACCTCGTGACCGCGCGCGGTTGCGTCGGCGCGCCAGTTGCTCAGTGGACCTGCAGGAGGTCCGATGCGTCTGCTCACCTGGTCCCTGTCTGCCGTCGCGGTGTGCGCCCTGGGGTGCGGCACCGTGAGCGCCACGTTCACGCCCCCGCCCGACGCTGCGGCGTCGCCCGACGCGACCGCCGTCGACGCGGCCGCCGTCGACGCGCCGATCGACGCGCCGATCGACGCGCCGCCGCCGCCGCCGCCGCCGCCGCCGCCGGGCACCGCGCGCGAGCTCACGGTGGTCGGCGGGGCGGTCACCGACGCGCGGTACCGCCTCGAGGTCGAGATCACCGGCGGAGCTGCGCCGGGGGCCAGTCGCAACGGCGCGCACCAGCTCGAGAGCGCCCTCACCGTCACCGTGTCCGCAGGAGGAAACTGACATGACCAAGCTCGCTCTGCTCATCACCGCGTGCGCCCTCTCGACGACGGCGCTCGCGCTCGCCACCGGCCCGGCCGCCGCCGACGTGCCCCACACCCTCAACCTGGCCGGGCGTCTGACCGATCCCGCCGGCGCCCCCGTCGACGGCGCCCACGACCTCGAGCTGCGGCTCTACCCGGTCGTCTCGGGCGGCGCGCCGCTGTGGACCGAGGCCCACGACTCGGTGCTGGCGGTGCGCGGCGCGGTGTTCGTCGACCTCGACGCGATCACGCCGTTCGCGCCGGCCGTCTTCGACGGCAGCGCGCGCTGGCTAGAGATCCGCATCGACGGCGCGCCGCTGGCGCCGCGCCTCCCGGTCGCGAGCGTGCCGTACGCGCTCCGCGCCGAGGAGGCCGACCACGCCGCGCTCGCCGATGACGCCGTCCACGCCGACAGCGCCGACAGCGCCCTGACCGCGCAGACGGCGCAGACCGCGACGACGGCCGACACGGCTACGCGCGTCGGCGCGTACACCGCGGCGATGTTGCAGGCGCGCGTGACCGGCACCTGCGCCGCCGGGACGGCGATGGCCTCGGTCGGCAGCGATGGCAGCGTCGCCTGCGCCAGCACCGGCGACATCACCGCCGTCACCGCCGGCGCGGGGCTCAGCGGTGGCGGCGCCAGCGGCGCCGTGGCGCTGGCCGTCAACACCAGCGTGATCCAGGCGCGCGTCGCCGGGGCCTGCGTCGCCGGGGCGTCGATCCGCCAGATCAACGTGGACGGCACGGTCACGTGCGAGCCCGATGACGACACGCAATACGGCGCGACGACCAACGGTGGCGTCGCGCTGATCGGGACCAGCTTCGCGCTCAGTCCGTGCGCGGCCGGGCAGGTGCTCAAGGCCGGCGCGACGGCCGGGACCTGGTCGTGCGCGGCGGACGCCAGCGCTAGCTACAGCGGCGGGACCGGACTGACGTTGACCGGCACCAGCTTCGCCGTCAACTCGGCGATCGTCGCGCGCAAGGACGCCGCCGCCGGCAACCAGGCCTTCGACGGCCAGACGCTGGTGCTCGACTACGCGAACCACCGCGTCGGCATGGACCAGCCGGCGCCGCGCGAGCGCCTCGACGTCGGTGGCCCGGTGCGCCTCGACACGATGCGGGTGTTCCGCAAGTACGGCAACAACGGGACGACCTCGTGCGAGGTCTACTGCCGCGGCGTTGGTTGGCCGGGCGGCGTCGGCACGTGCCTGGCCGCGAAGATCTCGACCGGCTACATCAGCTGCGATACGGCCCCGGGGCTGGGCTCGAACCCGGCGTGCATGTGCGCCGGGATCGATGAGTGATCGCTACGGGCGGGCGAGGCCGTGGCGATCGAGCAGGCGGTAGAGCTGCGTGCGATGAAGGCCCAGCGCGCGGGCGGCGGCGGAGACGTTGCCGCCCGCGGCGGCGACGGCGGCGACCAGCTCGTCCTTGTCGAGCTCGCGGGTCGCGATGCGGGCGGGCTGATCGGGCGCGTCGACGGCCGGCGCCGCGAAGCTCTGGCCGGCGTCCTCGGCGAGGTGCTCGAGCCGGACCTCGCGGGCGTTGGCCGCGACCGCGGCGTCGGCGGCGGCCCGGACCTCGTGCAGCAGCTCGCGCACGTTGCCGGGCCACGGCCGCAGGCACAGCGCGTCGAGCAGGCGCGGGTGCAGGGTCAGCGTCGGACTGACCGCCGCCAGGGCGCGCAGGGCCAGCACCGGGAGCTCGTCCTTGCGCTCGCGTAGCGCCGGCACGTGCACCACCGGCTTGGTGAGCCGGTAGTACAGGTCCTCGCGGAAGCGGCCGGCCGCGACCGCGGCGCGCAGATCGCGGTGCGTGGCCGCGACCAGCCCGAGCTCGATCGGGACGCCGCGGGTGGCCCCGACCGGCCACACCTCACGGCTCTCGAGCACGCGCAAGAGCTTGGCCTGCAGCGCCAGGTCGAGCTCGCCGAGCTCGTCGAGGAACAGCGTGCCGCCGTGGGCCGCCGACACGTAGCCGGGCGCGTCGTCGGCGCCCGAGTAGGCGCCCTTGCGTGAGCCGAACAGGACGCGCTCGGCGATGGCCTCGGGGATCGCCGCGCAGTTGACCGGCACGAACGGCCCGCCGGCCCGCGGGCCGTGCTGGTGGTAGCTGCGCGCGAGCCGCTCCTTGCCGGTGCCGCTGGCGCCGAGGATCAACAGCGTCGGCGCGCTGACCGCGCGGCGGACCGCGTCGTCGACGGCGTGGGACCGGAGGCCGCGCACGACCCCGCCCTCGGTGGTCACGCCGTCGTCGCGGGCCGCGGCCCCGTCGGCGCACAGCCAGAACAGCGACGCGCCGGTCCGCACCAGCGCGCCGTCGTCGACCGTGACCTCGTCGGTCACGCGGCGCCCGTCGACGAACGTGCCGTTGTGGCTGTCGAGATCGCGGACGCGCCAGCGCCCGCCGACCGCGCGCACCTCGGCGTGGGTGCGCGACGCGCGGCCGTCGTCCAGCTCGAGGGTGGCACCGCGCAGCTGCAGCGCGCGGCCCAGCGTCGCGCGGCCGTCGCGTGCGACCGTCACCGCGCGCACCAGGGACCGCCCGCCCGTGGCGATCAGCAGCACCGCCGGACGGGCGCCGAGCCCGTCGACGGAGGACGGCTCGTCGGTCAAGGTCTCGCTCACCCGCGCATTCTACCCGCAGCGCCGGCGTGTCGTCACCGTGTCAGCCGCGCGCGGTCACGGACCTGCGCCACGCGCGCCGCGGCGCGATCGCGGTGGCACGGCGCTTGATGAAGCGGACGTCGTCGCAAGCGCGACCGACCCCGACGCGCGGCGCCGATCGCGGGGACTCGTCACCTGGCGCGGAGGTCGATCATGGACACGGACAAGCGTCTCTCTGCACATCTCGTCTGGCTCTTCGCCCTGGTCGCCGTCGTCGGCGGACTGGGCCTGTCGTTCGTCACCGCCAAGGCCGGCTGGAAGGTCAGCGCCGCGGTGTTCTTCGGCTTCGTCGGCTTGATGGCGTTCCTCGGGGGGTACCTGACGCGCGCGACCACGCTCCAGGCGGTCGGCCCGTTCGTGCTCGCGTCGGGCGCGCTCGGCGCGGTCTACTACGCCATCGTCAAGTCGGTGATGAGCACGGCCGCCAACGCGGTCGGGGCCGGCGGCCGCGCCGACCACGCCGCCGCCACGATGGGCGCGGTGGCCGCGTTCCTGATCATCCTCGACGCGCTCGCGGCCAGCGTCGGCGGCGCGACGCTCGGGATCAAGCTGCGCGCCGTCAAGTCGCCAAGCGAGCTGCTGCGCCGACCGGCGTGATCCGTCGGGTCACCGGCGTCGCGGCGGCGCGATCTGATCGGCCTGGGCGCGCAACGCCTGGGCCATCGGGCTGTCGCCGACCAGGCGGGCCCGCGCGCGCTGCACCAGCGCCAGGCCGCGGGCGCGTTGCCCGCGGCGCAGCTCGACGTCGCCCGCGACCAGCTCGCACTGGGCCGCGAACATCGGCACGCCGCTGTCGACGAGCTGCGCGGCGCCGGCCAGGAGGGTCTCGATCCCGCGGTCGGCGTCGGCGATGGTCTGGCACGAGCCCAGGCCGCAGCGGGCCAGGCCCAGGAACCGCGGCGACAGCTCGGCCGCGGTGCCGCGCGTGATGATCTCCTCGAACCGCACGATCGCGCGATCGCAGTGGTCGTCGGCCTGGTCGAACATCGCCGCGCCGTTGGCGACCACGGCCCACTCCTTGACGTTGTCCTGGGCCGCGTAGATGGCGACCGCGCGATCGAACAGCGCCCGCGCCTCGTCGCCGCGGTCATCGGCGGCGGCGATGCGCGCCTGGTTGAAGACGATGCGGCCCACCTGCTGGTCGTCGGGCGGCAGCACCGCGGCGGCCGCGGTCGCCGAGCGCGCCACCAGCTCGCGCGCCGCGGGAGACCACTCGTTGCCCTCGCTGCTGACGGTGCGGATGCGGTCGTACAACGCGTTGACCAGCGCCACGCTGGGGCCGTCGTAGGCGCGCGTCAGCTCGGCCTCGCCCTGATCCCACAGCCGCGCTGCCTCAGCGTCGTTGCCGAGGAAGTACTCGGCGATCGCGATCCTGCCCAGCTGCGCGGCGGCGCGCGGGCTGGCGGCGCCGTACTCGGCCTGCGCGCGCGCGTGCTGCGCCCGCGCCAGCTCGGCCAGCTGGGGCCAGCGGCGCGAGCGCAGGTAGACGTCGCCGAGGACGTCGAACGCGCGGCTGCGCGACCCGGCGCCGGGCCGGTCCGCGGTGGCGTCGAGCACCTGTCGCGCCAGCTCCTCGGCGCGCGGGTAGTCGGCCTTCTCGACCGCCACCGACGCCTCGGCGGCGTCGACCAGGAGCTGGCTCTCGACGGTGCCGGCCGCGGTCGCCGCGCCGCGCGCCATCGCCAGCAGGTCGTCGATCGCCCGCCAGTCGCCGGCGACGCCCGCGCGGTCGATCGCGCTGGCCCAGGCCTCGGCCGCGCGCTCGTGGTGCCCGATGGCGGTGGCGGCCTGCGCGGCGCGGCGCGTGGCGTCGCGGGCCAGCGCCGTCGAGGTCCAGCCCGACGCCTGCGCCACGGTCCACCACGCGTTGGCCGCGGATTCGGTGTCGCCCGCGCGCTCGGCCTCGGCCGCGAGCGCCGGACCGTCGGCCAGCGCCTCGCGGGTGCGGCCGGCGGCGGTCATCACCTGCAGCGCGGCGACGCGATCGATCAGGTCGCGCGACGGCGGCGCGGCCGGCGGCGTCACCGCGGTAGCGCACGCCGACGCGTCGAGCCCGGCCCGCGCCACCGCGGCGCTGGCGTACAGATCGGCGACGGTCGCGGCGCGACCGAGCTCCGCGACCGCGGCCGAGAAGCTCGCCAGGCTGCGGTCGAGGCACGCGGCGCGCGCGCGCATGGTCGCGACCGGGACGGCGTGGCGGACGCGGGTGGCCTCGCAGGTCTCGATCGCGGTGGCGCGCCAGCGGTCGGCCCGCTGATCGAGCAGCTGCAGCGCGCGGTCGCCGGCGGCGGGGCCCGGGCCGTCGGCGATCGCCGCGAGCGAGCTCGCGAGCTGCTGGCGGGTGGTGGTCGACCAGCGCGCGTCGAGGCCGGCGCCGCTGTGCGCGCACGGGTTGGTCGCCGCCGACGACGTGAGCGTGAGCGTCAGCGCGACCGCGCCGCCGATGCCCAGGGCGCCGGCGCCGGCCGCGATCCGCGCGCCGTGACCGCGGGGGCCGATCGCGGCGGCCAGGTCGGCCATCGACGCGAAGCGGGCGGCGGGATCGAACGCCAACCCGCGCCGCAGCGCGCGCGTGACGCGCGGGGGGACGCCGCGTCGGTGCGCCGGTTCGACGGGGCGATCGGCGCGCATCGCCGCCAGCGCGGCGTCGTGGTCCCAGCGCCCGGTCGCGAACGGGTGCTGGCCGAACAGCGCCTCCCACATCGACACGCACAGGCTGTACTGATCGGCGCGGGCGGTCGCGGCTTCGCCCGCGTGTTGCTCGGGCGCCATGTACAGCGGCGTGCCCATGACCGCGCCAGCCCGGGTCATCTCGGCGCTGAGCAGGCTGTGATCGCCGGGGCTGGCGTCGTCGACGGTGCCGGCGCCGCGGGCCAGGCCGAAATCGCCGACGTAGAGCCGGCCAGCCTTGTCGACCAGCAGGTTCGACGGCTTGACGTCGCGGTGGATGATGCCGGCGTCGTGGGCGGCGGCGAGCCCGCGGCAGGCGTCGAGGTACAGCGCGATCACGCGCGCCGGTGGCGGCCGCGCGCTGGCGAGGTGGCCATCGAGCGTGGCGCCGTCGACCAGCTGCATCGCGATGAAGACGCTCTCGGCGGCGACGCCGACGTCGTAGACCGCGATCACGTTGGGGTGATCGAGCCGCGCCAGCGCCTGGGCCTCGCGCCGCAGCCGGACCTCGAGGTGGGCGCGGCGATCGGGCTCGAGCGGCGGCAGCACCTTCAGCGCCACCCGCCGATCGAGCGCGGGGTCGAGCGCGGCCCACACCACGCCCATGCCGCCGGCGCCGAGCCGGGCCTCGAGGCGATAGCGACCGATCGTACGCCCGACCCAGTCGTCGACGGGCGGCGACCCGCGGGGGCCGCGTCCGTCGACGGTCGCCGCCAGCGCCTCGCCGGTGTCGGTGATCGTCCGCGGCGGCGCGGGCGCGGTCGGCGCGACCTCCGTGTCGCCCTCGGCCACCCCCCGGGGATCGTCAGCGCCCGGCTCCATCGCCCGCGAGCGTACCGCAGCCGCCAGCGACACGGTGACGTCACGGTGTCGGCAGGGCCCGTCGAGGATGCGCCCGGCGGGCGCGCGCGACGCGGGTCGAGCTGGCCACCGCCTTGCAATTGTGGACCTCAGGAGGTTCCGATGATTCGCACCACGACGACGATGATCCTGACCGCGGCGCTCGCCGCCACCGCCGGCTGCAAGGGCGGCAAGGCCGACAGCAAGGGTGGCGGCTCGAAGGCCGGGGGCAAGGCGCCTAGCTACGCGGCGCTGACGGCCGATCCCGATCCCGGCACGATCACGCCGGCCGCCACCGCGCCGTTCGAGTCGGTGAAGTTCCGGCAGCTCGCCAAGCGCGACAAGAGCGGCTGGCCGACCTACGACGCCTACAACCTGGGCACGCAGACGATCAAGTACATCGCGATCACCGGCTACGCGTACGACCAGGCCGGCAAGCAGGTCATGCGCAGCTCGCCGCCGCTGTCCTGGAACGGTGAGATCGCCCCGGGCGGCAAGGCCGACTGGGGGATCAAGCTGGACGACTGGGGCGAGAAGCCGGTGCCGGCGTCGGCCGTGACGTTCCAGGTGTGCTTCGACAGCATCAAGCGCGACGGCGACGCCGACCCGATCAGCGAGCTGACGCGCTGCCCGGACGACCGGCCGCTGGTGAAGTGATGGCGCGGCCGCGTCACCACGCGCGGCGCGCGGCGGCCAGGCCGTCGCCGACCGGCGCCCGCAGGGCGTAGAACGTGCCGGGGCCGCGGTGGGCGAACTGGCCGGACGCCGCGATCTGCGCGTCGATCTCGGCCTGGGTGACGACGGTCCGCTCGAGCCAGCCGCTGGCCTCGGTCGGGGCGTCGCCGTCGGCGTCGCCCTCGTCGATGTCGACGCCGAGCAAGGTCGGCAAGCGCGTGCGCGCGAGCGGCCCGCGCAGGGTCACCAGCTCGCCGACCGCGCCGGGCACGTCGGCCGGGTCGGTGATCACCCGCGGGCCGACGATCGTCACGGGCCCGTCGACGCGCGGCACCTCGACCGCGGCGTAGCCGCCGACGCCGAGCGGCCGGGCCTCGGGCGGCGGGCTCGGGGCGACGACGCGGACGACGACGCGGTCGGGGCCGGCCTCGACCCGCGCGATCGTCGGCGCGCCGACCGTGTCGCCGCGGGTCACGACCACGAGCATGCGCGTCGCGAACTCGATCGGCGGGCGCGCGCGCAGCGGATCGTCGCTGGGCGGCGCCGGCTGCTTCATCTGGATCCGGTGCGCGGGCAGGCGCGCGAGCAGCGCGTCGTAGGCCGCGGCGTCGCGGATCGCCAGGGCGACCAGGCCGGGGTCGTCGGCGCCGACCTGGATCGGGCCGGCCCAGCGGGCGGTGACGGGCAGCTCGGTGGTCGTGGCCATCGTGGGATCCGAGGGTTGGTTGTGGATCGTAGGCGCCGCCGGGCGATCGCCGCCGCACGCGCCGAGCACGACCGCGACGAACACCAGGCCAGCGCTGTGCGACATGGGGTGAGCGTAACGCGGTCGGCGCGCGATCATCCGGGCCGCGGCACCACGTCGCGGGCGCACGGCGGCGTCGGGCTCGCTCCGGACCCGGGCCCCGCGCGCCGCACCCGCTCAAGTTCGGCGCGCCGGGCGTGTATCGTCGGCCCATGGTCACCGCGGACGACGCCCACGTAGCCGAGGACATCGCCGTCGCCGAGTCGCTGCCGGCGCGGGCGTTCACCGAGCGGGCGTGGCTCGAGCGCGAGCTGGCGACGGTGTTCACCCGCGGCTGGCAGCTCGTGCCCGAGCGCGACAGCGACGACGAGCCGCGGCCGCTGGTCGAGCAGGTGGCGGCGCGCGGCGCGCGCGTGCCGGTGACCGTGGCCGGGCGGCCGCTGTTCCTGCAGCGCGGCTGGGACGACGACGCGCTGCGCCTGTTCCCCAACACCTGCACGCACGCGTGGTTCCCGCTGGTGCCGGGCCCGGCGCGCGGCCCGACCTTGGTGTGCGGCCAGCACGGGCGCCGGTTCGACTGCGCCGGGCGGTTCGTGTCGCAGCCGGGGTTCCAGGGCGCCCGCGACTTCCCGCGGGCGTGCGACCACCTGCGCGCGCTGCCGGTGGCGAGCTGGCGCCGGCTGGTGCTGGCCGCGCTCGACGACGCGGCGCCGCCGCTGGCCGACGTGCTGGCGCCGATCGACGCCAGCCTCGTCCGGTTTCCGGACCAGCTCGAGCGGGGCCGGTGCGAGGTCCGCGAGGTCACCGGCAACTGGAAGCACCACGCCGGCAACTACCTCGATCGCTTCCACATCGGCTACATCCACCGCGCCCCCGGCGGGCTCGCCGACGCGATCGATCTGGCCAGCTACACCACCGAGCTCCACGACCACGCGGTGCTGCAGTGGGCGTACGCGCGCGACCCCGCCGACGGCTTCGACCCGGCGCTGGTGCCCGAGCGCTTCGCCGATCCCGGCGGCCGGCGCGTGTTCGCGCTGTGGTGGTTCGTCTACCCCAACCTGACGCTCAACTATTATCCGTGGGGCCTGTCGATCAACCTGTACCAGCCGCTGGCCGATCGCCCCGACGCGATCCGCTTCGGCTGGTACCACTGGGTGCTCGACCCGGCCCGCTACGCCGAGCGCGACCGACGGTGGCTGTCGGCGCAGGTCGACGCCGAGGACGTCGACGCCCTGGCCCAGGTGGCGCGCGGGCTGCGCTCGGGCTTCGCGCCGCGCACGCGGTTCGCGCCCGAGGCCGAGCAGGCGGTGCACTGGCTGCACCGCAAGATCGCGCGCGACGTCGCCGGCGCGTAGCGCGACGTCGCCAGGCGGCCGTCGACCAGGGGCAGCGTCCGCGCTGACCTTATGTCGCTTTTGTCTAACATTACGACGGAAACTTTCGATTCGACGCGAGCCCGCCGCGGCCCCACGTTGAGGCCATGAACACCACGGCCCACGCCCCGCGCGCCACCCGGCGGTCGCGCCCGCCCACCCGGAGAAGCCCATGAACTGTCCCCGCTGCAACGATTCGTCCCTGCTCGAGCTGGACCGCGACGGCGTCACCATCGACCGCTGCGAACGCTGTCGCGGCATCTGGCTCGATCGCGGCGAGCTGGAGAAGCTGATCGGCCGCGCCCGCGACGCCGAGGCGACGCCCCGCGAGGCTCGAGGCGCCCCGCCCCGGCCCGCGGCCGGCCCGGGCCCGCGCGACGATGACGATCGCCGCCGCCGCGACGACGACGACGACGACGACCGCAGCCGCCACGGCGGCCGCAGGCGGTCGTGGTGGGACATCTTCGACTGAGCGACCGAGGCGCCTGACGCCGGGCCCTCCCCCGTCGGGGGCAAGCCCCGACAGAGCCCCCACCCAAGACGCGAGACTCCCGGCGCGCGGCTCGGTGATCGACCGAAAAAGTTACAGCTCTGATTCTGAATCTGAGCGACCGAGGCGCCTGACGAACGGGCGCTTCCCCTCTTCTGGAGATCGCCATGGAATGGCTCTACGGTGGCTTCGTCGCGTTCATCCTCGCCCTGCTGGTGCTCGACCTCGGGGTGTTCCACCGCCAGGCCCACGTCGTGAAGATGCGGGAAGCCCTGACCTGGTCAGGGAGCTGGATCAGCCTGGGCCTGGCGTTCACCGGGTTCATCTACGTCGGCTATGAGCACGGCTGGCTGGGGCTGGGCACCACCGTCGACACCATGGCCACCCCGGCGGTGGCCGCGGACGGCACCCCGATCTACAACGACGGTGGCAGCGCGGCGATCAAGTACCTGACCGGGTTCCTGGTCGAGAAGTCGCTGGCGGTCGACAACATCTTCGTGATCGCGATGATCTTCGGATTCTTCGCCGTGCCCCCGATCTACCAGCACCGGGTGCTGTTCTGGGGCATCGTCGGCGCGCTGCTCATGCGCGGCGTGATGATCGCGGTCGGGGCTGCGCTGATCACGCGCTTCACCTGGATCATCTACGTCTTCGGCGCGTTCCTGATCATCACCGGGCTGAAGATGTTGCTGATGCGCGGCGGCGCGACCGACCTCAACGACAACCTGGTGGTGCGGCTGGTCCGGCGCCTGATCCCGGTGACCGACCGCTACCACGGCGAGCGGTTCTTCGTCCGGGCCGGCACGCCGGCCGCCCACGCCCCGGCGGTCGCTGGCGGCGCGCCCGAGGTCGACCGCGTGGTCGACCTCGCCAGGCGCGGCGCGCTGCTGGCGACGCCGCTGTTCCTGGCCCTGCTCCTGGTCGAGCTGACCGACCTCATCTTCGCGGTCGACTCGATCCCGGCGATCTTCGCGATCACCACCGACCCGTTCCTGGTCTTCACCAGCAACATCTTCGCCATCCTCGGCCTGCGCAGCCTGTACTTCGCGCTGGCCGGGATGATCGACACGTTCCGCTACCTCAAGGTCGCGCTGTCGGTCGTGCTGATGGTGATCGGCGTCAAGATGATGACCCACAGCTGGCTCAAGTCCTGGATGGGTGACCACTTCAACTTCTACGTCCTCGGCGTGGTCGCCGGCATCATCGCCACCGGCGTGCTCGCGTCGGTCGCGGCCGGGCGGCGCGAGCCCGCCACGCCGGTGAGCTGACCCGACCGACGTCGTCGGTCGCGCGGCCGGGCGTCCGCCGCCATCGCAGCCGCCGGGTGGCGGATGGCGGGCCGCCAGGGCACCAACCGCGATCCGATCCCGGCAGCGCGCCGCCCATGTCGTCGGCGCCGGCGCCGCACACCTCGCCGGCGCTGGTGCAGCCGGTCGCGCCGCCGGCCGGGACCACGGCGCACACGCCGAGGGTCGCGCCGGCGGCCACGTTGCACAGGCCGCTGCAGCACTCGCTGCCGAACTGGCAGGTGTCACCGATCTGGGTGCAGTGCGACGGCGCGTCGTTGCAGACCCCGCCGTCGCAGTAGTGCGAGCAGCAGCCGGCGTTGGCGCCGCAGGCGTTGCCCGAGGTGCTGCCTGCGCGCGCCGGCTACGTCGCCAGGCGGCCGTCGACCAGCGTCAGCGTCCGCGCCGCGAGGCCGGTGTGCACCGCGGGATCGTGGGTCGCGATCACGACGCCGGCCCCGGCGGCGGCGGCGGCGGTGAGCAGCGCCGCCATCGCGGTCAGCGCGGTCGCGTCGAGGCCGTTGTCGGGCTCGTCGAGGATCAGCGCCGGCGGCGCGCCGATCAGCGCCGCGGCCAGGCACGCGCGGCGGCGCTGGCCCAGGGACATCTTCGCGAACGGTCGGTCGGCGACCGCGTCGAGCGCCAGCGCGGCGTGGACCTCGGGCGCCAGCGTGGCGCCGCCGCGCAGCCCGCCGACCAGCGCCCACAGCTCGGCCGCGGTCAGGTGGCCGGGCGGGTCGGCGCCCTCGGGGACATAGCCGACCCGGCGGCGCGCGCCCGAGGTGGCGCCGGCGATCGCGACCCAGCCGCGATCGACCGCGAGCGCGCCGGCGATCATCGCCAGGGTCGTGCTCTTGCCGGCGCCGTTGCCGCCGATCAGCGCGACGATCTCGCCCGGCGCGATCGCGAACGACACCTCGTCGACGACCCAGCGCGCGCCGCGGCGCTTGCCGAGCCCGCGCACCTCGATCGCCGGGGTCATCGGCGCGGCGCTCCCGCGGCCAGGCCGGCGCCGACGCCGACGATCGCCGCGACGCCGGTCAGCGCCAGCACCCCGATCGCGATCACCGACGCCAGCGCGAGCCCGGCGGCGCCGGCCGCGATCGCCTGGCCGGGGTTGGGCGTCGTCGCCGCGCGCCCGGCGACCGCGGTCATCGCCAGGCCCAGGCCCAGGCCGACCGCCGCGGCGATCGCGACGATCGCGCCGACGTGCGCGGCCGACGGGGCGCCCAGCGCGATCGCGGTGGCGCCGGTCAGCGCGCCCAGGCTGGTGCCGACGCTGGCGAGCACCACGACCGCGGCGATCGGGACCGCCGCGCCGGCGGAGGCCGCCGCCAGCCACGGGGTCAGGGCGCGGCGATCCTCGACGACGACGGTCGCGATCGCCGCCAGGCCGCACGCGATCGCGACCGCGCCGCAGGCCCCGACCAGGGCCGCCGACGCGCCGGCTCCGACCTGCGCGCTGTGCACCATCGCCGCGCCCAGCGCGCCCGCCAGCAAGGCCAGGCCGGCGGCGAAGCCGAGGCTGCCGCCGCGGCGCCGGACGATCGCCCGGAGGTGGACGCCGATCAACGCCGGCACCGGGGCCCGCCAGCGCGGCCGCCCGGGCGCCCGGACCCAGCGCTGGGCCGCCGCGGTCACCGCCAGCGACGTGGTCGCCATCGCCAGCCACGACAGGGCCCCGACCGCGCCGCCCGCCGGGATCGCGATCGCGGCCCAGGGCGCGTGCACCCCCAGGGCCACCAGCACCCGCGTCATCGCCTCGAGGCCCGGCGCCCCGGGCAAGCTGCGCAGGAGGTCGAGGCCTGGCGCCGCGACCGCGGCCCGCACCGCCGGCGTCAGGAGCACCAGCCACGCCAGCGCCACCACCAGCACCAGCCGCGGCGCGCCCACCGCCAGCGCCGCGACGTCGCGCGGGCCCAGGCCGTTGCCGCCGAACACCGCGCCCCCGACGATCGCCACGCCCAGCCACGCCGGCAGCGCCCGCCGGAACCCGGCGCGACCGAGCGCGCCCGCCCACACCCGGGCGGCGTGGACCCAGGCCCCGGCGGTCGGCGACGGCGCGCGCATCGGCGTGACCATACAGCTTGACCCGGCCCGACGCTGGCCCTATGTCTCGACCGCCATGCAGTTCATCGACGAGGCCACGATCCAGGTCAAGGCCGGCGATGGCGGCAACGGCTCCGCGGCGTTCCGGCGCGAGGACAACGTGCCGCTGGGCGGGCCGTCGGGCGGCGACGGCGGCGACGGCGGCAGCGTCGTGTTCCGGGCCGACGTCCAGCTCAACACCCTGCTCGACTTCCGCTACCGCCGCCACTACAAGGGCGGCAACGGCGAGCACGGTCGCTCCAAGGATCAGTACGGCGCCGCGTCGCCCGACCTGGTGCTCCGGGTCCCGGTCGGCACGATGATCTACGACGCCGCCACAAGCGATCTGCTGGCCGACCTCGCGGTCGACGGCGCCACCGCCGTCATCGCCCAGGGCGGCAAGGGCGGGCGCGGCAACATCCACTTCAAGACCCCGTGGAACCAGGCGCCGCGCACGTGCGAGCCCGGCGGCGTCGGCGAGGAGCGCGCGCTCCGGCTCGAGCTCAAGCTCCTGGCCGACGTCGGGCTGCTCGGCTACCCCAACGTCGGCAAGTCGACGTTCATCTCGCGGGTGTCGCGGGCGCGGCCCAAGGTCGCCGACTATCCGTTCACGACGCTGGTGCCGAACCTCGGGGTCGTGCGGCTGTCCGACGAGCGGACGATGGTCATCGCCGACATCCCGGGCCTGATCGAGGGCGCGGCCGAGGGCGCCGGGCTCGGCCACCAGTTCCTGCGCCACGTCGAGCGCTGCCGCGCGCTCCTGCACATCATCGACGACACCTTCACGACCGGCCCCGACCGCGATCCGGTCAAGGACTTCGACGTCATCAACGGCGAGCTGGCCCGGTACGCGCCCGACCTGGTGCGCACGCCCCAGCTGGTCGTGCTCAACAAGCTCGACGCCGGCACCACCCACGGCTCGGTCGACGAGCTGGTCGCGCAGTTCGCGGCCCGCGGCGTCACGCTGCACACGATGTCGGCCGCGACCGGCGACGGCGTCGACGCGGTGCTCGAGGCGCTGTGGCGCCTGAGCCACCCGCGCCCGGCGTGAGGGCTGACGGCGGCGCCGGCCAGCGCCCGCGCGCGGTCATCCTGCGCGCATGCCGCCCGTGACCCGCGCCGAGTTCTTCCGGCCCATCGGGCGCGCGGTCGCGGTCGCGGGGCTGGCACCGCCGCGCACCTCACGACGCTGGCGGGCGACGATCCAGTCACCGTGACCTCCAGCGTGCTCAGCCACGCACATCAGGTCACGGTCTATTGCGTGTGACCGGCGCCTCGTTCCTGGCCGCTGGCTGGGCAACGCGATCGGAGAGGCGCGGGGTAGGCGCGACCCCATCCGCCGCCGGTGGCAAAATTCACCCCTGATTTCAGGTTTCTGCAAGATCGTGACGGCGGTCAAGACCAGGGGCGAGCGGGTTTGATCCATCCCCGGGCGGGTGTTACAACTACTCCATTCCACTAGAGATTGGCCGAGCCGTCCCTCGGCCATCGTGGACCGGTTCGCCGGTGCGGAGCCCCATGCGTCAACACCCGTCTATCCGCCGCGGTCTCGACCGCACCACCGTCACTGTCCTCGCGCTGGCGCTCGCCAGCGGTGTCGTGGCGGCCCAGCCGGGCACCACGCCGACGACGGGCACGCCGACGCCGACGACGGGCACGCCGACGCCGACGACGGGCACGCCGACCACGGGCACGCCGACGCCGACGACCGGCACGCCGACGCCGACGACCGGCACGCCGACGCCGACGACCGGCACGCCGACCACGGGCGCGCCGCTGCCGGGCACGCCGACGACCGGGCCCACCGACCCGACCGATCCCAACCAGACCGCGACCGCCGACACCGTCGACCCGGAGTCGATGCCGGTCAACCTGCGCCTCCGCCGCCTCGAGCAGCGGGTGCAGGCGCTCAAGGAGCGGGCGTGGCGCGCCAAGGCGCGCACGACCCAGCTCAAGGAGGCGGTCATCGGCGGCGGCGTCGGCGCGCAGGCGACGCTGGTCCACGACAACAAGATGGGCAGCTCGTTCCGCCTGATCCGCCTGGTCTACGCGCTCGACGGCACCCAGGTGTTCGCGCGCGCCGAGGAGACCAGCCCGAACCTGTACAAGACCAAGTCGTTCGACATCCTGACCGGGCCGATCTCGCCCGGCAGCCACTCGATCAGCGCGCTCGCGGTCTACCGCGGCCACGGCTACGGCGTGTTCAAGTACCTCACCAAGTACACGTTCACCGTCCGCGCCAGCCACACGTTCACCGCCGCCGAGGGCAAGGCCACGCGCATCGAGGCCTCGGGCTTCGAGAAGGGTGGCCGCACGACGCCGCTCGAGAAGCGCCCGGCGATCGACTTCAAGGTGACGGCCGGGACCGGGGAGAAGTAACCATGCGCGGTCGCTCGCGCACCGCGCTCGCCGCGGTGCTCTGGACATGCGGGGCCGGTGCGTTCGCCGGCCCGGTCGGCGCGGACGTGCTCGACGACATCGGCAAGCAGCTGGTGACCGTCGAGGGCGAGGCGCGCGATCTCGGGTCGGGCATCCAGAAGCCCACCAGCCAGCCGCGCAAGGCCGACGTCATGGCGCGCCGCTTGATCGACGCCCAGGTCGCGTTCGGCGTCGGCAACTTCGACAACGCCGCGCTCCTGCTCTACGACTACGTCGCCCAGGGCACGACCGCCGGCACCACCCGCGGCCGCGACCACGACACCGCGCTCTACTACCTGGCCGAGTCGCTGTTCCAGAAGAAGGACCGCGTCGCCGCGCGCACGTACTTCAGCCAGCTCGTCAAGGAGCAGGCGACGAGCAAGTACTACCAGCAGTCGCTCGAGCGGCTGATCGAGCTGTCGCTGATCCTCGGTGACCCTGACGGTGTCGACGGCTGGCTGGCCGATCTCGACCGCGTGCCCGGCGACAAGCGCCGGCCGTCGGTGCCGTACGTGCGCGGCAAGTACGCCTTCGCCAAGGGCGACTTCGCCGACGCCGAGACCTGGTTCGCGCAGGTGCCGGCCGCCTCCGAGTACGGCTTCCAGAGCCAGTACTACCTCGGCAGCACCTACGTCGCGCTCAAGGAGCTCTGCAAGGCCACCCAGGCCATGGCCGCGCTGCTCGATCGCGAGCCGCGGACCGACGACGACGCTCGGGTCAAGGAGCTGGCGCAGCTCGCGCTCGGCCGCCTGTACTACGAGCGCGATCAGCCGACCAAGGCCATCGACAGCTACCTGCTGCTCGACCGCAAGAGCGACCTGTTCCCCGACGCGCTCTACGAGGTCGCGTGGGTCTACGTGAAGTCGCAGCAGTACGACAAGGCGCTGCGCGCGCTCGAGCTCCTGGCGCTGGCCGACCCGACGTCGCAGCGCCTGCCGACGGTGCGGATCCTCGAGGGCAACCTGCGCGTGCGCAAGGCCCAGGCCATCCACGAGAAGGTCATGGCCGGCCTCGACACCGGCAGCTCCAGCGGCACCGAGGAGTACGCCAAGGCCACGACCTTGTTCAACGACATCCACGGCGTCTACGCCGAGCCCCACGACCAGCTCGCGAAGATCATCGCCGAGAACGAGGAGCCCCAGGCGTTCCTCGCGCAGATCACCGGGCGCGCGTCCGAGACGTTCCAGACCAACTCGACGATGCCGGAGATCGCCGCCGCCTGGATCCGCGACGAGCCCAACGTCAACCGGGTCATGGTGGTCGAGACCGATCTCGGCGACATCGCCAGCGAGATCCGCGAGGCCGAGCGCACGATCGAGCGCCTCGACGCGGTCATGGCGTCGTCCAACCGGGTCAACATCTTCCCGTCGCTGGCGACCAAGCGGTCGCGCTCGACCGAGCTGCTCGAGGACCTGCTGGCCATGCGCGAGCGCCTCGCCGACGACGAGCACGCGCTGGCCGAGAAGGGCAACTCGGGCGCCCAGCTCGCCGCGCTCGCGCCGTTGACGCAGCGCCGGCGCGCGCTGTCGGCCCAGCTCAAGGCCATGCCCGACGCCGCGGTCAGCTATAGCGCCCGCGTCGAGAAGGCCCAGGGGGCGTTCGACGAGGTCGACCGCCAGGCGGCCGAGGCGATGGTCACGATCGACACCACCCAGGCCACGGTCGTGGCGCTCGACAAGTTCGTCAAGGAGTCGCCGGAGCCGGCCGAGCCCGCGGCCAAGCAGGCCTGGATCACCCAGCGCCTCGACGCCCAGAAGATCATCGTCGAGCTCAACCTCGAGCTGCAGCAGATGCACCAGGAGCTCGACGCGATCCGCCGCGAGGTCGTGCTCGGCCGCGACGAGGCCGGCAGCGGCGACGCGGTCTCGCTCCAGGCCCGGGCGCTGCGCGATCAGCTGCGCACGGCGCTGGCCGACGAGCACCGCGCGGCCGCGCGCCTGACCCTGGCCGACCCGGCCCGGGGCGGCAAGCTCGGGCAGCTGATCGACCGCGCCGACCGGGCGATGACCCAGCTCGACACGGTCAACGCCACGATCGATCAGATCGTCGAGGCGGCGCTGACCGAGGTCCGGGACACGATCACCTACGAGAAGGCCGAGCTGGCGTCGTACCGGCGCGAGTTCCTGCTGTACGAGGCCGAGTCGCGGGCCCTGGGCGGCACCGTCCTGGGCCAGGCGTTCCTCGACGTCAAGACCAAGTTCTACGACGTGCTGGTCCGCTCCGACGTCGGCGTCGTCGACGTCGGCTGGTCGAAGAAGGAAGAGTCCGACGAGGACCTGTCGCGCCTCAACGTCGAGAAGCAGCGCGAGATCAAGCAGCTGCGCGACGAGTTCGCCGACCTCATCCGCGAGGCCAAGGACGCCGAGCCGCCGCCGGCGCCGACGCCCCCGCCCGAGCCTGACGCCCCCGCACCCGACGCCACGCCGGGAGGCACCCCGTGACCGCGATCCGCCCTCGTCCGCTGCGCGCGCGCGGCTCCTCCTGGATCGCCGCGCTGGTGGCGGTCACCGTCGCGGCCGGCTCGGCCGCGGCCCAGCCCGGCGCCGAGCCGTGGACCCAGCCCGCGACCGGCCCCGGCCTGGGCGTGCCGTCGATGGCGGCGCCGCTCACCGACGCCGAGCGCGCGGCGCTCAAGGAGGTCGAGTCCGAGTGGGCCCGCTACGTCGGCCAGGCCGAGGAGCACCACAAGCGGCTGCGCGATCAGCTGCTGCGGTCGTTCAACGACAAGACCGCCGACCTCGAGGCCCGCTACGCCGAGCGGATCGCCGACGCCACCGCCACCAAGGCCGAGCGCCAGCGCGCGATCATCGAGCAGCTCGAGAAGTTCATCGCCGATCACCCCGATCATCAGCAGTTCACGCCCGACGCGATGTTCCGGCTGGCCGACCTGTACCTCGACGTCGCCGACGACGCCCTCGACCTCGCCGCCGCCGACGCCGAGCCGCTCGCCGACTACAGCAAGTCGCTCGAGCTGTGGGAGAAGGTCGTCACGCAGTTCCCGGCCTACCGGCAGATGCCGTCGGTGCTGTACCTGCTCGCCTACTACGGCAAGCTCAAGGACGAGCGCCGGTCGATGGTCCTGTTCCTGTCGCTGACCTGCGCCAACCGGTACCACTGGGACGACGTCGCGCCGCCGGTCCCGACCAAGGAGGAGGCGCTCGCGCGGATCGATCGGCCCGAGCTGACCGATCCCTACGCCGACTGCACGCCGTGGCCCGACGCCGATCCCGAGCTGGTCCGCCACGCCTGGGTCCGCGGCCTGGCCGACTACCACTTCACCGTCCCCGGCGAGCTCGACGAGGCCATCTCGGCCTACAACAAGGTCGTCACCGCCGCCAAGGACTCGCCGCTCTACGCCGAGGCCCTCTACAAGCTGGCGTGGTCCTACTACAAGCGCGACAAGCTGATCGAGTCGATCCAGCGGTTCGACGAGTCGGTCCGGCTCTACGACGACATCGTCGCCAAGGGCGGCATCCCGACCCTCGAGCTGCGCGAGGAGTCGCTGCAGTACATCGCGATCGGCTTCACCGACCCGTGGAAGGGCGAGACGGATCCCGATCCGATCAAGGCGTTCGACCGCGCGCGCGAGTTCTACAACGGCCGCGAGAACGAGCCGCACGTGCGCGACGTCTGGGAGGCGCTCGGCGGCGCGTTCATCGAGCTGCAGGCCTACGACCAGGCGGTCGACTCGTACCGCATCGCCCTGGGCCCGCCGTGGGAGCTCAACCCCCGCAACCCGGTCGTCCACCAGGCGATCGTCGAGGCCTACGAGGCCAAGGGCGACAAGTTCGCCGCCGACGAGGCCGCGGCCCAGCTCGCGACCCGGTACGCGCCGGGCACGGCCTGGTACACCGCGAACGAAAAAGACCGCGAGGCGATGGAGAACCAGCGGCGGATCGCGGAGCGCGCGCTGTACGCCTCGGCCCGCAACACCCACCTGGCCGCGACCAACCTGCGCAAGGAGTACGAGGCCGGCGGCAAGACCGAGCCGGCGCTCAAGGAGGAGTACCTGGCGCTCTACGCCTCGGCGGTGAAGCTCTACCAGACCTTCGTCAAGCAGTACCCCGAGAGCGACTACGCCTACGAGTTCACCTACTACCAGGGCGAGGCGCTGTTCTACAGCGAGCGCTACATGGACGCGGTCGAGCAGTACAAGTGGGTGCGCGATCACCGGGACCTGTCGGAGGCGTTCTTCCTCGACGCCGCCAAGAGCATCCTGGCGAGCTACGAGGCCGAGGTCGCCAAGCAGGTGGCCGCCGGCCAGCTGGCCGAGCTGCGGGTGCCGAGCGCCGACGAGCTCAAGGCCATGCCGCAGCCGCTGCAGCCGATGCCGATCCCGGCGCTGTACATCGAGATGCAGGCGCAGTGGGACGACTACCAGAACGTCGTCAACGATCCCCAGACCGCGCCGCAGCAGGGCATCAACGCCGCGCTGGTGAGCCTGGCGTACCTGCACATCGACGACGCGATCACGCGCATGGACAAGGTCATGACCAAGTTCTGCGGCGTGCCCGAGGCGATCGCCGCCAAGGACGGCCTGCTGGCCCTGTACGAGGCCACCGGGCAGCTCGAGAAGTTCACCGAGGTCAACAACAAGTTCATCAGCCAGAAGTGCGGCGACGCCAAGGCGATCGCCGCGGCCCAGAGCCAGAACCGCTCGGTCGAGTTCTTGAAGGCCGGGCAGCAGTACGGCGAGGGCAACTTCCTCGCCGCCGCCGAGAGCTTCTACCGCTACTACAAGATCGCCCCGGCCGCCGACGCCGACGGCCCGACCGCGCTCTACAACGCCGCCGCGGCCTACATGCAGGCCAACCGGCCCAAGACCGCGATCGCGCTGTTCAAGGAGTTCACGCAGAGCAAGGAGAAGAACTACCGGGAGAGCCCGTACTTCCTCGAGGCGATGCGGCTCACCGCCGCGAGCCAGCAGAGCGTGTTCGACTACGACGCGGCGATCTCGACCAACCTCGAGCTGTACGCGGTGGCCAAGGACGCCAAGAAGCGCGGCATCAAGCCGCCGCCGCCGCTGCCGGGCGAGGCCCAGCGCACGACCGATCAGATCGCCCTCGAGGCGCTCTACAACGCCGCGTTCCTGGCCGAGCTCAACCGCGACTTCAAGAAGGCGGTCGACCTGTTCGGCAAGTACGACAAGGAGGAGACCGACCGCGGCAAGCGCAGCGACGCCGCCTGGGAGGTCGTCATGATCTACAAGACCTCGGGCGACATCACCAGCCTGGTGGCGGCGGCCGAGCGCTGGCGCAAGGCCTTCGGCGCCGACGCCGGCAACGAGGACAAGTTCGTCCAGTCGTACTACGACACCGCGGCGCTGTGGCGGCGCAAGGGCAAGACCCGGGACGCCGAGGCCGCGGGCACGCAGACCACGACCGCGTGGGTGACGCGCGGCAAGATCAAGAGCGGCAAGGGCGCCAAGCTGGCCGGCGAGTGGACCCTGTACTTCGCCGAGAAGTACTTCACCGCCACCTTCCAGACCTACAAGATCACCGAGGTCGCCAAGACCATCGACCGGTCCAAGGCCATCAAGGCGGCGCTCGAGAAGGTGACGCTCGCGGCCCAGGACAAGTACGTGGCGCTCGACGAGTACGGCGTCGCCGAGTACTCGATGGCGGCCAAGGTGCGCTTCGGTGAGACGCTGTCGCAGTTCGCCGAGAAGCTGGCGCAGGCGCCGACGCCCAAGTACGTGCTCGACATGGACAAGAAGAACCCCGACGCCGGCGCGGTGTCGGCCTACGAGGAGGGCCTGGCCCGCAACCTGGCCAAGTACGTCGACCAGGCCAAGCTGCAGTGGACCGAGGTGGTCAACCTCGCGAAGAAGAACGGGATCTCGAACAAGTGGAGCCAGCTCGCCCTCGAGAACCTCAACCGGGAGTTCCCCGACGAGTTCCCGGTGCTGCACCAGGAGCTGTTCACCGGCACGGAGGCCCCATGAGCGACGCGGCCCACCCTCGCGAGGCGGTAGATCGTTCGGCCGGCCCGCGCGTCCGTAGCGTCGTGCGTCGTCTCGGAGCCCTCGGCCTGGTGCTCGCGCTCGCCCTCGCGGCGTGCGGCGGCAGCAGCAAGAAGAAGGCGACGACGCCCGGCGCCGGCTCGGGCGCTGGCTCGGGCGACGCGGTCGGGATGAACGACACCGGCGACCCCGACGGCACCGGCGCGCCCGGCGGCGGCGGCAGTGGCGCCGGTGGGGACGTGACCCTGCCCGGCGGCGGCGGGGGCGATGACCCGGCCGGCGGCGGTGGTGACGGCGGCGGCGGGGACGACCCGCTCGCGTCCGAGCCGGCGCCCCCGCCGATCGTCGCGCCGAACCTCGACATCCCGCCCGAGCAGGCCCGGGCCGAGGTCGAGCGCCACCTCAACACCGCCAAGACGATGCTGGCCGCGGCCACGCCCGATCCCGACGGCGCCATCCTCGAGGCCAAGGCCGCGCTGGCGGTCGATGGCACCAACGTCGACGCGCAGATCGCGATCGCCCACGCCTACTACCTCAAGCGGCTGACCGACACCGCCGAGGTCATCCTCGACACGCTCTACAACAAGCGCCGGGCCGCGGTCGAGAGCAACGCCTACCTCAACTACGTCTACGGCCTGATCTACGATCGCAACAACGAGCCGGCGCGCGCGTTCGCGGCCTACCGCAAGGCGGTGTCGCTGGCGCCCAACTTCGCGAGCGCCCTGATCAACCTCGGGGTCCACCAGCTCGACAACAAGCAGTACGGCGACGCGGTCGGCACCTTCGAGCGCCTGACCTCCTCGCTCAACCGCACCGACGCCGCGACCTGGTCGTCCCTGGGCTCGGCCTACCGGGGCCAGTCAGCCGACTACGACCCCGGCAGCGGCAACGCCAGCTCGCTCCTGGGCAAGGCCGAGACGGCGTACAAGCGGTCGCTGGCCGCCAACAAGAGCTACGGCCCCGCCTACTACAACCTCGGCCTGCTCTACCTCGACGCCGATCCGTTCCCGGACGGGGGCGGCGCGATGGACACGCTCGTGCGGCTCAACCGCGCCAAGACCTACTTCGACGAGTACAAGAACATGCCGGGTGTCGACCTGGCGCTCTACGACGAGCGCATCAAGGACGTCACCAAGCTGATCAAGCGCGAAGAGAAGAAGCGCAAGAAGAGCGGAGGTGGCTGATGCGCGTGCGCGCCGTCCTGGTGTCCATCACCGCGCTCGCCGGCCTGGCCGGGGGCGCCGCCGCTGACGCGCCGGTCGCGTTCCACGTCGTCGACGCCGGCGGCCACCGCCGGATCGTCATCGACACGCCGGTCGAGATCACCGGCCGCGCGCCGGCGCCCGCGGTCGCGGTGCTGACCGCGCCGCCGCGGATCGACTACCAGTGGCCGGCCGACCTCGACTCGTTCCTGCCGCGCATCCTCGCCGGCCTCGCGCAGGTGCGGCCGTGAGGGCCGCGGCGCTGGTGGTCGCGGCGCTGGCCGTCGCCGCCCCCGCGGTCGCCCGGGCCGAGGGCTGCGACGACGAGAACGGCGAGAAGAAGAACGACGGCAAGAACTTCCACATCGAGTACCGCAACGGCCAGAAGGTCCACGTGATCGACACCGTGATCGCGGTGTGCGGCAAGGTCCCGCGGCCGAGCGTCGTCTACGTGCTCCAGGCCAAGAACATCAACTACGAGTGGGAGACCCTGAAGCAGGACTTCCTCCCGCTGATCCTCGCCACCGTCACCAAGGCCCCCTTCTGATGGCGACCGCCCGACACCCCCAGGGTTCCTCCGCGCGTGGCAACGGCGCCGCGCCGCGGCCACGCATCCTCCGCGTCGGCGTGCTGCTCGGCGGCAAGATCGTCGAGGAGCGGCTGATCCGCGGCCGCGCCGACGTCACCGTCGGCCAGTCGAGCAAGAACACGTTCTCGGTGCCGCTCGAGGGCCTGCCCCGCGAGTGGACGCTGTTCAAGTCCCACGAGGGCACCTACTCGCTCGACTTCACCGGCCAGATGGACGGCCGCCTGTCCGACGGCGACAAGGTCCAGACCCTGGCCGTGGCCCGCGAGGGCGGCGCCCGGCGGATCGGCGATCACTTCAGCCTGCCGCTCGGCGACCACGCCCGCGGCAAGGTGTCGATCGGCGACCTGACGCTCCTGTTCCAGTTCGTCACCGAGCCGCCGCTGCAGCCGCGGCCGCTGCTGCCGCACTCGGTGCGCGGCACGCTCGCCGATCGCATCGACCCGCGCCTGGCGGTGATCGTGGCCGCGTCGGTCGCGCTGCACTTCGGCTTCATGATCGCCGCGATGCAGTGGGATCCGCCCGGCTCGGGCGGCATCGCCTACCGCGCGGCCAAGCAGACCTTCGCCGAGGACAGCGTGCCGGTCTCCTTCGATCAGCCGCTCGCGATCCCCGAGCAGGGCGACGAGGGCAAGGCCGAGGACAAGCCCGCGGAGAAGGAGCCCGACAAGGGGCCCGACAAGAAGCCGGCCGGCGACAAGAAGCCCACCTCCGACAAGCCCGCCGACAGCGGCGGCGGTCGCGACAAGAACGACGCGGTGGCGCTGCAGGAGCAGGCCGGGGCCGCGGCCGACGCGCTGTTCTCCGACGACGAGACCGGCAGCGGCGTCGCGGGCGCGATGGCGTCGCGCGCGCCGGGCTCGGACCTCGGCAAGCAGCTCGACGAGGTCGCCAAGAGCGGCGCGACCACGTCGATCGGTGGCACCGGCGGCCGCAGCACCCGCGGCACCGGGGATCCTCGGGTCGGCACCGGCACCGGGCCCGGCGTCACCGGCCCCGGCGGCCCGGTCAGCGCGACCGGCCCCGACGGCAAGACCGGCGAGAAGGTCCCGACCGGTCGCATCACCGCGACCGACAAGAAGACGTTCGACGACTCGACGCTCACGCCCGACGCGGTGCTGCGCAAGATCTTGAGCGCGTACATGGCCGGCCTCAAGCGGTGCCACAAGGAGCTGCTCAAGACCGACCCGACCGCGCGCGGCAAGATCAAGCTGTCGTTCACGGTCAACGAGAGCGGCCGCACCGTCAGCCCCAAGGCCAACGGCTTCGCCGACAGCCTCGACAGCTGCATCCAGGGTCAGATGGGCAACTGGCGCTTCGACATCCCCAAGGACGGCGACGGCGAGCCCACCGACGCGTCGTTCGAGATCGCGCTGCAGCTCGTCCCCGAGTGACGCCAGATCTCGCGGCGCGGCCGCCGCGGTCGCGCCGACGGACGGCTGCTGCGGCGAAGCCTGCGGCGCTGGCGTTCGGCGGCCCCGGCGGCAGCCGTCGCGACGCCCCCCCGCCCCCCCGCCCCCCCCCCCGGGCCCCCGGCCCCGCCCCCCCCCCCCCCCCCCCCCCCCCCGCCGGCCCCCGCGGCCCCCCCCCCCCCCCCCCCCCGCCCCCCCCCCCGGCCCCCCCGCCCGGGTCACGACAGGAGGTCGACGTCGACCGACGCGCCCGGGATCGGCGGCAGCCGTCGGCGACGCCGGGGTCACGACAGGTCGACGTCGACCGACGCGCCCGGGATCGGCGGCGGGCCCTTGCGGACCTTCGCCAGCGCGCCCTTGAGGTCGACCTCGACCTCGACCTCGACGGTCAGCCCGGCCAGCGCGGTCGCGGGCAGGTCGAGCGCCGACGCGAGCGCGCGCAGGAACGTGTCCTCGGCCAGGTCGAGCTCCTCGTCGGCGTCGTTCACGGCGTCGACCAGGTACAGGACGCGCTTGCGGTCGTCGATCGAGTCGCCGCGGAACGGCGCCGCCGCCGCGCGCAGGTCGAACCGGGCCGGGTCGAACCCCGCGATGCAGGCCTCGATCTCCGGCGGCACCGCGCCGTCGCACAGCTCGGTCAGCAGGTCGCGGACGGCGTCGCGCTCGCGCTGATCGAGCCGGCCGTCCGCGTGGGCCGCGCCGAGCAGCAGATCGCACAGGGGCAGCAAGCGGTCGGTCGACGTCATGGGCCCACGGTACCGCGAACCGGCGGCCGGGGCACCGTGGTGTCCGGGCGCGGCTACTCCGTCGGCTCGGCGTCGCCGGGACCGATGTCGCAGGCGTCGACCGGGTTGCGGTTGTCCTCGGCGCACTGCTCGACCGGGGTGACGGTGTGCGTGGGCGTGCCGTCGTCGCCGACGGCGACGCAGCACGTGATCTCGCGCGGCACGTCATCGGGCCGTGGTCCGTCGGGAGCCTTCTTGGCCGGACCACCACAGCCCAGGCTGAGGGGAGACGACGGTGGCGAGGGCGAGCAAGGTCTTCATGGGCGGCATTGCGCCATGAACGCAGCCCACGCGCAAACATTACGGCCGCTCGCCGGCCCGCGGCGGCGGGCCTGGCCCCGAAATCAACGCCGGCGACACGGCGGCCGCGCGCCACCCCGCGGCGGTCGAGCCCGCGATGAGCGTCGGCCACACGGCCACCGGGCGCCGTCCGGACCGGGCCGGCCGGGCCCGAAATGAACGCCGGCGTGCGACTGACGTCTAAGCTGGAGTTGCGCCCCCCGTCCGTCCTCCCTACCTTCGCCGGGTCCATGCCTCGGGTCGCCCTCGTCCTCATCCTCGCCGTCAGCCTCATCGCCGCTTGCGGCGATCCGACGCCGAGCCGGTATCCGACCCAGAGCTTCTACACCGAGGACACCCGCCTGGGCCCCGACGATCAGCTCGACGTGATGGTCTATCTCGGCGGCGGGGCGCAGAAGCTCGAGGACGTGAGCAAGGTCTACGGCGTCTCCGCCGACGGCTCGATCTCGTTCCCGATGATCGGCACCGTCATGGTCGCCGGCCGCAGCCCCGGCGACGTCGAGGAGGAGCTGCGCGCCCGCCTGGCCGACGGCTACATCGTCAACCCGAACGTGACGGTGCAGGTGAAGGAGTACAAGAGCAAGAAGGTGTCGATCACCGGCGAGGTCCGCAAGCCGGGCACGCTGACGTGGCGCCCGGGCATGACGATCAACGAGGCGGTGTCCGAGGCCAACGGCTTCACGGCGATGGCCAAGCCCAACGCGGTCGTCGTCACGCGCCGCAACGATCAGGACGGCGTCATCAAGTTCACCGTGCCGGTCGAGCGGATCTTCAACAACAAGTATGCGCAGTTCTACATGCGGCCGGGCGACTCGGTCTACGTGCCCAAGCGCCTGTGGTGATGGCGTGGCGGTGGCGCGTCGCGGGTCGCGGGGAGGAGCGGCAGCCGTGAGGCTGACCGCGCACCATGCGCAGCCGTGATCGCTACGCGCTCGTCGCCACGGCGATCGCGCTCGCGCTGGCGGGCGCGCTCGTCGGCGGCGCGACCCGCTGGGCCGCGTGCGTCGCGGCGCTGGCGGCGATCGCGACCGCGGCCGCGCACCTGACCTCGCGCCGCACCGCCAGCCGCCCCAGCCTGCTGGTGGTGCTGGTCGCGCTCGCGTTCGGCGTCACCGCGCTGCAGCTGGTGCCGCTGCCCGAGGCCATCGCCACGATCGTCGCGCCCGAGAAGTGGGCGCTGGTGACCGAGCACGCGAGCGCGCTCGGCGAACGGCCGCCGCGGTGGGTCGTGACGTCGCAGGATCCGCCGGCGACGCTCGTCGAGCTGGCGAAGCTGGCCGGGTACCTGGCGCTGGCGTGGGGCGCGACCCGCATCGCCGCCCAGCGTCGGAGCCGGCCGTGGCTGGCCGCCGCCGCGGTCGGCGCGGCGACGCTGGTGGCCCTGATCGGCCTGGCCCACCGCGTGGTCGGGGCCACGCGGCTCTACGGCGTCTTCGCGATGCCGGTGCCGGGCCTGGTCCCGGCGCCGCTGATCAACGTGAACCACCTCGCCAGCCTGACCGCGCTGGCGGTGCCGCTGGCGATCGGCCTGGGGCTGACCTGGCGCGGCGGGCGCCGCATGACCGCGTTCGGGGCCGCGCTCGTGCTGGCCGCGACGGCGCTGCTCACGTCGTCGCGCGGCGGCGCGGTCGGGCTGGTGGCCGGGCTGGTGGTCGCGGCGGTCGTGCTGGTGGCCCAGCGCCGGGCCGGCGTCGTCGACGACAACCGCCGGGCGCCGGCGTCGGTGACCGTCCCGGCGGTGGTGGTCGCGGCGTGCGCGCTGACGCTGTTCGGCGTGGTCGCGGCCCGGGACGTCGCGATGGAGCTCCACGACACCCGGCTCGAGGAGCTGTCCGAGTCGAACAGCAAGTACCAGGTGTGGTCGGCGGCGGCGCCGATGATCGTCGACAACCACTGGCTCGGCGTCGGCCACGGCGCGTTCGAGGACGCGTTCGCGCGACGGGCCGAGGTCGGCGGGGTCACGTACTCGCACGCCGAGAACACCTACCTGCAGGCGGCGATCGACTGGGGCGTGCCCGGCGCGGTCGCGCTCTTGCTGGCGCTGGCGGCGCTGGCGCGCGCGGCGATCGCGCGCTGGCGCCACGGGCCGCTGGAGGCCGGCGCGCTCGGGGCGCTGGCCGCGGTCGCGATCCACGATCTCGCCGACTTCAGCCTCGAGATGCCGGTGGTGGCGATGACCACGATCGCGGTCGCGGCGCTGCTCGCGCCGGCGCGGCTCGGGGTCGACGACGCGCGCGCGCCGGTGCCAAGGCGCCTGGTCGGTGCGCGCGGCGCGCTGCTCGCGGCGGCGGCGCTGGCGGTGGCGCTGGCGGCGTCGCCCCTGGCCCGGTCGGGTCGAGTCGAGCGCGCGGCGCTGCCGCCGGCCTCGGCGTCGACCGCGCTGGCCGCCTCGACCCGCGTGCTCAGGCGCCACCCCGCCGACGGGCTCGCCGCCGGCCACGTCGCCGCGGCGATGTTCGCGCGCCAGGATCCTCGGGCCGGGCGCCTCATCGGGCGCGCGCTGTACCTGCGGCCCCGCCACGGCGGCCTGCACCTGCTGGCCGCGCGCATCCTCGCGCGCTCGCAGCGCGCGGGCCAGGCCGCGGTCGAATACGCGCGGGCGATCGAGCTGGCGCGCGACGTCGGGCCGCTGATCGACGAGGTCCTGGCGCGCCTGCCCGGGGTCGACGACGACGGCGTCCCCGAGGCCGCGCGGGCCATGCCGGGCGAACGGCGTCAGATCGGGCGCGTCGGCTCGGCGCTCATGATGCGTGGCCGCCACGACGTCGCGTTCGCCTACGCCAAGCGCGTGGTCAGCCTCGATCCCGCGCGCTACGAGGCCCAGTTCATCCTGGCCCTCGCCGCCCGGGCGCTGGGGCGCCACGGCGACGCGCTGGCCGCCGCCGATGCGGCCCACCGGCTCAAGCCCGGGCCGATGACCGCGCTGGCCCGGGCCCAGGCGCTGGCGGCCCTCAGCCGTGGTCCCGAGGCGATCGCGCAGCTCAACGACGCGCCGCCGCCCGAGACGCCGTCGCAGCGGGTGCAGCTCGCGGCCGCGCTGGCCGGGCTCCAGCGCGCGGCCGGCGACCTCGCCGGCGCCCGGGAGACCCTGGCCGTGGCCGCCGCCCGGCTGGGCGACACGCCCACGTTCGAGGCTCAGATCCGCCGGTCGCTCGCCAGCGTCGAGGACGCCCTGGGCCACGCCAACCAGGCCACCTGGGAGCGACGACGGGCCGACGAGCTGGACCCGCCGAAGGATTCCGGAGGGGTACGAGACCCGTAGGGCCGACCCGTGGGCTGGCGGTCGACGGCGCGACGGTCAAATGATTCCGAATGATTACGAGGCAATGGCGGCGGCGCTGAAGTTGTCACGGCGCTGGATCTGAGCGCCGCCGTGGCGCACCATCCGCCTGAACGCCACGGTCGCCCCGGGCGACTAAGGATCCACCGTGTCGAAGTCTGCCGTGTCCGCCCCCGAGCCCGAGGCCCTGTCCGCGAGCATCCGGCGCTACCTCGAGATCCTCCGCAAGCGCCTGTGGGTCGTGATCGCGTGCGTCGCCGTCGGCGTCACCGGCGCCGTGCTCTACACGATGCGCCTGCCCAAGATCTACCAGGCCAGCGCGACGATCGTGGTCAACCCGCAGGCGCCGCGGGTGTTCGGGAACCAGGCCGACGAGGTGTTCGAGCTCGGCACCGGCAGCTACTGGTCGAATCAGGAGTACTACAACACCCAGCTCGACATCATCGCGGGCTTCCCGCTGGCGCGCGAGACCGTCCAGCAGCCGTACCGCGACGGCAGCTACGTCGACCGCCTGGTCCCGAAGACCGCGTATCCGCAGCTCGCCGACACCGAGCGGATCGACCTCGCCGCCGACCTGCTCAAGGGCAAGCTGTCCGCGACCCAGGCCAAGGAGAGCCGGATCGTCGCGATCAACGTGCGCGACGTCGACGGGGCGCTGGCGCAGGCGCTGGCCAACGAGCACGTCAAGTCGTACGTGGGCTACATGCGCGGCAAGCGCTCCAAGGGCTCGGGCCAGGTGTCGAAGTTCCTCGCCGGCGAGGGCGACGCCGCCGAGCTCGACCTGCGCGACGCCGAGCAGAAGCTGTACGAGTTCCGCAAGGCCCACGACATCCTGTCGGTGTCGCTCGAGGACAAGCAGTCGATCCTCGCCGCTGACATCACCCGCTACAGCGCCGCGCTGGGCGACGCCCGGGTCAAGCGCACCGAGCTGGGCAGCCAGCTGCGCAAGGCCCAGTCGCTCAAGGGCGAGGAGGTCATGGAGTCGCCGGTGTTCGCGCTGGTCGGCGCGTCCGACGCCTACGACACGCTCAAGAACCAGTACCAGCTCGAGAAGCAGAAGCTCGACGAGGTCAAGAGCCTGTGGGGGCCCAAGAGCGACAACTTCACCCAGCAGGAGCGCAAGGTCGCGCAGATCTACGCCGGCCTCGAGGCCGAGGTCCGGCGGGCCGTGCGCGAGCTCGACGTGCGCCACGCCGCCGCTCAGGCCACCGAGAGCGCGCTGGTCGCCGAGCTCGAGCGCCTCAAGCAAGAGGCGATCGCCCTGGGCCCGCTGGCGATCGACTACAACCGCCTGGCGCGGCAGCAGAAGAGCGCCGAGGACAACCTCAACATGCTGCGCGGGCGCCTGCGCACCAGCGAGCAGGAGGGCCGCAACGAGCAGACCAACGTCGAGGAGCACGAGCCCGCGCGCGGCGCGTACCTGGTGTACCCGCGCATGTCGGTCAACGTCACGCTGGCGCTCATGGGCACGCTCCTGCTCGGCGTCGGCCTGGCGTTCCTGCTCGACTACCTCGACCGGACGATCAAGACCGCCGCCGACGTCGAGCGCCTGGTCGGGGCGCCGCTGCTCGGCATCATCCCGATCGTGACCGAGGTCCACGGCGACGATCCCAAGTCGCAGATCGATCGCGACCTGTACGTGTTCCGCAACCCGACCTCGCAGGCGGCCGAGTGCTGCCGCTCGATCCGCACCAACATCCTGTTCTCGGCCGCCGACCGGCCGATGAAGACGATCACCGTGTCGAGCCCGCGGCCGCGCGAGGGCAAGACCACGTCGACGCTCTACATGGGCACGATCATGGCCCAGAGCGGCCAGCGCGTGCTGATGGTCGACACCGACCTGCGCCGCCCGCGCCTGCACAAGTCGCTGGGCGTGTCGAAGAACCGCGGCCTCACCAACCTGATCCTCGGCGACGCCAGCATCGACGACGTGATCAAGTCGACCGACATCCCCAACCTGTACATCCTGCCGTGCGGGCCGCAGCCGCCCAACCCGGCCGAGCTGCTCCTGACCAACCGCTTCAAGCAGGTGCTGGCCGAGCTCGAGACCCGGTTCGATCGCATCCTGCTCGACTCGCCGCCGGTGCTGGCGGTGACCGACGCGGTCGTGCTGGCGCGGCTGTCGTCGGGCGTGATGCTCGTGGCCCAGGCCGGCAAGACGCTGCTCGACGACGTCGCCCACTCGGCGCGGCAGTTCCGCGACATCGACGCGCCGATCCTGGGCGTGATCCTCAACGACATGGACATCACCGACCGCCGCTACGGCGGCTACTACTACGCCTACGGCGGCTACGGCGAGAACTCGCCGACCCCGCCGGCCGAGGCCGAGGCGTCGTGAGCCCCAGCCCGGATCGCTCGGCGCGGTGGACCGGCGCGTCGCCGGCGCTGTCGGGGAGCCACCCGGCCCTGGGCGGCCGTCGGCCGAGCCACGCGGCGGTGATCATGCTCGACCTCGTGCTGGTGATGGCGGCGGGCATGGCCGCGTACATCGCCCGCTTCGAGGGCGGGATCCCACCGACGTTCTTCCGTCAGCTCGCGATCGTCATCCCGGTGCTGGCGGTCCTCCGGGTCGCCGCCAACCAGCTGTTCGGCGTCTACCGGATGGTCTGGCGCTACGTCGGCCTGCGCGAGGCGCTGCGGTTCGCCCAGGCGACCGCGGTCGTCAGCGCGCTGCTGCTCCTGGGGCGCCTCCTGCTGGGCCAGATCAATGGTCACTTCATCTTCCCGTTCTCGATCATCGTGATGGAGGGGGCGCTGTCGTTCCTCGGGATGGTCGGCGCGCGGTTCCTGCCGCGGATCCGCAGCGAGCGGACCCGCACCGACTCGGGCATCCCGACCTTGATCATCGGCGCCGGCCAGGGCGGCCTCGAGGTGGTCAAGGAGGCGGCGCGCCACCCCGAGCTCGGCATCCGGCCGATCGGCTACCTCGACGACGATCCCCACAAGGCCGGCATGGAGATCGGCGCGCTGCGCGTGCTGGGCACCGTCCGCGACGCCGATCGCGTCGTGCGCCACACCGGCGCCGAGCGCGTGATCATCGCCAGCACCTCGATCCCGGCCAAGGTGGTCGGCAAGGTCATCGACGCGTGCAACCCGCTCGGCGTCGAGGTCCGGATCGTCAAGGGCACCTACGACTACCTCGACGGCTCGACCCCGAGCGCCGGCGACTCGACCGGCCTGGTGCGCGAGGTCCGCATCGAGGACCTGCTGGCGCGCGATCCGGTGCCGCCGTCGCTGTCGCGCGACGATCTGCGCGGCCACTACGGCGGCAAGCGGGTGCTGGTCACCGGCGCCGGCGGCTCGATCGGCTCGGAGCTGTGCCGCCAGCTGGCCGCGATGGGCGTGTCGCCGCTGTTCCTGGCCGAGCGCGACGAGACCAACCTGTTCGAGATCGAGCGCGAGCTCGCCGGCATCAAGAACCAGGGCGCGAAGATCACGCCGGTCCTGCTCGACGTGATGGACGCCAAGGCGGTCGAGCGGGTGTTCAAGGAGCTGCAGCCGCAGATCGTGTTCCACGCCGCCGCGTACAAGCACGTGCCGATGATGGAGCGCTTCCCGTGGGAGGCGGTCCGCAACAACGTCTTCGCGACCCGGCAGCTGGCCGAGCTGGCCGACGAGCACGGCGTCGAGTCGTTCGTGATGATCTCGACCGACAAGGTCATCAACCCGACCAGCGTGATGGGCGCGACCAAGCGCTTCGCCGAGCAGCTGGTCCAGGAGATCGCGCCGCGGTCCAAGACCCGGTTCTCGTGCGTGCGCTTCGGCAACGTGCTCGGCAGCCGCGGCTCGGTCGTCGGCATCTTCCGCGATCAGATCGCGCGCGGCGGGCCGGTCACGGTCACCCACCCCGAGGCCACGCGCTACTTCATGACCATCCCCGAGGCCGCCAACCTGGTGCTCCAGGCCGGGACGATCGGCGCCGACGGCGAGGTGTTCCTGCTCGACATGGGCGAGCCGGTCAAGATCATCGAGCTGGCCCGGCAGATGATCCGGCTCTCGGGCTTCACCGAGGACCAGATCCCGATCAAGGTCGTCGGCACCCGCCCCGGCGAGAAGCTGTTCGAGGAGCTGTCGACGACGGCCGAGAACCTGTCGCCCACCGACGTCCGCAAGATCTTCCGGTGCCGGCCGGTGCCCATCGACCCCGCGCGCCTGAACGCGCTCACCGAGCGCCTGGCCTTCCTGGTCAAGGCCCGCGACGGCGACGGCGTGCGCGAGGTGCTGCGCGACCTCGACATCGGGTACCAGATCACGCCCGCGCGCCAGGCGTGAGCGGCGGGGGTGGCTGGCGAGACGTCGCGGCGAGTGCGGTGGTGGCGACCCGCCGCGGTGCGTGCGCGACTGTCGGCGCGCGAACATGGCTGGCGTGCGCGGCCGCACACGCGCGCGGCTGGGCGTGCGCGGCTATCGGCGCGTGCGGCTGGCTGGCGTGCGCGGCCGCACGCGCGCGCAGTTCGTGCGCCCCGCGCGCTGGGCCTGCGCGACGGCGCGCCCTACAATCGCGCGATGCGCCGTACCTTCGCCTTCGCTCTGATCCTGTCCTCCATCGTTGCCTGTGGCAGCGACGACACCACGACGCCGATCGACGCCCCGAGCGGCGGGCCTGACGCGGCCGATGGAGACGCCATGGCCCGCGACGCCTCGGAGGGGTTCGACGGGCCAGGTCCCGACGCCGCCGCCTCATCGGTGGTCGAGGTCCCGTGCGCCGGCGCGACGATCGCCAGCGAGGTGACCGCGCCCGGGCCCGGGTTCAACTTCGTGATCACCCAGGCCACGATCGCGAGCGGCGCGGTCGTGCGGTTCATGATGCCGGGCGTGCACAGCGCCGTCAGCGGCAACACGCCCGGCGTGGCCGACGGGCTGTTCTCGGTGGGATTCAGCGAGACGAAGTGCTTCCAGTTCACCGCCGCCGGCACGTTCGGGTTCTGGTGCAACCCGCACCAGTTCACCGGCTCGATCACCGTCACGCCGTGACCTGACCGCCGGCGCCGCGACTGGCGCGGTCGACGCCGCGCGCTGGTGGCGCGGGGCCCCGGTGAGTCGCCACCGTGCCTCGACCACGTGAGCGTGCTCCGTTGCGATCGGTCAAGGCCAGCCGCGACCGCGCGACCCTCGCGCGTCGGAGGAGCGGGTCACACAGCCGGTGCGCGCAGCGGTCCGCGAGCCAGATGACTGCGTCGGGGCCGATGCCTGCGCTGGTGGTGTAGCCCGGCGATCGCGGGCCAAGGCGTGCAGCGCGATGCGGCGCGGGGGGCAGGGTGAACGCACCGCCGAATGCCGCGAGGCCGCTGACGGTCGGGTTGATTTCGATGCCGCGGTGACACCTGGCGTCGGCGGCGCCAGCCTCGGCGATGGCGGTGCGGTGTTCGGTGCGCCGCTGGGCGTCGTCGGTGCCCATGTGCACGGGCCGGCGCGCCGAGCGGGCCGCGGCGTGGTGTACCGCCCCGAGCACGGGCACCTGCAGGACGGGCGGCCGCATCGACCGGGTCGTGCTGGCGTCGCCACCGTCGACGGGCGGCGACGACGGGAGCGCGCGGACACCCGCCGGTACGGGGGACGACCTGCGCGCGGCGCGCGGTGACGCGTGCCCGGCGCTGCTGGGCGTCGCCGGTGTCCGTGGGCGCCCGCCTGACCGTCACCCAGGTCTCTGTACAGCAGGTCCCTGCGCCCCTCCCCCCCCCGACCTCCGCCCCCTCCGCCCCAGAACTGTCACCACGTCACCGGCCTCTCGAGGTTGGACTGTTACCAACCTCAATAGACCGGACCCTCGACGCGGGCCTTGACGGATTCCGGGCCCGTTGCTATATATGCCATAATCAAAATGAGCGCTCCACGTCGCAACCGAACGCCGAGCCAGCTCACGCTGGATCAGGCGCGTCGCCCGACCGGGCACGGCGGCTGGCGTCCGGGCGCCGGCCGCAAGAAGCGCCCGGGCGCCTGCGCGCACCTGCCGCGCGTGCGGTTCCCGGCGTCGGTGCCGGTGCACGTCACGCTCAAGGTCGTCGACGGCGTGCCGTCGTTCCGGCGCGCCGCGGTCATGCGCGTCGTCCATGCGGCGATCCGCGCCGGCGGTCACCTCGGCGACTTCCGCGTCGTGCACTACAGCGTCCTCGGCGACCACGTGCATCTCATCGTCGAGGCCGCCGGCGCCACGGCGCTCGCGCGCGGCATGCAGGGCCTGACCATCCGCCTGGCCCGGCGCCTCAACGCGCTGCTCGGCCGCCGCGGCCGGCTGTTCGCCCAGCGCTATCATGCCCGCCCGCTGCGCACGCCGCGCGAGGTGCGCAACGCCGTCCGCTACGTCCTGCTCAACGGCCGGCACCACGCCGCCGAGCGTGGACAGGTCCTGTCGCCCGGCTGGATCGACCCGTACTCCAGCGCGCTGTGGTTCGACGGCTGGAAGACCGCGGTCCGCGCCGACGCCCCGTGGCTGCGCTCGCTCGCCCGCGACGGCTGCCCGACCGCCGCGCCGCGGACCTGGCTGCTCTCGGTCGGCTGGCGCCGAGGCGGCGGCCTGATCGACGTCGACGATGTGCCCGGGCCCGCGCCGTGAGCAGGGGCCCTCGGCCCCTGGCCGCGCTCGGTCGGCTGGCGCGCGGCGGCCTCGTCGACGTGGACGACGTCCCGGGCCGCCCGTGAGCCAGCCGCGGGCACCTGGCTGCTCGCGGTGGCTGGCGCCGCGGCGGCCTATCGACGTCGGCGCCGGCGCCGTGGGCGCCATGGTGGCCGGCCTGGCGTGGGTCGGGACTCGGTGGGAGGCCTCGCCCAGGTCAGCTGGTTCTCGGTGCCGGGCCGGCGACCGCGCTCCTCGGTCGCTGCACCGACGTGGCCCCACTCAGGCCACCCGGCGCGAGACGCCAGCACACCCCCGAGCCGCCCGAGCCGCCCGAGACTCCCGTCGCCGGCGCCGCCGCTCGATGGGCGCGACGCCGCGTCCCGTGTGCCGCTCACGTGGGTCGGCTCGTCGGCCTTGTGTAGCGCCCGCGGCTAGGCGATCCTGGCCGCCATGAAGCGTCGCGACTTCCTGCGTCTGTCCGGAACCTTCTTCGCCGTCGCCAGCCTGGGAGGGGTCGCCGCGTGCAGCGATGACAGCAGCGGCAGCCCCGACGCGGGCACCGACGCGCCGCCGACCGGCCTGGTCCTGTTCCCGCAAGGCCTCGGCTCGGGCGACCCGCGCGAGACTTCGGTCGTGCTGTGGACCCGGGCCGTGCCGGCGTCGGGCACCGCCGACGTGCCGCTGCGGGTCGAGGTCGCGTCCGACGCGGCGTTCGCGACGATCGTCGTGATGCAGGACATCACCGCCGGCGCCAGCGCCGACCACACCGTGCGCGTGGTCGTGACCGGCCTCGCCGCCGACACGATCTACTACTACCGGTTCGTCGCCGCCGCCGACTCGATCAGCGGCCGCACCCGCACCGCGCCCGCGGCCGGCGCCGACGTGCCCATCCGCATGGCCTGGGTCAGCTGCCAGGACTACGCCGCCGGCCAGTACCACGCCTACCGCCAGATGGTCACCGAGGACATGGCCCGGCCCGAGGCCGATCAGGTCCGCTTCGTCCTGCACCTCGGCGACTTCATCTACGAGACCCGCGGCGACGGCTTCCAGGGGCGATCGACGAGGAGTTCATGCCGATCATCGTCATGAACCCCGACGGCTCGCCGCGCACGGTCCCGACGTTCCCGTCGGGCGGCGGCACCGCCGGCACGTCGAACTTCGCCAACACGCTCGACGACTACCGCCACCTGTACAAGACCTTCGGTACCGACCCGGACCTCCAGGCCGCGCGCGCCCGCTGGCCGTTCGTCCACACCTGGGACGACCACGAGTTCTCCGACGACTGCTGGCAGTCGATGGCCAACTACACCGACGCCGAGACCCTCGACGAGCCGTCGCAGCGGCGCAAGCTGGCCGCCAACCAGGCCTGGTTCGAGTACGTCCCCAGCCAGCTCACCGGCGCGGTCGGGGTCACCGGCGTCACCCAGGACGCCCACGACTTCGCGGCCGCGACCGTCGCCGACGCGGCGTTCACCGCGGTCAATGCCGACAACTTCGTGCCCGAGCCCAACAACGTCGCCGCGGTCGGCTCGGTGACCATCTACCGCAGCCTGCGGTTCGGCCAGCACTGCGAGCTGATCGTCACCGACCTGCGCTCGTACCGCAGCGACCACGCGGTGCCCGAGGAGACCTTCGGCCTGGCGATCGAGTACCTGAACCCGCGCTACGTGCTGCCGGTGCCCGACGTCGAGACCCTGGATGCCGGCGCCACCGCCAACGGCGGCAACCCGCCGGCGATGGTCGGCATCACGCCGGTGCCTAACCCGCGCCTGACCACGCCGCCCGGCACGATGCTCGGCGCCGAGCAGAAGGCCTGGTGGAAGGCGTCGATGCAGGGCTCGACCGCGACCTGGAAGGTCTGGGGCAACCAGGTCCCGTTCATGCGCTTCTACATCAACAAGGGCCCGGTGATCAGCCTGATCGTCGATCGCCTCATGAGCTGCGACGCCTGGGACGGGTACCCGAGCGAGCGCAAGGAGCTGACGCAGTTCCTGCGCACCAACAACATCAAGAACGTGGTGCTCCTGACCGGCGACATCCACGCGCACTTCGCCGGCACCGTCAGCGACAACTTCGCCTCGACCACGCCCACGCCGGTCGGCGTCGAGTTCATCGCCGCCGGCATCTCGTCGAACTCGGTGTTCTCGTTCTACGAGTCGGCGTCGCGGCCCGCGCCCGGCGACGTGCGCTCGGTCGTCACCTACGACGCGCGGCCCGGGCGGACCGAAGTTCGTCGAGAACATGAACATGCTGCTGGTCCACGGCTCCGCCGCCGCGCGCACGATGGCGCAGACCAACGACCGCGCCATGGCGCTGGCCGCCTCCGATCGCACGATCAACCCGCACCTCAAGTACGCCGACACCAACGCCCAGGGCTACGGCGTCGCGCTCTTCACCGCCGCCCAGGTCGAGTCCACGCTCACCACCATCGGCCGCCCCATCCGCACCGGCGACCCCGTCGTCACCCGCACCGCCCGCTTCGTCGTCCCCAAGGACAACCCCGCCGGCATGACCGGCCCCACCTTCACCGGCACGCCGCCGTTCCCGTTCTGACGGCGGGTCACGTAGCGCGGCCCGTCGAGGCCTGGCCGCCCGGTCGCGCGGTCGGCGCGCGGCTTCACGGCGCGCGACCAGGTGCGTGCGCGCCGCTCGGGAAAGGCGAGACGCCCGACGCGGCGCGTTCGGCAGCGACTCGGGCCCGGGGCCGCAATGCGCCGCTCGGGCACCGCCGCGCCGTCGACATCGATGATTGGCTGACGAGACCACGCCGGTGACGCCGTCGCGCAGGAGCACCTGATGTGCCGGTGGCGCGACCTCGTGGAAGCATCGCAAGCCATCTAGCCTGTATGGCACGGGCTCGAACGTCCAGACTCGTCGAGCGGCTTCGCCCGGCGGCGCGTCACACTGGGTCGAGCTGCCAGACCCCTTCGTCCCATCGCTTGAGAGCCTCCTGCGCTTCGAACGGTATGAGCCCCGCGCCCCGAGCGATCTCCTGCAGGACCTTCCGCGCTTCGTCATGCCGGTAGCGCAGCAAGAACGCCGCGGCGGTCGCGCGGACGTCAGGTCGATGCTCCTTGGACATCAACGGCACGAGTGCCTCACGGCCTTCGTCGCCGATGGCTCGCAGGCGTTCGAAGGCGCGGATGTAGCGCTTGGCGTGCTTGTTGCCCGTCCTCGCGTCCCCCGACCAGATGGCATCGGTCTGAGCCGCGACGTTCTCGCTGAACTCCTTGACCAGCGTTGCCAAGTCGAACTTCACCATATGCCTCGAGCGACGTTCCGAAGTGCGCGCCGACCGAATGCGGCTTGGGCGCTGAAGGACTGGGAACTCAACCACTGCCGTACCGTGAGGCTACTCGATCCCGTAATGTTGACACGAATGCTGCTGTAGAGACCGCTTATCTTGTTGTGAAGCGTTCCCGCGCCGTGCGGAAGTCGGACGACATTGCGGGTGTTGTGGATCACCCGCGCTCCGAACCGCGCCACGTTCCGCGGGGTTTGCTCGACGACGTGGTGCCACGCCTGCCCAGGGCCGGCTTTCCCCAGTGCACGCACCATCTGGCTGTGCGAATTCCAGGCGCAGTTGTGGACCCACGCGCCGACCTGGCCGACGAAGAAGGTGTGGTCGTTGGCGACGGAGAGGTTGTAGACGTACTGCCGGGTGGGGCGCGGGGTGTTGGAGACGACGCGGGCCCAGGTGCCGCCCTCGGTGAAGACGAGGTCGCCGGGGGCGAGGCGGTAGGCCTTGGTCCAGCCGTGGTCGCGCAGCCAGAACGGGTGCTCGCGGGTGACGCCGATCGTCTCGTCGATGCCGTCGCGCTCGAGGCGCAGGTCGGACGCCTCCTTGTCGGCGGTGACGATGACGTGCTCGATCGGCTGGTACGAGACCTCGCCGGTGACCGCGTCGCGCGCGAGCACGCGGTCCCCGGGCACCAGCGCCTCGATCGGCACCAGCCCGTCGGGCGTGTGCACCGGCGTGCCGGCCACGAACGAGTTGCGACAGACCGCGGCGATCTCGGCGCCGCCGCCCAGGACGCGCGCGACCCCAGCTCCGATGATGTAGTCCCGGACGAGCTCGCCGGCGATGCGGCCGCCGAGGTACCAGCCCGAGCACTTGTTGACGACATCGTCGGTCCCCAGCTTGCGCCGCAGCCAGGCGGTGCCACCGAACGTCAGCCGGTCGCCGAAGCCGGCCGAAAGGTCGGCCAGGTTCTGCAACGAGACGCCCCACGTGCCGAACGGATCGACGAGGTTGATCGGATCGGAGTCGACGTAGGCGTAGCGGTTGCCGCCGTCGACGAAGCCCATCGGATCGCGCCACAGCCACCGACCGATGCCCGCGTCGTACTCGCGCGCGCCGAACAGCACCAGCCGGTGTCGTGGTCGTAGAGGCCGCCGGCGTGGAAGCCCTTTGCGCTGTCGGACAGGACGCGGCCGAACTCGTCCAGCTGCTGCGCGGCCGTCCGGCAGAGTGCCAGACCGTCGAGATCGCGTGGGGCTCACCGCCACTCGGACGAGGGACGTTCAGCCGCGGTGCGGTCAGAATCTCGAAAGATTCTGGATGGTTGAGATGGTAGAGCCTGTCCCTTTTTCGGCCGCGGTAGGCCGAAATACAGGCGTGATATCGAGGGGTTGGAGGGTAGGAGCCTGTCCCCCTACAGCTCGATGACCGTGCCGGTGACGGTGCCAGTGATGGGGGCGCCGGGGGTGGTGCCGGCGGCGGAGAAGGTGAGGGTGCCGGGGAGGAGCAGGCCGCCGCCGGTGGTGGTGTCAGTGACGGGGTCGTAGAAGGTCATGATCGAGGCGACGTTGACGAGGTCGATGGGGCGGGTGCCGGGGGTGACGTCGGCGGGGTTGGTGACGATCACGAACACGACGGCGTAGCGGCCGTCGGGGAGCTGCGCGAGCAGCTGCAGCGCGCCCTTGCCCTCGGCGTCGACGCCGGCGCTGGCCGACGCGAGGGGCCGGGTCACGTCGACGCCGGCGATCGTGCCGCTCATCATGCCGCTGCCGACGCCGAACATGCCGAGCGTGCCCCACGTGGTCGAGAATGTGGTCGTGATCGTGCCGAGGTCGATCCGGCACGAGGCCTCGCCGGCGGGGTACGGCCACACCGGGTCGCCGGCGGCGAGCTCGGCGCGGAGCTGGCCCTCGCGCGTCATCACGAACGCGCGCACGCGGTCGAGGCGGGCCGCGAAGTCGCCGGAGTTGGTGGGGTCGGCGAACGGGCGCAAGAGCGTCTGGAGCCGATCGATCTCGGCGACGATCGTCGGCCCGTCCCAGACCGTGTCGAGCACGCCGCGCAGCGCGGCGAGGTAGCGCGCGCGCGTGGCCGGGACCGAGTACAGGCGCCACGGCAGCGAGCCGCACGCGAACACCGAGTACGGACGGGTCGTGCGCTGGCGCCCGCTGAACAGCGCGTCGATGCCCCACGGGATGAACTGGAGCTGGTCCGAGGTGGGGTCGTGATAGAAGTAGTAGTTGTTGCGGTTGTTGGCGTAGCCGTCCCAGTGATCGGTCACGACCTCCATCGCCCAGAAGCGGTTGTAGGCGTCGAGATCGATCACCGCGCCGACCCGGGCCTCGAGCTCGGCGTCGGGGACGGCCAGCGCCGCCACCACCGGATCGAGATCGCTGCAGTCGGGCGCGGTCGAGTTGGTCTTGGGCTGGAAGCCGCCGGTGCCGCCGGGCGTGAAGTCGCCGCCGGCCTCGTAGAGGTTGCCGGTGGCGTCGGCGAACCGGCGCGCCAGGAACTCCTCGCGGATCGTCTCGACGTGCGAGTAGACGCCGAGGTCCTCGCCGTTGACGACGACGTGGGCGAACGCGCAGCGCGACGCGGGCAGCCCGGCGGCGCGGAACAGGCCGTAGCCGAGGCACTGGCTGATCAGCGTGTCGTCCTGGTGGTTGTTGTTGAGCGTGAGCGCCTCGAGCCCTGCGATGCGCTGGCCGGCGACGTACTCGTTGGCCTTCACCCGCATGCCGGGGCGCGTGCTCGAGAGCGAGCCCAGGTTGCCCTTCTTGCGCAGCCCGACGTCGGCGACGGTCAGGCCGTCGATCGTGATCGTCGCCGGGTAGTAGGTGTAGCCCTCGGCGGTGGGCTGGCGCGCGCACGTGGTGTTCGACAGATCGCTCGGCCGCGGCTGGTTGCGCAGCGCGGCCCAGTCGGCCGGGGCCATCGTGATCTGGACCGACATCACGCGGTCGGTCGGGAACAGGGCCGCGCTCGGGTCGACGCCGCCGTCGTCGGGCGCGTCGATCGGCCCGGCGTCGAGCGGGCTGTCGCCGGGGTCGTCACTGCACGCGGCGGCGAGCAGCACGAGGACGAGCGCGAGCCAGCCCAGGGCGTGGGATCGCGCCACGCGCGACGCATCAGCAGCGGCGGTCGAGGGCATCGTTCGGGAGCATTGCACGCCGCGTGCTTGCGCAGGTGCGCGGAATCTCACGGCGCTGGCCGTCGGATCTCGCCACACCCGGCGACCGGCGGCGGAAAGTCCGACGGTGCTCCGCGCGCGCTCGACGCCCGCGCTGACCGGCGCGCGGTCCTTCCGCGCCGCGCGCTCGACGCCCACCCTGGCCGTCGCGGTCCTTGGTCCTGCGCGCGCTCGACGCCCGCCCTGACCGGCGCGCGGTCCTCGGTGATGTCTACCCCGCGGCCGGCCGCGGGCGGCCGTACAGGTAGCCCTGGCCCAGGGCGCAGCCCAGCTCGACGCAGGCCTCGCTCTCGCCCTCGCGCTCGACCCCCTCGGCCAGCACCGCGATGCCCAGGTCGGTCATGACGTGGACCAGCGCGCGCACCAGCTCCTGGCGCTTGCCGCTGCGATCGATGTCGCGCACCAGGCTCATGTCGAGCTTCAGGAAGTCGGGCGGGACCTCGACCAGCTCCATCAGCCGCGACTGGCCGGCGCCGAAGTCGTCGTACGCGAGGTGGAGGCCGAGCTCGCGGAGCTGCGCGCGGATGCGCTTCATCGCGGCGAGGTCGGTGACCGCCGACTCGTGGATCTCGATCACCGCGCGCTGGCCCGGGCCGAGCGCGTCGACGATCGCGCGCAGCTCGGCGTCGAGCTCGTCCGGCTCGGTCATCTCCTGCGGGTGCAGGTTGAAGAAGATCGCCGCCGGCCGCGCCGGCAGCTGCGTCAGGTCGGCCAGGGCCACCGAGCGGAACAGCCGGCTCAGGCGCGCCCCGGCGCCGCGCGTGCTCGCGATCCGGAACAGCTCGCCGATGCCGTAGCGCGCGACGGCGACCTGGGGCCGGCCCAGGGTCTCGTACGCGACCACCGCCCGGTCGGCGAGGCGGACGATCGGCTGGAACACCGCGGTGACCGCGCGCTGGGTCAGCACGCGCTCGAGCGCGGTCGACTCGTGGATCAGGGCCTCCTGGACCGTGCCCGGGCTGGCCAGCGTGCGCTCGTCGCCGAACGCGGCCTCGCCGACGACGAACCGGAACTCTTCGTGGGCGACGTGGACGATGTCGCCGTCGAACAGCGGCGCCAGGTCGATCCGCTCGCCGTTGACGAACGTGCCGTTGCGGCTGCCGAGATCACGGACCGCGTAGCCGCCCTCGTCCTCGAAGATCTCGGCGTGGAAGCTCGAGACCTCGCGCGTCGGCAGCGTGTGGTCCGCGTCCTTGCTCCGGCCGATCCGGAACGGCAGCCGATCGAGCGCGACCCGGACCGCGTGCTCGCCGTGACGCTCGAGGAATGGCTGTCGACTCACGATCTGCCCTGGTGCCGCGAGGGTACCGCAGCCGCGCGCCCGCCGGGTTGACCGCGCGCCCGCGTCGTGGCGCCATGGTCCCGGAGGTGACCATGGCCATGCCGAAGGTTTCGGAGCAGATGCAGCGGTTGACCGAGCTGTTCGTCGGGACGTGGCGGGGCGAGGAGCGGCTGTTCCCGTCGGAGTGGGACCCGGTGGGCGGCCCGGCGACGGGCACCTGGACCGTGCGCCCGGGCGCGGGCGGGTTCTGCCTGCTGGTCGAGTACGACGAGGAGCGCGACGGCCAGGTCAGCTATCGCGGGCACGGCGTGCACGGCCAGGACGCGCGCGACGGGCACTTCTACGCCTACTGGTTCGACAGCATCGGCATGATGCCGAAGGCCGGCACGCGCGCGACGCTCGACGGCGACCGCTACACGTACACCGAGACCGGCCCGACGGGGCAGTCGCGGTTCACCTACGCGTGGCGTGACGGCGTGCTCAGCTTCTCGATCGAGCGCGCGCGCGACGGCGCGACCTGGGCGCCGATGCACGAGGGCACCTATCGCCGCGTGTGATCAGCGGCTCAGACGAACGTCGCGTCGGGCGGCGACGCCGCGTGTGATCAGCGGCTCAGACGAACGTCGCGTCGGGCGGCGACGCCGCGTGTGATCAGCGGCTCAGACGAACGTCGCGTCGGGCGGCGACGCCGCGTGTGATCAGCGGCTCAGACGAACGTCGCGTCGGGCGGCCACGGCGCGTCGGGCGTCGGTGGCAGCGGTGCGACCTTGGCGCCGGGCTTGGGCTCGGCGTCGAGCGCCAGGCGGCGTCCGGGCCAGTCGCGCATGAGCTCCCAGGCCAGGCGCGGCAGGTCGAGGGCGCGCCCGCGGTCGCTGCCGCGGCCGGTGGCCTGCCAGTGGCCGGCGATGCGCTCGAGCCCGACCGGCTCGGCGCTGTCGGGGAAGAACGCGGTGTCGTGGACCACGTCGAACACCGGCTTGCCGCGCTCGGCCACGCGCCAGCGCACGACGCCCGGGCTGAAGTAGCTGGTCGGGATGCGATCCGGCGTGGTCGTCCGGCCGGTGCGCACCTGCGCGTCGACCACGAGCTGCGTGCGCAAGAGCGGCGTCAGCCCGGCGGCGTCGCGGACGATCGGGACCGCGGTGAACGTGAACCGCGCGGGCGGCGGCGCCGGTGGTGCGACGGCGGCGCTCGCGGCCGGGGCGCGGGTGCGGCTCGACGACGGCGCGGTGTTGGCGGCGGGCGCCTTGGCTGCCGGCGCGGCCTTCCTGGCGGTCGGCGCCTTGGCTGCCGGCGCGGCCTGCTTGGCGGTCGGCGCCTTGGCTGCCGGCGCGGCCTTCTTCTTGGCGGTCGGCGCCTTGGCTGCCGGCGCGGCCTGCTTGGCGTCGGGCGCGGCCTGCTTGGCGGCGGGCACAGTCTTCTTGGCGACCGGCTCAGTGGCGACCGGCTTGGGATCCGGCTTGGCCTTGGCCGTGGTCTTCGCGGCCGGCTTGGCCTTCGCGCTCGATGTCTGCTTCGCGACCGGACGGGCCATGGGATCGATCGTCGAGCATCCGTCGGGCCGGGGCAACATCTGCACCGGCGACGGTCAGAACGGGACCGGATCGCCGTCGACCAGCTCGCGCGCCAGCTCGGCGACCGAGCGCGGCGACGAGCCCTCGGCCTTGTTGTTGACGATCACGGTCGCCGGGACGCCGCGCGCGACCGCGCCACGGACCAGGTCGACGATCGCCCGGCGGGTGCGCGGATCGGGATCGACCAGCGCGTGGAACGGGTGGTACGCGGCGACCGCGCTGTCGTAGTCGTGGTGCGCCGCCATCATCCAGCGCACCACCAGCGCGTCGGCCTCGGCCGCGCGCGTGGCCAGGGCCAGGGTCGCGAGCGCCGGCAGGCCCGGCAGCACCGCCAGGCACGGCACCGCGCCGACCGACCGCAGCGCCGCGGCGAAGTCGTCGGTGACGAGCGCCGCGGTGCGGACCTCGACCGCGTAGCGCGGGCCCCGGGGCAGCTCACGCAGGAACCGGTACAGGCGCTCGGCGAAGCGCCGCGCGGCGCTGCGCGGGCCGGGCCCGGCCAGCACCTCGGCCGGCTGCGGCGCGAACTGGAACAGCAGCACCGCGCCGCGCGGGCCGAGCCCGTCGACGAACGGCTCGACGACGGCGTCGCGCGCGTAGCCCGGGTCGAGGTAGTGCGGGCTGGGCTGACCGCGCAGCGCGCCGTAGCGCGGGTGGTTCGGGAACCGCGCCAGCGTCAGCGCCTCGTGGGCCTTCACCAGGAACCGGAAGCTCGACGGGACCGCGCGCGCGTAGCCCGCCATGACCTCGGTCGACACCGGCGCGTACAACGTGCGATCGAGGCCGACCGTGCGCAGGAGCGGGTGCGCCGCGTACGCGGTCAGGCCGTGGCGGGCCAGGGTCGCCTCGCTGGCGCGGTCCTGGTAGACCAGCCCGGCCCAGCCCGGGAACGTCCACGACGACGTGCCCAGGTAGACCTCGGGCGGCAGCGCCGCGCCCAGGCGACGGGTGTCGTCGTCGACGGTGGCGGGCGTGACCGGGGCGCGCGACCCCGCCGGCGGCGGCCCGCCGAACATGTCGAGCTGGGTCACGGCGTCGCGGCGTCGGGGCGACGCTCGACGACGATCAGGTGCTCGCGCTTGCCGCGCTCGCCGAACGCGCGTCGCTCGACCGCCCCCAGCATGGGCCGCTCCTGCGACGCCCACGCCACCTCGACCATCCGGGGATCGAACGAGCCGCGCAGATCCGCGTCGGCGTAGAGCGCCCGCTGGCCGGCAAGCGAGTCGCCGACGACGAACGCCGCCCACGCGCCCGGCACCATCACGTCGGCCAGCGCGCGCATCCAGGTCGCCTGGGCCTCCTTCCACACGCGCGCGGCGTCGACGCTGTTGGCGGCGAACGCGCGGCGCGCGCCCAGCTCGCCCTCGTCGAACGCGCGGTGGCGGATGCCGAGGAAGTCGAAGCGCAGCCGGTGGTGATCGGCGTAGTCGTAGGTGCCGGGGTAGGGCGGCGAGGTCACGACCGCGCCGACCCGCGGCAGGGCCAGGGTCGCGAGCGTGCGCGCGTCGGCCTCGTGCACGATCGTCGGCGGCATCCGCCCGACCGCGAGGTCGTCGAGGCCGGCCACGATCATCGCGACGCGATCGGCGAACCAGCGGGCGGCGGCGCCGCGCGCGACGGTGCGCTCGACCCAGGTGCCGTCGGTGTCGCTCTTGCGCGACGACACCTTGTAGAGCACCGCCGACAGCGCCATCGTCAGCACCTCGGCGACGTCGGGGTCGTCGACGCGCAGCTCCTCGATCGCCGAGGCCAGGCCCTCGAGCTCGCGGCGCACGTGCGGCGGGAACCACTTGGCGATCCGGCGCTGGCGGGCGTTGGGATCGAAGCCCGCGGGCGCGCGCTGCGGCGCCGGCGCGTAGCCCGACCGGCGCGCGTCCCGGCCCGCGGCCAGCACCTCGGCCGAGATCCGCAGGCCGGCGTCGCGGGCGTTGCGGCGGCGCGGCACCGACGGCGTCCAGGTCTTGACCCGGGCCAGGCGCACCGCCAGCGGGTTGAGGTCGATGCCGACCGCCGGCACGTTGACCGCGCGGGCCTCGACCAGGGTCGTGCCCGAGCCGCAGAACGGATCGAGCAGCACGGTTCCGTCGCGCATGCGCTCGGCGACCAGCTCGACCAGCGCGCGGGCCGTGGCCGGGTGCAGGCGCGCCGGGTAGCTGTGGACCGGGTGGGTCAGGCTGTCGGCGACGACGTCGTCGCGGCCGGCCTCGAGCAGCGCCTCGGCCAGCTGCTCGGAGATCGCCCGATCGCCGCCGATGTCGATGCGGCCGGGCGCGCGCGCCATCGACAGCGCGCGGCGTTGCCCGCCGGGGGCGCGCAGATCGGGCCGGGCCGGGCGCTCGCGGCCGCGATCAGTGCCGCGGCCGCGATCGCGCTCACCGGGGCCGGCGCCCGGTCCGCGCGGGCGCGCCGGGCTGGGTCCGGGGCGAGCACCGCGGCGCGGCGGAGGCGTACGTCCTGCCATGGCGCGCACCCTAGCACCCCCGGTCACGCCGTGCGCTACCACCGGCGGTCACGCCGCGCGCGCTCGGGCCTCCAGCCCGTCGAGGAAGGCCGCGCCCGGGGTCACGTCGACGCCGGCGCCGGCCAGCCCCGGCAGGAGCACGGCGCGCATGCCGTCGAGGAACGCGGCCCGGCGGTCGACGATCGGCGACGAGCCGAACCGCGCCATCGTGGCCTCGTCGCCGACCCGGGCGTGCGGGCCGAACTGCTCGACCGCGACCGCGCCGGCCAGCATCGCCGGCAGGTGGACCGCCACGCCCGCGGCCTGGGCGCGGTCGAGCGGGTGGGTGGCCAGGAACTGCCAGCCCAGGCGGCTGTGCTGGACCTCGTCGGCGAGGATCCGCCGGGCCGCGCGCTCGATCGGCGGATCGTCGATGGCGTCGAGGCCGCCGGCGACCAGCGCGGTGTTCGAGGTCTCGGTCACGCAGCAGAACGCGACCACCTCGTAGAGCACGCGCGCGTGGTGCGGCCACGCCGCCGGCGCGACCTCGGTCACCGCGTCGTCGGGCGGCGCCCAGGCCGCGCCGAAGCGCGCGGCGATCGTCGCGCACAGCTCGACGTGGGCGTGCTCCTGCCGGACCGCCGTGCGCGCGATCGCGGTCAGCGCCGGCGCGCAGCCGGCCGTGGTCATGCGGGCCGCGAGCCGCTCGAACCGGTGCGCCGCCGACCACTCGACCGTGGCCCGGGACGCCCACCGCCGGCCCAGCTCGGCGCGGGTGATCGCGTCCACGACCTCAGCCTCCGAACCAGCCGCGGACCCCGCCGGCCGCCGGGTCGGGCGCGGGCGCCGGGCGGGGCGCGGGCGTGGTGGCGTCGGGCGCGGGCGTCGCCGCCGCGGTCGAGGGCGCGGGCCTGACGTCGGGCTGGTCGCGGTTGACGTGGACCGGCGTCGTCGGCGCGGGCGCCGCCGCTGCGGTCGTGGTCGGCGCGGGTTGGGCTGCGGCGCTCGCGGGCTGCGTCGCCGCGCTGGCGTCGGCGGGTGTGGCGGTCGAGCGCTGGGCCGGGTGGTCGCAGGCCGCGGCGGCGAGCGCGCCACCCACCACCAGCACGTTGTAGAGCCTCTTCATCTTCGCGTTCACGGGATCTCCTTGGGTTTCCCCGAGAACGCGGCGTGGCCCCGACCGGCGCACCGAAATCGACCGAGCCCCGTCGCGGGTCAGCGCGGGTCGGCGCGGTCGGCGCGGTCCGCGCGGTCGGCGCGGTCGGTCGCTACTCGTCGGGCACCCGCTCGCCGAAGCCGGTCGGCGCGGGTCGGCGCGGTCGGCGCGGTCGGCGCGGTCGGCGCGGTCGGTCGCGGTCGGTCGCTACTCGTCGAGCACCAGCTCGCCGAACCCGGTCGGCGCGTGGAAGCTGGGCTTGGGCGTGCGGCCCGGGAACGCCATCAGGTAGCGGCGCGGCTTGCCGCCCTCCATGCGGTCGAGGCCGAGCGGCAGCACCGCGCCCGCGACCAGCGCCGCGAGCAGCTCGGGCGCGGCGATCGTGAACTCGATCGTCGCGGTGCGGGCGGCGGCGTCGCGGGTCGTGCCGATCGTCAGCGCGCCCGACCACGCGGTGTCCTCCTTCTTCACGCCCTTGCGGCCGGTGCGGTCGACCGCGATGTCGAACCAGTGCCCGTGGGGCCCGACCTCGATCTCGAAGTACCGCCGCGGCAGCGTGGGATCGGGCGCGATGAACAGCTCGACGCAGTCCTCGCGGTACAGGCCCTCGCGCTCGACGTCGATCGGCCGGGTCGTGTCGGTGGCGAGCCCGGCGCCCTCGACCTGCCACAGGACGTGCAGCCCCTTGCTCGACCACAGCAGGCGCACCGTCGAGCGGTGCGGCGTCGCGGCGCCCATCCAGTCGGTCGCGAACGCGATCGGCGGCGCGCGATCCCAGATCGGCTCGATCGCGCCGTCCATCGTCGGCACGTCGGCGTCGGCGACGTGGGCGGCGTGCACGCGCCGGTCCTCGGCCGCGGCGACGTCGTCGATCACGAAGCCGGCCATCGCGTAGAACCGCGCCGGGCGCCGCGTCGCGAGCAACGCCGCGCCGTCGCCGGTGACCGCCGGGTGGGCGAGGTCGACGCCGAACCGCCGGGCCGCGACCTCGAGCAGCGGCGAGGTGCGGTGGCCGCCCAGCTCCGCGGCGAGGCCGGCGTGATCCCACAGGCCCAGGAACTCGGCGGCGACGCGATCGACCAGGATCGGGTTGGTGCCGCCGATCGCGACCATCTCGGCCGACGGCAACAGCACCTGGAAGCCGTCGCCGCTCATCGCCGGCGCGCCCTCGGCGAGGATCACGTGCGGGGTCTCGACCTCGAACACGTCGACCATGCGCTCGGCGAACTTCTCGAGCGCGGCGACGTAGACCGCGCGGGCCTTGGGATCGCCCTTCTTCACCAGGTCGATCGCGGCGCCGACCTCCTTGTGGGTGCGCCACTTCTGGCGATAGGCCGGCGCGGCGTCGCTGTACATCGCGGCGCCCTGCAGCGACTTGATCGCGACCGAGAACACCGCGAACCGGTGGGTCTTGAGCTTCGGCAGCGACAGGAACAGCCCGTGGTCGAGGTGCTCGGCGACCAGCTTGGGCACGAGCAACGTCGGCACCCGGGTGCGCTCCATGCCGGAGAGGCCCAGCGGCTTGCCCGGCTGGGTGCCCTCGACGTCGAACCGGCCGTCGTCGTCGAGCGCGACCAGCGGCACGCCCTCGTCGGCGCACATCGCCTGGTAGCCCGACACCTTGATCAGGCGGTCCCAGTCGGCCGGCTGCGCGCCGAAACCGTCGGCGACGGTGATCGCGGTGTGGCCGCGGGCCTTGAGGCAGCGGATCACGCCGCGCACGAACTCGGGATCGGTGGTGCGCCCGGCGACGCCGTTGTCGCCGTTGTTGCTCTTGGGGTTCTTGAACCAGTCGAAGCCGCCGATGTTGGGCTTGAGCAAGACCGGCGTCGCCGCCGGCCGCTTGGGCACGACCGCCTCGCACAGCCGCTGGCCCAGCTCGAGGGCGGTGCCGCCGCGCAGGATCGTCACCGGGGACGTGTCCGCGGCCACGCGCGCGCGGTTGGCGGCGCGCAGCGCGGCGCCATCGACGGTGTCGCCGACCACCACCGGCGGCCCGGCCTGCCACGTCGGCGACGCGCCGGTCGTCGTGTCGACCGCCGGCACCGCGGCCTCGCCGGCGTCGGCCGTCGCGGCGGGGGCATCGAGCGTGGCCACCGTCGCCACGGCCGCGTCGTCGCCGTGCGCGCGCGCGGCCGGCTTGCCGCCCTTGCCGCACGCCGCCGCTACCGCCACCAGGATCGCGAACCGCGTGGACGTGCCCATCGCGCGAGCTTCGGCGCCCGGCCGCCGCTTGGCAAGCCGCGGCCGGGCTCGCGGCGCCGCATCGAGGCGCACGTCGACGCGCACCGTCCGGGCGAGGCGCCGCGGCGGCGCGCGGCCGGATCGAGGCGGGCGTCGCCGTCAGCGGTGCCCGGTCACAGCCGGTGGTCGGCGAGGAACGCGTCGATCGTCGCGTGCACGTCGGCCGGCCGCTCGACCTGGACCAGGTGGCTGTGGCCGGGGAACACGACGAGCCGGCTGCCGGGGATCGCGCGCTGCATGCGCTCGGCGGTGGCGACCGGCGTGAGCTGATCGCGATCGCCGGCGATGATCAACGTCGGCACGGTGATCGACGTCAGCACGTCGGCGGCGCTGTGCTCGAAGTAGGCCGCGGTGACCTCGCCGACCACCGCCGGCGCCAGCGCGGCGACGTGGGCGAACAGTCCCTCGAGCACCTCGACCGGGCACTGCGCGCGGTGGGCGCCGCCCGACAGGTAGGCCAGCTCGCGCGCCACCCGGACGCCGGCCCCGCTCCGCAGCGGCGCCAGCAGCCGACCCGCCAGCGCCGGGCGCGCGCCGAGCCACCGCATCGCCTGGGCCGCGGTGCGCCGCAGCCGCGGGGACGCCGACACCCGATCGAGCGGGTGCCCGGGCGTGCCGCAGATGAGCACCAGCGCGCGCACCGCCTCGGGGTGCTGGCGCCACAGCTCGAGCGCGACCTGCACGCCGAAGCTGAGCCCGACCACCACCGCCGGCGGCGCGGCCGCGGCCCGCCACACCGCGGCGCCGTCGTCGGCGAACTGCGCGACGCTGATCGTCGCGGGCGCGCGCGGCGCCGGCAGGCCGCCGTGCCCGCGGTAGTCCCAGGTCACGACCGGCCGGGTCGCGGCGAAGTGCGGCACGAACGCCTGCCAGTGCTGGCTCGACGACACCAGCCCGTGGGCGGTCAGCATCGGCGTCGCGCCCGCGGTCCCGTGGACCGCGAACGACAGCGGCTCGCCGTCCGCGGCGGTGATCGATCGAACGACGGCGGTCACGCCGCACGGTAGCGCGACCGGGGCGGGCGCGTCAGCGCAGGAGCGCGAACGCGACGCCGGCGCCCAGCACCACGAGCGCGATCAGGAGGTAGGGCAGCCAGGACCGTCGTGGCGGCCTGGTCGCTCCGGCGGGTGTGCCGGCGGCGGGCGCGGGCGCCGCCGCTGCGGGCGCCGCTGCTGCGGGCGCCGCTGCTGCGGGCGCTGCTGCCGCGGGCGTTGCTGCCGCGGGCGTTGCTGCCGCGGGCGCTGCTGCCGCGGGCGACGCTGCCGGCGCGTCGGGCCGCGGGCGCGCCGCGGGGCCTCCGGGGTCGTAGGCCTGCAGGATCTCGAAGGTCTGGGTCAGGGTCTCGGTCGTCGTCGGCAGCGGCAGGCCCTCGCCGTCGAGCGCGGCGACGATCGCGGTGATGTTGTCGTCGCCGCCGCGCGAGTTGGCCAGCTCGATGGTCCGCTCGCACGCCGCCGCCAGGTCGCGCTCGCTGATCAGGACCGCGCGCAGCTCGTCGTCGGACACCAGGTTCGACAGCCCGTCGGAGCACAGGAGCAGCCGGTCGCCGCGCCGCAGCTGCAGACGCCCGATCGAGACCTGGACGTCGTCCTTCAGGCCCATGCCCTGGAGGATGAGGTTCTTCTGGTTGGAGAGCTTGGCCTCCTCGAGCGTCAGCGCGCCGGCGTCGACCAGCAGCTGGACGAAGCTCTGGTCCTTCGTGATCTGCCGCAGCCGACCCTGCCGCAAGATGTAGGCCCGCGAGTCCCCGACCCCGGCGACGTAGGCCTCGTGGTGGTGGACCAGCACCGCGGTCAAGGTCGCGCCCATGCCGGCCTTGCGGGTCGCGCGCGCCGCTTCGAAGACGTCGGTGTTGGCGCGCTTCACCGCGTTGTCGATCAGGCGCTGCATGCTCGAGGTGTCCAGGCCCGGGACCTCGAGCGACCGCCGCAGCGAGTCGACGACCATCGCGCTGGCGACCTCGCCGGCGGCGTGGCCGCCCATCCCGTCGGACACCACCAGCAGGATGCCGCGCGCGCGGACGTCGAACGAGCGCGGGGCCGGGCCGCTCTCGAGCCGGGCGCCGTCGTCGAGGTCGGCGACCGAGAACGCGTCCTCGTTCTTCGTGCGCACCCGCCCGACGTCGGAGCGCGCGGACACCGTCAGCTGCACTGCACCCATGGTCGACCTCGCGGGCGACGCGATCGCGTCGTTCGTCCCTGCGGGCATGATGCCCGAACCCCGCGCCGAGCGCGACGCCGCGGGGCCCGCGCCGCTGGTCGAGCGGCGTCAGCGGCGGTCGCCGTCGCCGCTCCGCGTCAGATCGGCGTGCCGCGGCACTGGCTCGCGGCCGGGCGCGTGCACTGCGCGGCGAACGGCGTGCGGGCCCGGCGCGCGTCGAGGAAGTCGATGATCTCCGGCAGCGACCAGGTGGTGGCGCGGCGCGCGGTCGTCGTCGTCAGCGCCGGTCGGCGGTGAAGCCGGTCGTGAACTTCACGCTCGCGCTCGCGACCAGGGCCTCGAGCTGGCCGTCCATGTTGGGATCGCCGGCCCACAGGCAGCCGCCGGCGTAGCCCAGGGTCACCAGGCCGGCGTCCATCGCGACCGCGCTCCAGTCGGCGTCGCCGCGGGTGCCGGTCGTGCGCAGGGACGCGTCGGCCACCGACCAGCCGAGCACCGCGCAGTTGAAGCCGTTGCTGGCGATGCCAGCGCCGAGGTACAGCCGGAAGGTCTCGCCGGCCTCGCCGATCACGCCGAAGGTCTCGCGGCTCTCGGTGACCACCGCGCCGGTGCAGACGTCGTCGCAGTCGGGGTTGTCGGTGCCAGCGCCGCAGGTGCCCGGCGCCGGCCGCTCGAGCGCGCCGGTGCAGCGCTGGGTCGGCAGCGTCACGTACATGCGGTGTTCGAGGCCCGCGTCGCGCTGATCGGCGAGGATCTCGCGCGGCCACGCCTCGCTCGGGCACAGCACCTCGGGGCGGCTGCAGTCGAGGTTGAAGCGGAACGGCTGGCCGTCGTGGGTGATGTCGACGACGCCGCCTTGGGGACCCAGCTCGGCCGTGTAGACCGCGGCGCCGATCTTGATCTCGACCCCGATCGTGTCGTCGTAGGTCACGTCCCACCAGCCGGTCACGTCCGGCGCCGGCGACTTCGAGTTCGCCGCGCAGCCGTCGCCTTTCGCGCCACCGAGGAGGGGGAGGGCCAGGAGGAGGACCGCGGACAGGTGGATGGTGCGCATGCCTGAGCCTATCGCAAGGCTCGATCCAGCCCCGATCGCCCACGCTGGGTCACCCCTCGTCGCCGCCGGTTCACACCGCTGTCGAGTCTTCCGACACGGCCCGCGGTCGTTCCAGATCCCGCGGGCGCCGCGTTGGATCGGGTCGCGCTCAGGGCGCCGATCCCCCTGAAATCGTGGAGGGCATCTCCGCCGCGGGATGACGGATCTGGAGACACCACGCGATGGGTCGACCGCTGCGCGAGGTCCGAGCTCGCGAGACCGGGGACGGCGCGGTCGGTGCCGCCGCCGCCGAGTCGGCCGCCCGCCATCAGCGCCTGAACGAGACGTAGATGTGCGGCCGGGGCGCGGTGACCGACGCGGCCACCGGCCAGCATGCACCACGGTGGGGAGGTCGGCGCGAGGGGCGCTGCGCGCGACGTCGAGCCGGGGTCGGCCGCGGCGGGCTCACGGGCGTCGCGCCCGACTCGAGCCGGGGGCCGCGGCGTGTTCAGGCGTGTCGCGGTCGACTCGAGTCCGGGGACGGCCGCGGGGCGCTCAGGGGGCGTCGTGCGCGCCGGCCTCGAACCACGGGTGGAGGCAGTCCTCGGCGGCGTCGAGCAGCGCCTCGGCCTCGGCCTGGGCCAGCGGGCCGGGCGCGGCGGCGCGCACGACCTCGCGATGATCGAGGCCCCACTGCACGGCCAGGGCCTCGGCGTCCTCGGCGCACGCGCGATCGGCGCACGCGCACGCCCGGTCGCGCTGCTCGGCCAGGGCCGCCAGCAGCGTCACCGTGGCCGGGTCCCGCGCCTCGGCGGCGTCGACCGGCGCGCGCCCCGCGTCCACCGCACTACCACCACCACCACCACCGCCGGGCCGGGGCTGGGCCCCGCCGCACGCCATCGGCGCGGCCACCAGCGCGGCCGCGACCAGCGCGGCGCGCGCGCCGGCGATCACAGCTCGGTGATCTCCTTCTCCTTGGTCTTCTCGAGCTCGTCGACGCTCGCGACGTAGCGATCGGTCAGGTCCTGGACCCGCTTCTCGCCGTTCTTCTTCTCGTCCTCGGTGATCGCCTTGTCCTTCTCGGCGTCCTTGAGCATGTCCATCGCGTCGCGCCGGGCGGCGCGCACGGCCACCTTGGCGTCCTCGGCGGTCTTCTTGATGCCCTTGACCAGATCGCGGCGGCGCTCGGCGGTGAGCGGCGGGATCGGCACGCGCACGAGGTCGTTGTCGGCCACCGGGTTCAGGCCGAGATCGCTGGCGCGGATCGCCTTGTCGATCGCGCCGACCATCGTCTTCTCCCACGGCTTGACCGACAGCATGCGGGCGTCGACCACCGTCACCGTCGAGACCTGGTTCACGGGCGTCGGCGTGCCGTAGTAGTCGACGCGCACACCGTCGAGCATCGCCGGCGACGCGCGGCCGGTGCGGACCTTGGCCAGCTCGCGCTTGAAGGCCTCGACGGCCTTCTTCATGCCCTCTTCTGATTCGGTGGTGATCTCGTTCAGCATGGCTTCCCTCTGGTGCGCAGGTTACGCGAAACGCGAGCCCTCGACGTCCTTGACGATGCGGGTGCCCACGGCCTCGCCGCACACGACCCGCTGGATGTTGCCGGGCTTGGTCAGGTCGAAGACGTTCATCGGCATCTCGTTGTCGCGGCACAGCGCGAACGCGGTCGCGTCCATCACGCCGAGATCGTTCTTGAGCGCGTCGGTGAACGTGACCTGCGCGTAGCGGCGCGCGTCGGCGTGCTTGCGCGGGTCCTTGTCGTAGACGCCGTCGACCTTGGTGGCCTTGAGCAGGATCTCGGCGCCGATCTCCATCGCCCGGAGCGCCGCGGCGGTGTCGGTGGTGAAGAACGGGTTGCCGGTGCCGGCGCCGAAGATGACGACGCGGCCCTTCTCGAGGTGGCGCATCGCGCGCCGCCGGATGTACGGCTCGGCCAGCTGCGACATCGGGATCGCCGACTGCACGCGCGTGGGCACGCCGGCGCGCTCGATCGCGTCCTGCAGCGAGACCGCGTTCATCACGGTCGCGAGCATGCCGACGTAGTCGGCCGAGGCGCGATCCATGCCCTTGCTCGACTCGGTCAGGCCCCGGAAGATGTTGCCGCCGCCGACGACCACGGCCAGCTGGACGCCGAGCTTGGCGGTCTCGGCGACCTCGGTCGCGATGGTCCGGATGGTCTCCGGCGAGATGCCGTAGCCCTGGTCGCCCATCAGCGCCTCGCCCGAGAGCTTGAGGAGCACGCGCTTGTAGGCCGGTCGCGCCGCGTCGGTCATGTGCGCGCGAACTTACAGGTGTGACGGGCGCTTGCCTAGGGCCCGCGGTTCCTCGGTCGCCTCGGCGCCGGGAGTGCTACGCTCATGGGATGGAGCAGCGCGACACCCTCGTCGATCCGCAGATCCGTCGTGAGGTCGAGGCCCCGCGCGTCGACGCCCGACGCCCGATGCTGCTGATCGCGATCATCACGTCGGCCGCGATGGCCGGCGCCACCGCGATGGCGCTGATGATGTCGGGCCGCGGGGCGCCGCCGCCCCCCACGCCGGCGGCGATGGTGGCCCCGCCCGACGCGCCGAGGTCATGCCCAGGGCGCCACGGCCACGATCACCCTGCGCCACCGGCACCGCCGGCACCGCCCGCGCCGCCCGCGCCGCCCGCGCCGCCGGCGCCCGCCGTCGAGGAGGTGCACGGGCATCCGTGCGTGAGCTACCACCAGCGCGGCGTCGGCAGCGACGACGCGCCCGGCCGCACCGACTGCTTCCACCCGACGCCCTGAGGTCGTCGGATGAGCGCCCGCGTCCGCCTGGTCGGCGCGCTGGCGCTCGGCGCGGCCCTGACCAGCGTCGGGGACGCGCGCGCCGGTGCTGATCGCGCGCGGGTCAGCGCTCGACCCGGGCGGTGAGCGCCACCAGCACCTGCCCGCCGAGGGTCGCGACCGGTGCGCGATCACCGTCGAGGCGCGCGTACGGCGACACGCCCAGCTCGCCGTAGACGTCGAGGCGGAGCGCGTCGGTGAGCGGCCGGCCCGCGGTCGCCGACGCGCCGAGCGCGCGCCCGACGGAGCTGCCGGCGTCGCGGGTCCAGGTCCGGGTGCGGGTCGCGAACGGCGCCAGCGCCACGGTGGTCTTGCCGATCGCGCCGTCGAGCCGCGCGCTGGCGCGCTCCTCGGCCGCGACGTTGCTGTCGAAGGTCGGGTAGACCGCGCGGCCGACCGACGCGCTGGCCGACCACCCGCCGTGGCGGACGCCGAGGGTGGCCTGGCCGACCGGGATGATGAGCTCGGGCAGGCCGGCGCCATCGATCGTCTCGGCCCAGCCGTCGACGACCTCGCCGTCGACCTTGGTCTCGCTCGACGCCGACAGCGTGCCGCCGGTCATGCCCCAGCCGCCGTGGGCCGACGCGAACCAGCTGCCGCCGTCGAGCGACGCGCGCAGCGGCGCGAACGTGCTGGCGACGCCGCCGTGATCGTCGGTGCCCGACTTGAGCCCGCTGGCGCCGACGGCCAGCACCTCGAGCTTGGCGTCGAGCGCGGCGCCCGCGTAGTGGTACCAGTAGAACGTCACGTCGAGATCGAGCTGCGTGATCGCGCGCGCGCCGAGGTCGTCGTGCTGCGCGATCGTGCCGTGGCCGATCGTCACCATCGCGATCGCGTGGCGGTGCCGGATGTCGTTCCTCCAGAGCTCGCCGACGCCGACCACGATGCGCTCGTAGTCGGCGTCGTAGCGGCGCCGCCAGATCGACTGCCGGCGATCGAGCGCCGGGGCCACGCCGAGCTCGTGCACGCCGCTCATCTCGAACGTCATGAGCACGCGCGACAGGCACAGGCCCCACTGCGCGCTGGCGACCGCGCGCTGCTCCTCGAGCGGGCGCACCCGGCCCTGGACCGAGCCGCTGACCACATCGCACCCGATGCCCGAGACCGCGGCGGCCGCGCCGACGCCGACGTCGGGGCCGCTGGCGGACCCCGCGGTCACCTGCGCGAACGCGGCGGCGTGCCAGTACGGTCCGGTCGCGTCCTCGGACATCAGGTCGCGCCGCGGCAGTAGATCGAGCTGGGCGGCGCCGACCGCGAGGTCGCCGGGGGCGGCGGTAGCGCCGTGGGCGCTGAGTACGAGAACCAGCAGCGTAGAGATCGTCTTGAGCACGACCGGCCACATTGCAACCATCGGTCCAGCCACCGAACCTATGGTCATGGCCCACAACCGCTCAGGATCACTTGGCTGTGGATGGCGATGCCGGCTGTCAGCCGTCAGGATCTGGTCCAGGTCGCCAAGCCCCTGTCAGCCTCCGCCAAACGTGATCTTCGATGGGGACAGGCTCCTAGGTCTCAACATACTGTAACTAATTTGGTTTTTGGCGCTACCGCGTCAGGATCTCCGCTCGCCGGGAAACCCGATAGATTCCAGATGGTTCAAAGCCGACAGCGGCGGCCCCGGTGACGCAAAAAAGCCCTTTGGTTCCGGATGGTTGAGACCTGCGCAAATCCGCCGCGGTAGGGCTGAATTCGTGAGCGATTCCAGCGGGTTGGGACCCCGGAGCCTGTCCCTAATTCCGCCGCGGTAGGGCTGAATTCGTGAGCGATTCCAGCGGGTTGGGACCCCGGAGCCTGTCCCCAAATCCGCCGCGGTATGGCTGAATTCGTGAGCGATTCTAGCGGGTTGGGACCCCGGAGCCTGTCCCTAATTCCGCCGCGGTAGGGCTGAATTCGTGAGCGATTCCAGCGGGTTGGGACCCCGGAGCCTGTCCCCAAATCCGCCGCGGTAGGGCTGAATTCGTGAGCGATTCCAGCGGGTTGGGACCCAGGAGCCTGTCCCCGAAAACGAGGACGGGCCCGCCGGTGTGGCGAGCCCGTGGGACGTGCGAGGGATGGGATCAGGCGAGGCCGGCGGCCTGCGCGACCTCGGCGGCGAAGTCGGTCTGCTTCTTCTCGAGGCCCTCGCCGAGCTCGAAGCGCGTGAAGCGGCGGACGCGGATGTTCTCGCCGATCTTGGCGACGAGCTCCTGCTGGAGCTGCTCGATCGTCTTGTCGGGGTTCTTCACGAACGGCTGGTCGAGGAGGCAGATCTCCTTGAGCCACTTCGAGAGCTGACCCTCGACCATCTTCTGGGCGATCGCCTCGGGCTTGCCGGTCTCGACCGCCTTGGCGACGAGCACGGCGCGCTCGCGCGCGATCACGTCCTCGGCGACGTCCTCGCGGCGGACGAACTGCGGGCCCATCGCGGCGATCTGCATCGCGACGTCCTTGGTGAACGTGACGAAGTCGTCGTTGCGCGCCACGAAGTCGGTCTCGCAGTTGATCTCGACGAGCACGCCGATGCGGCCGTTGCCGTGGATGTACGACACGACCGCGCCCTCGGTGGCCTCGCGGCCCGCCTTCTTGGCGGCCTTGGCCAGGCCCTTGGCGCGGAGGAAGTCGATGGCCTTCTCCATGTCGGCGGCGCACTCGACGAGCGCCTTCTTGCAGTCGGCCATGCCGGCGCCAGTGCGCTCGCGCAGGTCCTTGATCATCGGGGCGGTCACTTCAGCCATGGCGGTCTCCTGAATAGCGAAGCCGCGACTGTCGCGGCGTCCAGAGTTCGTGCGTTGGGGCCGGCCGCAGCGGTCGCGTCCAGCCGTCGGTCAGCGTGCCGCGCGCGCGGTCCCCGCCGGTCCAGCCCGCGCGGGCAGCCCCGGCGGACCGGGGCGTCCTCGCGCGAACGCGGGCTCAGGGGGTCGTGGTGGTGGGCGGGGCGGGCGGCGCCTCGGGCGAGGGCGACGCCGAGGCCTCGCTGTCGCCGTACATGCGGCCGCCCGACGCCATCTCGACCTTGGGGCCGTCGCCACCCGACGACACGTGGATCACGCGCTCGTCGTTGTGCTCCTCGCGGGCGCCGCGGGTGTGCGCGCGCTCCTTGTGGACCTTGGCGCCGATGACGCACGCGTCGGCGATGCGCGACGTGAACAGCTTGATCGCGCGGATCGCGTCGTCGTTGCCCGGGATGACGTAGTCGATCATGTCCGGGTTGCAGTTGGTGTCGGTGATGCCGACGACCGGGATCTCGAGCTTGCGGGCCTCGTCGACGGCGATGTGCTCCTTGGCCGGATCGATCACGAACACCAGGCCGGGCAGCTTGGTCATCGCCTTGATGCCGCCGAGGGACTTCATCAGCTTGTCGCGGTCGCGGCGGATCTCGATCTGCTCGCGCTTGGTCAGCGCCAGCATCGTGCCGTCCTCTTCCATCTTCTCGAGGTTCTTCAGGCGCTCGAGGGAGCCCTTGACCGTCTTGAAGTTGGTGAGCGTGCCGCCCAGCCAGCGCTGGGTGACGTAGAGCTGACCCGAGCGGGTGGCCTCCTCGACGATGACGTCTTGCGCCTGCTTCTTGGTGCCGACGAACAGCACCAGCTCGCCGCGCGAGGTCGCGTCGACGACCGCGTTGAACGCGGCCTTGAACAGCTTGACCGTGTGGGTCAGGTCGATGATGTGGATGCCGTTGCGCGCGCCGAAGATGTACTGCTTCATCTTCGGGTTCCAGCGGCCGGTGTTGTGGCCGAAGTGAACACCGGCCTCGAGCAGCTGGCGCATCGCGATCGGGGTGGACGACGTGGCGTCTTGCATCGTTTCCATGTGCGTAACCTCTCGTTTCCGTTGGGCCTCCGGCGCTTCAACGGTCCCCTGACACCCGCTCTGCGGGCACGGACGAGGACCTCGGCCACCGTGGGAGTTAAGAGGGCGCGATCTAGCACGCCCCAGCGGCGAAAGGCAAGGCGGCGATGCGACCCACGACCCGGCTAGATTCGTGTCTGATTCCATACGGTTGGGTCAGCGCGCGGGCCGATCTGGTCGAACGCGGCCGCCATCGCTACAGTGACGGCGTGGCGCTCGACCTGATCGCAGAGCTCGAGGGGGTCATCGAGGCGTTCGCGGCGGCTGGGGTCCAGTACGCGCTGTGCGGCGGGCTGGCGGTGGCGATCCACGGGTATCCACGCGCGACGATGGACATCGACGTCTTGGTCGAGCCCGCGCAGCTGGCGCTCGCGCTGGCGACCGCGCGCGGGATCGGCTTCGATATCCCGGCACGATCGATGACTTTCGGCGTACGGACGGGCACCCCGCGTGAGGTCCAGCGTGTCTCCAAGCTCGATGCCCCAACCGGCGCGCTGCTGTCGCTCGATCTGCGGGTGGTCGGTGCGACCTTGGCGGAGCCGTGGCGCACACGCCAGACCGTGGTCTGGCGTGGACGACCCGTCGAGATCGTCTCGCGCGCCGGCCTGATCGTCATGAAGCGGCTCGCGGCCCGACCGCAGGACCTCGCCGACATCGCGGCGCTCGAAGGAGGTGACGATGACGGCGACGCCTGACGCCCCGGCGCCGCGCCAGGTCGAGCTGTCGGCCGACGAGATCGAGGCGCGCCTCGCGCAGGTCGGGGCGCTGTACCAGTTGATGGTGTCGCTGGGCACGGTGACGCGCGCGGGGGACGCGGCGCCCGCTCAGCGGATCGAGGCGATCACGGCGGGCAAGGACGCGTAGTCGGTCTCGCGTGGCTCCTCGAGTCGGAGCCGGACGCGGCCGGCGGCGTCGACGACCAGCACGGTCGGGAGCTTGGTGATCGCCAGCGGCGCGTCCTCGACCGACTGGGTGCGGTCCCGGGCGATCGGGAAGCGCGCGGGGATCTCGGCCAGGAACGCAGTGACCGCGGCGTCGTCCTCGTCGACCGACAGCCCGAGCACCGCGACCGTGGGATCCTCCGCGAGCTGGTTCAGGTGCGGGAACGACTTCCGGCACGGCTTGCAGTAGCTGGCCCACACGTCGATCACCGCGACGGTGCCGAGCGTGTCGGCGCTGCGCCAGGTCCCGCCGTCGCGCAGCGGGTAGCTGAGCGCCGGCAGCGGCGGCGCCTGGGCGGCGGCGACCGCGGTCGGCGCCGGGGTCGGCCGGGCGCACGCGCCCGCGAGGATCGAGATCAGCACCGCCGCGCGCATCGCGCGACCATAGCCGGCGGCGGCGTGATCGGCACGGCGCCGCGGTTGCGCGCCGCGCGAGATCGGCCAAGGTGCCGCGATGCGCGCGCTGGTCTCGGTCGCTGCCCTGGTCGTGTCGATCCCCGCCGCGCCCCGTCGCGCCGAGGCTTGAGGCATCGGCGCGCCCGTCGGTCCGACGGGGTGTGAGGGTCACGCGACGCCGACGACGACGTACTTCGTCAGCGCGGCCGGCGCGGCGTCGGCGACGCGGCTGGTGTTCGAGGGCGACCGCGACTTCGATCTCGATCAGCAGGCGGTGATGGTGTCGGTCGGGCAGGTGCGGCCGTCGCAGCTCAGCCTGCGCGCGTCGATCGGCGCGGTCCTCGACGGCACGATCGCCGGCGCCGGCCGCACCCACGACCTCGGGCCCGGCGTGGTCGGCGCGATCGCCGCGGCGCGGCCGTGGACCTGGGGGCCGTGGTTCGTGCACGGCACGCTGTCGGTGGGCGCGTCGCGCGTGACCACGACCGAGGTCATGGCCGGCGCGCCGACCGAGGGCCTGGTCGCGGTCGACGCGCGGATCGGCGTCAGCGCCGGGCGGCGGTTCGGCCCGGTGATGCCGTACGTGCTCGCGCGCGGGTTCGGCGGCCCGGTGCTCTGGACCGTCGACGGCGCCGGCGTGACCGGCACCGACGCCTACCACGTGCAGCTCGGCGCCGGCGCCAGCGTGACGATCGGCGACGCGTGGTCGGTGATGGTGGACGTGTCGGCGCTCGGCGAGCGGGCCGCGTCGGTGGGCGTGGCCTGGCGCCGCTGACGCGCGCGTGATGGTCGACGTGTCGGCGCTCGGCGAGCGGGCCGCGTCGGTGGGCGTGGCCTGGCGCCGCTGACGCGCGCGTGATGGTCGACGTGTCGGCGCTGAGCCGCGCGCGCTAGCGCCGGTCGCGGATCAGGCCCTCCTGCATCGTCGACGCCACCAGCCGGCCGTCGCGGGTGAACCACCGGCCGTGCGCGAGGCCGCGGCCGCCTTGCGCCGACGGGCTGTCGCAGTCGTAGAGCAGCCAGTCGTCGAAGCGGAACGGGCGGTGGAACCACATCGCGTGATCGAGGCTGGCGACCTGGATGGCCGGGGTCAGCCAGCCGACCGCGTGCGGCTGCAGCGCCGTGCCCAGCAGGTGGAAGTCGGACGCGTAGGCCAGCACCAGCTCGTGGATCGCGCGGCGGTCGGGCAGCGCGCCGTTGGCGCGGAACCAGACCTGCCGGCGGGGCTCGCGGGCGGGCGGGTGCACCGGCGGCAGCGGCGCCACCGGCCGGATCTCGATCGGGCGCTCGGCGACGACGCGCTCGCGGATCGCCGCCGGGATCGCGTCGCGGGCGCCCGCGGGCAGCGCCGCGAGGTAGCGCTCGCCGAGCGCGCGCTCCGACAGCAGCTCGTCGGGGTCGGGCACGTCGGGCATCGGCGCGGCCTGGTGCTCGAAGCCGGGCTCCTCGATCTGGAACGACGCCGCCATGCTGAAGATCGCGCGGCCGTCCTGGACCGCGACGACCCGGCGGGTCGTGAAGCTGTGGCCGTCGCGGATCGGATCGACCGTGAAGACGATCGGCTTGGCGACGTCGCCGGAGCGCAAGAAGTAGCCGTGGAACGAGTGGACCATCCGCTCGGCTGGCACGGTCTGCTCGGCCGCCGACAGCGCCTGGCCCAGGACCTGGCCGCCGAACACCCGGCCCCAGCCGAGGTCCTGGCTCTGGCCGCGGAAGAGGTTCTCTTCGATCCGCTCGAGCTCGAGGCGCGCGATCAGCTCGTCCAGGACGGTCGTCATCGCGGCACTTTCGCCCCCGCGCGGGCGCGGCGCAACCGCCCTGCCGTGGTCGTCCGCGTCGCGGCGGCGATCAGAAGGGTCGCGCGGCCGCGCCGAGCCAGGTCGGGAACCTCGTCGCCTCGAGGGGCTCGAAGCGCCAGGCGCGACCGTCGAGCGTCGCGCGCACGAGCACGCGCGCGATCCGGACCTGGTCGTCGACCAGCACCGGGACGATCAGCGTCGTGCCGTCGGCGACCGGCTGGCGAGCGTCGGCCGACCACAGGACCAGGGGGGTGGCACGGACGGCGCCCTCGGGCGCCATCCGGCCCTGGGCGATCATCCAGGCCGCGGCCGGGGCCACGGCGCCGCCGTAGGCCCGCGACGGCGCGCTCCAGGGCGTGAAGTGCCCGAGCGTCAGCCGCGGGCGGCCGTCGCACGCGTACCAGGTGGTGACGTCGGCCTCGCCGCGCTCGAACGCCACGAACGCGGTGTAGCGGGTGCGCGCGCGCGCCACGCTCGTGAAGCGCTCGAAGCGGCCGAAGCCCTGGACGTCGTCGAACGCGCGCGCGGCGGTGGCGCGGCCGCGATCGAACCGCGCCAGCAGCGCGTCGCGTCGCCCGGTCAGCAGATCGTCGAACAGCGCGCGGGTCGAGGGCGCCATCGCGGTCGGGTCGATGCGCTCCGCGCGGCCCCAGCCCGAGCAGTCGGTGGCCGCGAGCGTGTCCAGCTCGATGCGCGGACGTTCGTCCGAACGCCGGACACCCAGCACCGCGGCGGCGAGCCCGGCCGTGAGCGCGGCGGCGAGCCACACGCCCCGGCGCGCACGTCCCGGTGGAGCGAGGTCATCGGCGATGGCGAACCGCATCCGTCAAGGATAGTCGATCGAGGCGCGGTCCAGGGGACTTCCTGAGGGGCATGGGTCGGGCCCCGCGCGCGCACCGGTGCTGCGCCCGGCGTGGAGCTCACGCACGGCCGGCGCAGCAGTTGGCGGCGACCAACGGTGATCACGCCAGCAGCAGGCGCTCGATCTCGCGCAGGGTCTCGGCGTCGTCGCCGATCATCTCCTTCATGGCCTGGAGCCGGCCCGCGACCACGCGCGCGATCTTGTCCTCGATGGTGCCGTCGGCGTAGGCCCAGTAGACCTGCGCGAACCGGCCGTCGCGGTGGCAGCGGCCCTCGACCTGGGCCATCTGGATCGCCGACCAGCGCAGGTCGTGGATGATCTCGGACCGCGGCACGTCGTTGTGCTCGCCCTGGTGCAGCGAGATGCCCTCCTCGACGGTGAACAGCACGACCCGGGCGTCGCCGCGCTGGAACCGCAGGCGCTCGGCCTCGCGCGCGGCGGCCGGCAGGGCGCCGTGGATCGACGCGCACGGCACCGCGCCCAGGCCGCGCTCGAGCGCCTCGCGCATCGCGGTCAGGCTCTCGATGAACGCGACCGAGATCGCGACCTGGTGGCCGTTGTCGAGCAGCTCGCGCGCCAGCTCGACGGTGCCCTCGGCGCGGATGAGCGAGCTCTTCTGGCGCAGGCGCACCGTCGCCGCCAGCGCCGACTTCGGGTCGCGGCCGCGCGGGGACAGCTCGAGCTCGCGCCGGAACTCGGTCCAGGCCTGCTGGTAGAGGTCGCGGGCCGAGGCGTCGAGCTCGATCGGCGTCAGGATGCGGTTGATCGCCGGCCAGCCGACGATGTCCTCGGGCCGCCGGCGCAGTCCGGCCGGGCCGTGGCCGCGGGCCGGCTCGAACAGCATCGCGCGCACGCGCTCGCAGTCGGCGCGCTCGCCGCGCCACGCCCACTTGCCGTAGCCGCCGCGGGTGACGCCGAGCCCCTGCGCGAGGCACCACTGCTCGAAGTCCTTCAGGTCGGCGGCGCGGGCGCCGGTCGTGCTCGCGAGCAGCGGCGCCAGGTACGACAGCTCGAGCGGGTTCTGGCCCGCGGTCGCCGACAGCCACAGGCAGAAGCCCGCGTTGGCGACCAGCTTGGCGGCGAGCTTCGAGCGCGCCGCCGTGGGGTTCTTGCAGCGGTGGCTCTCGTCCAGGACGATCACGTCGAGCTCGGGCGCGGTGCCGGCCCGGGCCAGGCCCTTCTTGGTGCGGATCTTCTTGCGCGCCGCCGGGCTGACCTCGAACAGCTTGCCCAGCCGCTCGTAGTTGAGGACGACGACGTCCTTGCCGCCGTCGCCCATCGCCTCGATCGTGCGGCGCCAGTGCGCGATCACCGCGAGCGGGCACACGATCAGCACGCTGGTGGCGGCGCGCATCTGCAGGATCGCCGCCCACGCGGTGATGGTCTTGCCCAGGCCGACGTCGTCGGCGAGCAGGAACCCGGGGCGCCGCGCGGTGACGGCGCCGGCGATGGCGGTGACCGCGGTGGCCTGGTGCGCGCGCAGGGTGATCGCGCCGGTCGGCGTCGACGGCGCCGCGCGCTCGCCGCCGTTGAGCTCGCGCTCGACGTGGCGCTCCCACGAGTACGGCTGGGCCGCGAACGGCGCCAGCGCCGCCGGCAGGGTCGCGCCCTGGTAGAGGTGCACGCCGTGGTCGGCGTCCCAGCGCGCGTCGCTGGCGGCCGCGACCGCGCGCATCGCGAACGGGACGTCGAGGACGTGGACCCGGGTGCGCGGCGCGGCGGCGGGCGCAGCCTTGGTCACCACGGGCGCGGACGCGGCGGTCGGGCGGGTGGCGCGCAGCGGGGCCGACACGGTGCGCTTGGCGCGGAGGATGCTCACGCGTCCTGAGATAACACGCGCGATCGGCGCCGGCGTGCGCCACGATCACCGAGCGTCTCAGGAGATCTCGCCAGCGCGATCGCGGCGCGGTCGCGGGCGCCGTGCGACGATCCGGCCGCGATGGACCTCGCGCTGCGCTTCCAACTCGACGATCTGACCGGCGCGGCGATCCGCAGGCTCGTCGCGCAGCACCGCACGCGCATGCACGCGATCTCGCCGCGCGACAGCGTCCACGCGCTCGACGTCGACGCCCTGCGCCAGCCCGACGTGACCTGCTGGTCGGCCTGGGCCGGCGCCGACCTCGCCGGCTGCGGCGCGCTCAAGCAGCTCGACGCCGCGCGCGGCGAGCTGAAGTCGATGCGGGTCGCCGACGCGTTCCTCGGGCGTGGCGTCGGCAAGGCCATCCTCGCGCACCTCATCGCCGCCGCCCGGGCTCGCGGCCTCACGAGCTTGTGGCTCGAGACCGGCACCGGCCCGGCGTTCGCGCCCGCGCACCGCCTGTACGAGGGCGCCGGGTTCGTCCGCTGCGGCCCGTTCACCGGCTACGTCGCCGATCCGTTCAGCGTGTTCATGACCCGGGCGATCTGAGCGCAGCGCGCGCCGCCCGCGGGCGAAGCGCGCTACTCGGCGACGGTGACCGCGACCGCCGGCGCCCAGCGCTTGTCCTCGTCGGTGTAGTACAGGTACGCCGAGCTGGCGGGGGCCTCGTAGGTGCCGGGCACCGCGGCCAGCAGGTTGAGATCGACCTGCTTGTGCGCCGACGGCGGCAGCGCGCGCCAGTACAGGATGACCTCGCGCGGGCCGGTCTCGTAGAAGTCGATCTTGCCCTGGTCGCGCAGCTCCTTGAGCTGCCAGGTCTGGAACACCAGGCCGCCGGGGATGCCGATCCGCGCCAGGGTCATCGGCACCCCGGCGTCGGTCGTGTTGTCGATCTGGGCCCGCAGCGTGACGCCCTCGCCCATGCGGACGTGATCGGCCAGGAGCGTCGTCGCGACCGCGACCTTGGCCGCGGGCGATGACTGCGGCTGGGCCGCGCGGTACGCGATCGCGATCGAGTATGGCAGCGACGCGGCGCTGTCGAGCTTGACCTCGATCGTGTTGGGCCCGGGCCGCAGCGCGCCGGCGAGGTCGTCCCAGACCAGCGCGTCCTTGCGGCCGCGCTCGAACTGGATCGTGCCGGCCGGGCGGCCGTTGACGATCACGGTCGCGGCGCCGTCGGCGGCCATCTGCTTGGACGCCTCGGCGTAGGCGGTCAGCGCCTTGAGGCCGAGGATCGTCGCCTGGGTGTTGCTCCACTCGCCGTAGCCGCCGCGGTTGGCGTTGAGGTAGTCGACGGCGGCGCGGACCTGTGGCTGGTAGGCGTCGCCGGCCTGGAGCATGGCCAGGATCGCCAGCGCGGTGGTCTCGATCGTCAGCGACGCGTCGCCCGACATCGTGATCGACTCCTTGGCGCCGGTGAAGCTGCCGTCGCGCTGCTGCATCGCGGCCAGGCGCTTGACCATCGCCGCGCCGTCAGCGGCGCGCGCGCGCAGGTGCGTGTTGGCGGTGAGCGCGAGCAGGTACGGATCGCGGGTCGTGGCGCCGAGCTCGCGCTGCACCTTCAGCTCTGCGGTCATGCCGTCGGCGCGGCCGGCCTCGGCCAGGGCCCACATGATGTACGCGTTGGTGGTGGCCTCGCCGGCGCGGCCGAACGAGTCGAGCGCGGTGGTCGAGCGGGTGAACCCGCCGTGGCCGTCGCGCCGGCTCATGAGCCAGGCCGCGGTGCGCTCGACCATCGCCGGATCGACGTCGTAGACTCGGGCCATGTCGGCGAACTCCATCAGGCCGTAGGCGGTGAGCGCCTCGTGGCCGGGCGTCTGCCCGAACCACTCGTAGCCGCGCTGCTTGGTCTCGTAGCCGGTGAGGAGGCCGTAGCCGCGGTCGAGCACCGCCTGCGAACGCTCGACCAGCGCCGGGTCGGCGTCGTCGGACGACGCCAGGTACGCCAGCACCATCACGTTGGGGTAGTTGCTCGACGAGGTCTGCTCGAAGCAGCCGCCGGGCTCGCGGATCATGCCCTCCATGCCCTTGGTCATCGACGCCAGCGCCGAGGGGTACATCGTGACCGTGGCGGTGATCGAGCCCGGCAGCGCGCCGGTCAGATCGAGCTGCGCCCGGGCGGTGTGGCCGCCGCTGGCGGTGCCGGCGGCCGAGACCTCGAACGGGAAGCCGCGCGGCACGACCCGGATGGTCTTGCGCACCTCGTCGGCGAGGCCGCGCGCGGTGACCGCGAGCGCGACCTCGGCGTCGCCGCCGGTGGCGACGACCTCGAGCGCGAAGAACATCGACCTCTTCTCGCCGGCGCGGAGGTGGATCGGGGTGGTGGCGGCGGCGCCGGTGAGCTTGAACGCGCTGCCGAACCGGGTCGCGAGCGTGGCGTCGAGCGCGGCCTCGGTCTGGTTGGTGAGCGTGATCGGCAAGCGGATGCGATCGCCGGCGGTGACCTCGACCGGCAGGTGCGCGTCGAGCGTGAGCGGCAGCTTCGACTGCAGCGCGACCTGGCCGGCGCCGGGCGTGCCGTCGGTGGCGAAGCCCTCGGCCGTGGCCCGGAACGCGGTGACCGCGTCGGAGGTGACGAACGTGACCTCGGCCTCGCCGCGGGCGTCGGTCGTGACGGTCGGGTTCCAGTAGATGGTCTCGCGGAAGTCGGTGCGCGGGCCGTCGTAGGCCGCGGTGTACTGCGGCACCGGGAACACGCGCACCGGCGCGAAGCCGCCGCCGTCCTGGGCGATCAGCACGTCGTCGAGATCGCGGCCGCGGTCGGCGGCGACGCGGCGGTTCGCCTGCTTGCCGATCGGCGCCCGCGCATCGTCGAGCCGGACCACCCGCGGCGGTGGCGGCGGCGGCCGCGGCGGGGCCGCGGCGCGCATCTCCTCGGCGGGCGCGGCCCGATCGCGCGGCGCCGGGGCGCGGGCCGGCGCGACCATCGGCGGGGCGCCGCCGGCGCCGGCCATCGGCGCGGGTGCCATCGGCGCCATCGTCACCTCGGGCGCCGGCGGTCGCATCGAGATCATCACGCTGGCGATCGCGTCGTCGGCGACGGTCACGGTCAGGGCGACGGTCGCGAAGCCGGCGCCCTGACCGGAGACGGTGCAGGTGCCGGCTGGCAGGCCGGTGACGCTGAAGCCGCCGCCGCGGTCGAGGGTCGCGGTCTTCTTGACCGCGCCGCAGGTGATCGTGACGCGGACGCCGGCGGCCAGCGGCGCGCCGCTGCCGTCGACGACGACGCCCTCGATCGCGCCCGGGCCGGCGGCGAGGACGGCCGCGGGGGCGGCGAGCAGCGCGCCGAGCGCGAGCAGGGCGTGGCGAGGAAGTCGGGTCATGGCGTGCCTCCCAGCGCCGCGGTGATCGGGCGCCACTCGAACCGTCGGTAGCCGCGGGTCGCGAGCAGCGCGTCCATCGCCGCCGCGGCCTCGGGCTGGTCGCTGAAGTAGAAGTTCGGCTCCTCGATCGGCTCGGCGCCGGTCGCGCCGAGCTCGGGCTCGAGGTACATGCGCGCCAGGATGCGCGCCGACTTGTCGTCGGCGAACGCCAGCACGGTCTCGTCGACGACCGCGACCGCGACCGAGGCCGCCACCGGCTTGCCGGCGGCGTCGGTGGTCTTGACCCGCAGCTTGACCGGCTCGCGCGGCGTGTACGTGGGCTTGTCGGCGGTCAGCTCGACCCGCAGGTCGGCGCCGCGGTTGTGATAGACGAGGCGCTCGGCCAGCGGCGCGCGATCGCTCGAGAACAGGGTCACGCGCACGACGCCCTGGCCCTGGGCCTTGGGGTCGGCGGGGATCTCGACCACGGTCGGCTGGCCGGCGGCGACGTCGAAGCCGCCGCTGCCGAGCCGGCGCTCGCGCATGACCGCGACGACCTCGAGGTGGCGCGCGGTGTCGCACAGCGCCGCGACGCGGACGACGTCGGGCGTGGTCGGATCGACGCTGCGGATCACGCAGCCGCCGGGCTGCGCCGCCGGGACCGGGTAGCGCGCGGTGATGCCGGCCGGTCGCGTGATCACGACCTGGTAGCGGCGGTCGGTCTCGGGCGTGAGCTCGAACCGGCCGAGGCCGTCGTGGATCGACGTGAACTCGGCGACGACGCGGCCGCGGTCGTCGACGACCTGGCCCTCGACGTCGGCCGGCTTGCCGATCAGCGTCCGGGCCATGACGTAGACCCGGCCCGGCAGGCCGTCGATCAGGTCGCCGCCCTCGGGGAACAGCCCGAGCTGCAGGCTGGTCATGACGATCGGGATCCGCTTCTGGATCGACTCGGTGACGCCGCCGTCCTCGGCCAGGATCGTCAGCAGGCCGTCGCCGCGGGCCATCGTCGTCGGGAGCGTGAAGCGCGCCGTGGTCTTGCCGTCGCGGTTGGTCGTGAGCGCGAGGCGCTGGACCTCGACGTCGTCGATCGTGACGATGCCGGTGAGCGCGCGGTCGGCGAACGGCTCGCCGGTGGCCTGCTTGATCTCGATCGCGGCGGCGACGGCGTCCCCGGCGCCGTAGGCCTTGCGCAGGAGCTCGAGCGTCTTCTGCAGCCGCGGCGCCTCGTAGGTGTTGATGATGAGCTTGCGCTCGTCGGTGGTGCCGTCGGCGGCGGTGAGCTTGAGCGTGTACTCGCCGCCCTCGAGGGTCTCGGCCAGCGCGACGTCGTTGCGGGCGACGCCGTGCTGGACCAACACGAGCTTGGTCGCGACGATCGCGCCGCGCGGCGACACCAGCTGCACCGTGGTCGCCAGCGCCGGCCCCGCCAGCATGGTGCCGGTGGTGCGCAGATCGGCGCGGAACCAGATCGTCTCGCCCGGCTGGTACAGCGGCTTGTCGGTCTGGAGGTAGCCGCGCCGGGTCGCGGCCCGCTCGTAGTAGCTGGCGATGGCGGCGTCGAGCCCGGCGGCGCCGGCGGTGAGCGGCGCCGGCGTCAGCGCCGCGAGCTGGTGGTCGGTCGGGGTCGTGGCGATCGAGATCGGTGCGCTGCGGGCGGGGGGCGATGACGATGTCACCGTGCCCCCGCCGGCGCAGCCGATCGCGACCGCCAGCATGAGCGGCGGGAGGTTCCTCATGCCGCCCATGGACGCGCTGGGTGCGCGATGGATCTTCCAAGGATCGCGCGGGCGCTGGTGTCGCGGCGGCGCGTGCTCATGATGAGCACGGCGGCGACGCCGCGGCGCGGATTGAGCATCAGCGGGTCGGCGCGCGCAGCCAAGTCCACGAGATCTGGGCGCGGCCGCCGTGGCACGCGCGCTGCTGTTGTTCGGGGCATGAGCACCTACGACGAGGGTCTACGGCACGACGACCAGCGCGACCGCGCGACCGCCGACGGCGCCCGCCGGCGGTCGGCGCCCGGCAAGGCGACCTTGACCTCCCGGCTGGGGCCGTCGCTGCAGTCGATCGCTCGGGCGGTCGCCGCCGAGCTCGGTGGCGGTGCGTCCGGCCCCGCGGTCCAGGCCCGGGCCGACGTCGCGGCGCGCGGCGCCAGCGCGCCCGAGGTCCACGCGGCAGCGGCGGCGGGCGTCGCCGGGGCCGGCGGGCCGCTGCCGTTCCTCGATCAGATCCAGCGGGCCTTCGGTCACCACGACGTGTCCGGCGTGCGCGCCCACGTCGGCGGCGCGGCGGCCGAGGCCTCGGCCGCGATCGGCGCCCGCGCCTACGCGACCGGCGACGAGGTCGCGTTCGCCGCCACGCCCGATCTGCACCTGGCCGCGCACGAGGCCGCGCACGTGGTCCAGCAGCGCGGCGGCGTGCGCCTGGCGGGCGGCGTCGGCCAGCTCGGCGACGCCTACGAGCGGCACGCCGACGCGGTCGCCGACGCGGTGGTGCGCGGCGAGTCGGCGCAGGAGCTGCTCGGCACGATGGCCCACCGCGGCGCGGCCGGCGGACCGGCGGTGCAGCGCGATCCTCCGCGCGGCGGCGACGGCGCCACCGCGACCACGCCCGACGCTCAGCCGGGCAGCCCCGGCACCAGCGGCGCCACCGGCGCTGGCCCCGCCGCCACGACCACGCCGACCGAGTGGTTCGTCGACTACGACCGCGTCTACCTCGGGCAGAGCCGGCCGGCGACGCCGCGCTCGAGCTCGTCGGTGCTGCACGTGCGCGCGATGACGATCACGCCCACCGACGCCAGCGTCGCGCCGGGCCGCTTCGCGGGCTGGGACCTGACCGACGCGGGGCCGGTGCGCGCCGGCAGCTACGCTCACCCGCGCGAGGGCGACGGCGTCGTCGCGATGACCTACAGCTTCCACCGCCAGGGCGGACGGCGCAGCGTCCAGGTCGTGCTCGAGGGCTCGAGCGGGCCCGCGGCCCGGCAGGCGATCCGCGCCGCCGGCCAGCAGGCAGGTGTGCTCCGCCACATCCAGCAACAGATCGAGAATCCCGACGAGCTGGTCGACGACGCCGACGTTACGGCGATGCTGCCGCCGCCGGTGGCGGCCGCGGGCGTGACCGCGCGTCTGTCGGCGCCGGCGCTGGCCGCGGGCTTGCCCGAGCAGCACGTCGGGCACGCGCGTTACCCGGCCCCGGGCGCGAGCGCGCGCCGGTACACGGTCTACGCCGAGATCCCCACGACCCAGGCCGCGGTGACGCTGGCCGATCGACGCCTCGGGCGCTCGGGGCGCGAGCGCGAGGACACCCAGACGCAAGGCACCACCACGGAGCAGCAGCAGGGCTCCACCACGACCGACACCCAGACGACCACCGACCAGCACCACCAGCGCTACTCGACCCAGGTCACCCGCGAGCGCGAGCAGCTGATCGAGCGCGTGCTCGAGGCCGGCGTCGAGGCCGGCGTCGAGGGCAGCGGCGAGGTCCGCGGGGGCGGCTCGCTGACCGGGCAGCTCCCGCTCGGGCCGCTGCTGGCCGCCGCGGTGCCCGAGCTGGCGTTGCTCCTGGCCGGGCTCGAGGCGACCGTGAGCGGCACCGTCGAGGCGGGGCTCACGCTCGGGCTGCGCGGCCACCTCAACGGCAGCCTCACCCAGACCCAGCGCGACCAGCTCCGCACCGCGCTGCGGACCGTGGTCGAGTCGGGCTTCGAGCGGATCTGGACCACGACCCTGGAGTCGACGGTGAGCCACTCCCAGCAAGGCACCGAGGGCACGAGCGGCCAGCTGGGCGCGCGCGACACCAGCAGCGCCAGCGACGAGCACGAGCGCGCGCGCGGCGTCGCGACCCAGCGCGAGGACACCAGCGGGCTCGGCCGGATCCGCGTCGAATGACACCGCGGCGACCGCGGCATGGCGGGCGCGCGCCGGCGCGCGTACGATCGCCGCGTGGGCTCCCAGGGGCCAGACCTCGATCCGACCGTGCCGGCGGCGGCCGCGCGTGACCGGGCGCAGCCGGCCGGCGGCGACGCCGACCGGTACGCGCTGCTCGAGAAGCTCGGCGAGGGCGGGATGGGTGTGGTCTGGGTCGCCCGCGACCGCGTGCTCGATCGCAACGTCGCGCTCAAGCTGCTGCACGACGACTTGCTGGGCGCCGCGCACCAGGAGCGGCTGGCGACCGAGGCCCGCGCGATGGCGCGGCTGGCGCACCCCAACGTGGTCGCGGTCCACGACGCGGGCGTGCGCGACGGCCGCGCGTACCTGGCGATGGAGCTGGTGGCAGGCCAGCCGCTGTCGCGCTGGCTCGAGCGCGCGCGGGCCTGGCCCGAGGTGGTCGCGGTGTTCCGCGACGTCGCCGCCGGGCTGGTCGCGGCCCACGCCGCCGGCATCGTCCACCGCGACGTCAAGCCGAGCAACATCCTGGTCGGCGACGACGGGCGCGCGCGCATCGCCGACTTCGGCGTCGCGCACGTCAGCACCGTGCCGCCCGCGGCCGGGGCCCCGGCGACGATCTCGACCGCGACCGGCGGCGTGATCGGGACACCGGTGTTCATGGCGCCGGAGTGCCTGGCCGGGGAGCCGGCCGGGCCCCGCAGCGATCAGTTCGGCTTCTGCGCCGCGCTGTACGAGGCGCTGCACGGCCAGCGCGCGTACCCGGGCGAGACCCTCGCCGCGATGATGTTCGCGATCGCCCGCGGGGCGCCGGCGCCCGTGCGCCCGGTGCCGGCGTGGCTGCACGCGATCTGCGCGCGCGGGCTCGCGGCGGATCCAGACGAGCGGTTCGCGTCGCTGGCGGCGGTGCGCGACGCGCTGCGCGGGCCGGCGCCGCCTCGTCGGCGCCGCCTCGTCGGCGTCGGCGTCGGCGTCGCGGCGCTCGCGCTGGTCGCGGTCGTGGTCGGGCGCGGCGGTCGCCGGGCAGCCGCGCCGACGCGGGCCCCGGCCGTCGACGATCGCGCGCTGGCCGCAGCCCCCGCGCCAGACGCCGGCGTGGCCGCGGTCGCGCCCGTCGAGGTGCCGAGCGACGCGACGGTCGTCGACGCGATGGTCGCCGACGTCGCCGCGGACATCGACGCGCGCGCGCCGCCCGGGTCCGCGCCGCGGCGGGCCGCGGTGGGTCCGCCGCCCGGGATGGATCGCGCCGCGGTGGCGGCGCGCTATCACGAGCTCCATGGCGCGGCGCTGGCGGCGTTCCATCGGGGCGACGCCCGCCGCGCGCTGGCCGGCGCCGAGCAGGCGATCCCGTGGGCGCAGGGCGATCCCGACGCGCGCAACCTGGCCGCGATCGCGGCCTGTCACGTGGGCGACGCCGCCCGCGCGCGCAGGCACCTGGCGTCGATCCCGCAGGGCGAGATGCGCGCGCAGATCATCGGGATCTGCCGCGACCACGACCTCGAGCTGAGCGGCGAGGCCGCGCCGCCGCGCTGACCGCCGCGCGCTCACCTGCGCCGCGCGCTCACCTGCGCCGCCGCGCTCACCCGCGCCGCCGCGCTGACCGCCGCGCGCTCACCTGCGCCGCGCGCTCACCTGCGCCGCCGCGCTCACCCGCGCCGTGGCCGGGGGATCGCGAGCTCGGCCAGGCGCTTGACCAGCGTCCGCCGCGGCATGCCGAGCATCGCCGCGGCGCGGCTCTGGTTGCCGGCGCAGGCGGCGAGCGCGTCGACGATGCGCTCGCGCTCGTCGGTGGTCGGCGGGCTCACCGGCGGCGCCGCCGCGGCCAGCGCGGGGCCCCCGCGCAGCTCGAGGTGCGCAGGCTCGACGGTGTCGTCGGGCGCCATCAGCGCGGCCCGCTCCATCGCGCTGCGGAGCTCGCGCACGTTGCCAGGCCACGGGTGCCGGCGCAGCTGATCGAGCGCCGCCGCCGACAGCCGCAGCGTCGGTCGGTCGAGCGCCGCCGCGGCCCGCGCCAGCCACGCCGACGCCAGCGGCTCGATCTCCGCGGGGCGCGCGCGCAGCGGCGGCACCACCAGCACGACACCGGCGATCCGGAAGTACAGGTCGCTGCGGAAGCGCCCGGCCGCGATCTCGGCCTCGAGGTCGCGGTTGGTCGCCGCGACGACGCGCACGTCGACGGTGCGCGGCGCGGTCGCGCCGACCGGCGTCACCGCGCCGTGCTCGAGCACGCGCAGCAGCTTGGCCTGCACCAGCAGCGGCAGCTCGCCGACCTCGTCGAGCAGCACGGTGCCGCCGTGGCCCGCCTCGAGCAGACCCACGCGGCTGCGGTCGGCGCCGGTGAACGCGCCCTTCTCGTGGCCGAAGATCTCGCTCTCGACCAGCGCCTCGGGCAGGGCCGCGCAGTTGATCCGGATCAGCGGCCCGGCCGCGCGCGGCGACGCGCGGTGGAGCAGCTCGGCGAGCACCTCCTTGCCGGTGCCGGTCTCGCCGGTGATCAGCACCGGGATCCGCCCGCGCGCGACCCGGGTCGCCAGCTCGTGCAGGCGCACCATCGCGGGATCCCGGAGCACGACGTCGCCGGCGATCGGCGCGACCGGCCCCGACGGCTTGGGCGGGCGTGGCGCCGCGGTCGCGGAGGTCAGGCGCGCCCGATCCTGGATCACCACCGCTACCTCGCCGACGATCAGCACCTCGTCGCAGCCCAGCGGGACCCGGCGGTGCGCGGGCAGGCGCACGCCCCGCAGCGACGTGCCGTTGGTGCCGCCGAGGTCCTCGGCCTCGAGCCCGCTGGCGAGCCACAGGCGCAGGTGGCGGCGCGAGATCGACGGATGGTCGATCCGGATCGGTGCGTCGACCGCGCGGCCGAGCTCGACCGAGCCGGTCGCCGGCAGCTCGTGGACCGCGACCGTCTCGCCGGCCATGATCACCAGCGTCCGGCGCCCGTGCGGGCGCGTCGCCTGGACCGGCAACGTGCTGGCGTCGTTCCCCACGGCGGCTCGACGCTAGCACGCGCGGCGCGTTGTCACGGCCGCGCGACGCTAGCGCGCGCGGCGCGTTGTCACGGGATCGCCGGCGGCGCGCGCGGTCCTCGGTCAGACGCGGATGCCGCCGGTCGGGAACAGCTCGGCCTGGCGGGTCAAGACGACGCCGCGTCGCGCGAGGGCCTCGCGGATCGCGGTGGTCGCGGTGCCGAGCACGGTGTCACCGCCCTCGACGTGGCTGCCGTCGGCGAGGACGATGCGCACCGAGTGCTCATCGCCATGCGGCGGGCCGCCGTAGGTCGCGTAGTGGACGCGCCGGGTCACGAGGCCGACCGCCACGATCTCGTCGGCGCGCGTGCGCAGCACCCGCTCGGCTGGCGCCTCGCGCGGCTTGTACACGACCGCCTTGCCGAACCAGACGAACGCGACCACCAGCGCGACCAGCGTCGCGAGGGCGATCGCCAGCGGTACCTTGGTCAGGAAGTCGCGCTCGAGCAGGTGCGCGGACCCGAGCAGCGCGGCGGCGACGCCGGCGCAGGTCAGCGCGCCCGCGACGACGTCGTAGGTGAACTGCCGATCCAAGCGCGTGCGCCCCTGGCCCTTGTGAGCGAGCAGCACGAATGGAGGTAAGACGAGGGGGGCGGAGGAGGTCTTTGCCGGCACCATTCTAGGTGCTTATCATATGAACTTGACCTCTGGTTCATATTTGTGATTGTCTCGGTGCATGGACGCCGCGCCGACCCGAAACCGCGTGCCCTCGCAAGGGCGGGCGGTGCGTACCCGGGCCGCGCTCGTGGCGGCGGCGGCGGCGGAGTTCGCGGAGGCTGGGTATGCGGCCGCGACCGCGCGCAGCATCGCGGCGCGGGCGGCGGCGGCGACCGGGAGCTTCTACCAGTACTTCACCTGCAAGGACGAGGTGCTGCGCGAGCTGGCCGGCGCGCGCCAGGACGCGCTGATCGACCGCGCGCTGGGGCTGGTCGAGGCCGGCGAGGCGCAGCTGGCGCCCGACGTGCGCGCCCGGCTGCGCGCGGTGATCGACGCGGTGATCGACTACCACGCGGCCGACGCCGGGCTGCACGCGGTCATCACCGAGCGCCGCCACGCGGATCCTGGCCTCGACGCGCTGATCACCGCGGGCGAGCGCCGGCTGCTCGAGCGCATCGCCGCGGTGCTCGGTCGCTGGGGGCACGCCGGTGACCCGACCGCGACCGCCTTCATCTTGCTCGCCACGCTCGAGGGCGCCGTGCACGCGCACGTCCTCGGGCACCCGGTGGTCGACGACCGCCGCTTCGTCGACGCGCTCGCGGAGGCGTTGCTCCGCATCGCGCTGCCATCCTCGCCGCTGCCCCCGGAGAACCTGTCATGGCCCTCGTCAACCTGAACGCCGAATGGTCCGAGCTGATGGATCGCTACCAGGCCGATCACCAGCACCCCGTCAACCAGGCCTGCCACTCGATCGGCATCCCGATGATCGCGGCGTCGCTGCCGATCGGCGCGACCGTGATCGGCCTGCCGCTGGCGATCCCGCTGTTCACCGTCGGCTGGACCTTCCAGTTCGTCGGCCACGCCTTCGAGGGCAAGAAGCCGTCGTTCGTCGACGATCGACGCCAGCTCGTGACCGGGCTCCTGTGGTGGACCGAGAAGGTCGGCCTCGGCCTGGTCGCGCGCGCCGCGCGCGCCTGAGCTCCGCGGCTACCAGCGATCGCGGTCGAGCTCCGCGGTCCGCACGCGCGCGCCCGGCAGCGCCTTCGCCAGGACCGCGCGGGTCGCGCTCAAGGTGCGGCCGCGCGGCGCGCGCAGCCAGTAGACCACCGCGCGACGGCGGTCGTCGTGGAGGATGCGCTCGGGGGCACGGCGGTCGCTGATCGTGACCAGCTCGCGGAGCGGGAGCGTCGCGCCGGTGCTCGTGCGGACCGGCAGGTCCAGGCGCTCGACCGCGTCCGGATCGCCCCAGGTCAGGCGCACGTCGCGCGCGTCGTCCGGGCCCTGGACGCTGGTGACGACCGCGCCGCCGGCGATCCGCAGCGCCCCGATGATCGCTGCCACCGGCACGCCGAGCATCGCGGCGCGATCGGGATCGATGCCGATCGCGTGGGTCTCGCCGATCCGCGGCGTGATCACCGGGGCGCGCGCGGCGGCGGCGATCGTCCGCGCGGCCACGGCCGCTTCGGCGAGGGCGCGCTCGAGGTCGGGCGCGTCGACGATCGCCTCGACCGCGCGTACCCCTGGGCCGGACCAGCGGACGCCGTCGAGCTGCTGCTCGACGGCGAGCTCCTCGATGGCGGCGAGCGTGGCGTCGCCCGCGGCGGTGGTCGCGTCGGCGTCGACCAGGATCTCGAGCGTGCCCGGCGTCGGGTGGACGCGCACCGCGGCGGCCCCGCGCGCGATCAGGGTCGCCGCGAGCGCCTCGAGCTGGTCGGGCGCCGCACCTGGCCGCGTGAGCCGCCCGACGGTCGGCACGCCGACGAACGGCTGGGCGCCGCCGGCCCGCAGCGCCGCGAGCACGGCCGCGAGGTCGGCGCGCGCGCGGACCGGCACCTCCAGGATCGCGGCGCGACCGGCCGGCGTCAGCGCCACGCAGTCGGTGCGGACGCCGAGCGTGATCTGCGCGACGTCCTGCAGGTGGACGCCATCGGCGACCAGCACGCGCGCCAGCTCGTCGACCGACCCCGCGCCGGCCGTGCGGATCGTGAGCGCGTCGCGCCCGGCGGGTGCGGCGAGGCGGCCGGCCGGGACGGTCGTCGCGCGCGCGCGCACGGCGGCGCTGATCTGCGCCGGGTCGAGGCCGCGCGCCACCACCGCGCGCGGATCGAGGTCGAGCTGCAGCTCGGGCTCGGCCAGGCCGCACACGTCGACCGCGCTGACCCCGGGCAGGCGCTCGAGCAGGTGCCGGAGCGCAGCCGCGCGCGCGCCCAGCTCGACGGCGCTGGCGTCACCGGCCGGCAGGATCGCGGCGATCACCGCGGCCGGGCGCACGCGGCGGGTCACGACCGGCGCCTCCGCGCCGGTGGGCAACGTCGGCAAGAGCGCGCCCGCGGCCGCGCGCGTCGCCTCGGCCACGGCCTCGACCCGATCCCCGGCGCGGACCAGCAGATCGAGCGTGGCGACGCCGTCGGTGGCGACGCCGCGCATGCCGACCACGCCGCCGAGCCCGGCGGTCGCGGCCTCGAGCGGTTCGAGCAGCTCGCGCTCGACGGCCTCGGGCGCGGCGTCGGACCAGCGGATCTCGACCCGGACCGCGTGGGGCGGCGCCGCCGGCGCGCCACCGCCGCCGCAGGCCGCCAGCGCCAGCGCGGCGGCGATCGCGGCCGACCTCCGCGCGGCGATCACGGCACACCCTCGTCGGGCGCGTCGCGCAGCGCGGCGTCGAGGAACGAGCGCAGCTCGTACATCTGCTCGGACCCGAGGCCCTGGCCGATGTACGCGGTGCCGTAGCTGAGGCCGCCGCCGATCAGCGCGCCCGCGAGCAAGAGCGCCGGGACCAGCAAGCCCTGGCCCAGCGACCACAGGCTGAACACGTAGATCGCCAGGCCCAGCGCCAGGATCCCGAACAGGAGCTGGGTCGCGACGAACGTCGTCCACAGCCGCGGGTGCGGCGCGAACGTGCCGTCGACGTCAGTGCCGTCGGTCGGCGCGTCGCTGAACTGGACCTCGAGGTGCGGCGTCCAGAAGTGCCGGCGATCCTCGGCCAGCGTGAGCATGACCGTGCGCCGGAACACCCGGCCGGTGACCGGGTGCGGGTGGGCGCTCAGGTACGCGTCGACCCGCGCGATCGCCGCGTCGGGGGCGTGCGTCAGGTGGAACGAGAACCGAGGCCGGGCGCGCGGGCGGTCCATCGCGGGCAGCGTACACCGTCCGTCCGGGTCACGGCCCGGCGGCGTCGGGCGGCACCTCGGCGCGGTGCTCGGCAGGCGCGCGGTGACCGCGTCGCCGTCAGCCCCCGGCGCGCGCCAGCAGCGCGAGCGCCTTCTGGTAGGTGTCCCCCGACGGGCCCTTGGCGGCCTGCTCGAGGATCGGGCGCGCGTACGCCACCCGGGTCGCCAGCAGCGCGGTCGCGGCGGCGCGCGCGCGCGAGCCGACCGCGAGCGTCGCCAGCAGCTCGATCGCCTCGGGCAGCTGGACCTCGGCCAGCCAGCGCGCCAGCGCCACGGTCTCGTGCTCGGACTCGACCCGGCGCCAGTGGGGCAGGATCGCGCGGACCACGTCGGCGCCGCCGAGGAAGATCAGCCGTCCGCTGGTGATGTGCTTGCCGACCTTGGCGGCGGCGGCCACCGCGGCGGGATCGTCGGTCACGTTCAGGTAGAAGCTCGGCTGCAGCCCCAGCGCCTGGGCGCCGGCGGCCCCGCCGATGGCCGCGCGCAGGTGCTCGCGCAGCGGCTCGGTCGGCGCGGTCTCGAGCAGGGCCTCGATGCGGACCCGGGCGGCGGCCGCGGCCGCCGGCGGCACGCGCAGCATCAGCAGGCCCATCGTCGTCGCCAGCGTGCAGGCCTCCTCGTCGCGATCGAGCGGCTCGGTCGCGGTGGTCGCCTGCTCGAACGCGGTCAGCGCCCAGCTCAGCACCTGCTCGGTGCCGTGCATGGCCTCGAGCAAGAACACGAAGTGCTCCGTCGGCGCGCCGCCGCGGTAGCGCCGGTTCCCGAACAGCTGCGCCATGAGCCGCGGCCCCTCGCCGGCGCGGATCGGGGTCGCGTCGGCCAGCACCGGCAGCGCGTGGGTCGGGTTGAGGTTGCACGCGTTCACCGAGCTGCGCGCGTAGCCGCGGACGAAGCGCGTGGCCAGGCCGCGCGGCCACACCAGCCCGTACCAGCCGTTCTCGCTCGAGATCCGCATGAGCGTCGCCTCGGTCGGCTCGACGTCATCGGGGTGGTCGTCGCGCAGCCAGCGCAGGTGCGGCCAGCCCAGGGCGAACAGCAGGTCTTGCTCGGGCGTGTACGCGAAGCCGGGCTGCAGGAACGCGCGCCCGGCGGCGTCGTCGCGGTGGTCGAGCGCGCGCGTGACCGCGTCGAGCGCGGCGGGGGACGGCTCGGCCTTCACCTTCGCCGTCCGGGCGGCCCCGGCCCGGGCCTTCACGGGCCTGGGCGCGCGCGACGCGCCGACCCCGCCCGACTTCTTCGTTGGCATGCGCACACGATACCCGACCCGGGCCGTCCCCCGCGCCGCGCGACCCACGCATCGGCGGTGTCGTGCACGTCAAGCCTTAACAAGTGCGCGCGCCAGCTTGCGCGGTCGCACGGCCCTTGGTCACACTGGTGGGTGGAGGCACCTGAGCTACGTGCAGAAGCGCGCTGAACCGACCACCGCGACCGACGGCGGTGGCGGCCGGACATCCGAGATCGTCGATCTGCTGCTCACCGTCGGGTACATCGACGGGGTCTTCCATCAGCGCGAGCAGGTCTTCATCCAGCGCTACCTGGACTCAGTGCTGCTCGTGCTCGAGGCGTCGAGCGGCGGGACGCCGGAGCAGCGGGCGCAGCTCCGGGCCTCGTTCAACGCGCACTTCGCCGACCTCTACGCGCAGCTCAACGCGCTGATCGCGCGGCTCAGCGTCGAGGTGATGACCAGCGGCGATCCCAGCTACGTGCCGACCCGCCTGAAGGTCCGCGCGGTCACGATCTTTCGCGCCTTCAACTCGGCCGAGCAGACCACGGCCCTCGAGCTGGTGCGGGCGCTGATGCACGCGGACGGCCTGATCAGCCAGCCCGAGCAGCTGCTGTACGACGAGCTGCTCACCTACTTCACGGCGCCGAGCAAGCCGCCCGCGACCCGGGCCGCCGCCGCGCTGGCCCCGACCCTGATCGGCGCGCCGGCGGTGTCGGCGCCCCACGCGGGCCCGGTCACGGTCGCGGCGCCGCACTGGCTCGAGCTCAAGGCGCTCGCCCACCCGCTGCTCGATCCGCTCGAGCAGACCTACTCGCCGCACCCGGTCGAGCTCCAGGCCCAGGTCGCGCTCGACTACCAGCTGGTGTCGCAGGCGATGACCGCGTGGCACCGCCTGCGCGTCGTCGGCGACGGCCGGCTCGCGAACATCACCGACGTCGGCCAGCTCCCCGCCGGCGCGCAGTTCCTCGATCGCCACGTCCACGTGCTGCGCCCGAACCGGCCGATCGAGCTGGTCGTGCTCGGCGATCTCCACGGCTGCTACAGCTGCCTCAAGGCGGCGCTGCTCCAGACCAACTTCGTCAACCGGGTCTGGGCCCACCAGTGGGATCCCGACCACCACCCCGACGTCAAGCTGGTGCTGCTCGGCGACTACATCGACCGCGGCCGGTTCAGCTTCGACGGCGTGCTGCGGGCGGTGCTGCAGCTGTTCGTGGCCATGCCCGACCACGTCATCGTCCTGCGCGGCAACCACGAGTACTTCCACTCGTCCGAGGGCCGGGTCTGGAGCGGCGTCCACCCGGCCGAGGCGCTGGCGTCGCTGTCGCCGCACGTGCCGCGCGAGATGCTCGAGGCCTACCGGATCCTGTTCGAGCACATGCCGACGTCGTGCCTGTTCGATCGCACGCTGTTCGTGCACGGCGGCATCCCCCGCGACGACACCTTCGCGGCGCGCTACCGCGACCTGTCGAGCCTCAACGATCCCGAGCTGTGGTTCCAGATGATGTGGAGCGACCCCGAGCAGGTCGATCACATCCCGGTCGAGCTCCAGCGCCAGAACCCGCGCTTCAGCTTCGGCCGCGATCAGTTCCGCGCGTTCATGGAGCGGGTCGGCGTCCACACGATGATCCGCGGCCACGAGAAGATCGATCGCGGCTTCGACGTGGTCTTCGACGTGGCCGACCGGCTCCTGCTCAACCTGTTCTCGGCCGGCGGCCACGACAACCGCGACCTGCCGATCGACGGCTCGTACCGCTCGGTCACGCCGATGGCGCTGACGGTCCTGCACGACGCGCGCGGGCAGCGGGCGATCCCGTGGCCGATCAACTACCAGCCGTTCAACTACGAGGTCCACAACGGCCTCCACCGCCCGGCGCCGCTGCTCGAGTTCCGCTACACCTGAGCGCGCAGGGAGGGGGCCCGACCGGAACGCGTCGAGCCCCGACGGCGCGTCGTCACAGCTCGTGGTGGTAGCTGAGGCCGAGGATGTGCAGCGTCGGATCCGCGGCGTCGTACTGCGGCAGCTCGGCCCGGTAGTAGGCCTCGACCTCGCCGCGCCCGAGCGCGCGGCCGACGCCGAACGTCAGCCAGACCTTGTCGAGGTGGATCGTGTCGCCGTTGTCGAGATCGTGGTGGAGCTCGAGCGACGCGGCCGGCGTCCACGGCCGCACCCCGCGGTACTCGATCCCGACGCGGTTGCGGAGGCTGTGGCGGCGCGTGGTCTTGGCGTCGGGGCGGTACTGCTCCTGGAACTGCAGCCGGTACTCGACGCGGATCGCCTTGGTCAGGTCGGCGCGCGCGCGCGCGGCCAGCTGGAGCCGGTGGCGCAGCTCGAGGTCGCCGTTGTTGTTGCGCTCGTACTGCATGCGGTAGCCGGCGCCGAGGCGGAGCCAGCGCGCGGCCCGGACGCTGACGCCGGGCTCGGGCATGAGCGCCCCGAGCCGGCTCATGCCGTCGTCGAACCGGACGTGCTGGTCGAACGACAGCGTCACGCGCGCGCCGACGTCGTGGCTGACCCCGGCCTCGAGCCACAGCTGGCTGTCCGACTGGGCGTGCGCCGGGCGGGCGGCCAGCACGACCAGCGTCGCCGCGACGGCGATCAGGCGCAGGGCGCGGTGACGTAGGGGCGTGTGGGGGCGGCGCACGATCATCGCGGACAGGGCAGCAAGCCGCGTTCCTATCGTGCGACCCGCCAGGCGCGCGCTGCGCGCGGATCCGGCGGCCGCGCTGTACGGTTCGTGCACACGCGCCGACGCGGACCGGGACAGGTGACCGTGGTATCTGCGGGGATGCACACCCTCGTGGCGATCGCGCTGGTCGTGACCTCGGTCGGCTGCGCGCGGACCAAGCGCCGACCGCCGGCGCCCACGGCCGGCGACGCGGCGGGGGCGCCGATCGACGCGGGCGCGCCCGACGTCGACGCCGGCCTCGACGCCGGCCCGGCGATGCTGACGCCCGCGCCCGGCGCGCGCGGCGTGCAGATCAACGACCTCGAGTACGGCGGGTTCGCCCAACCGGGCCTGCCGGCGATCAAGGACGACGGCAGCGAGGTGGTCGCGACCACCGTCGCCGACGATGGCGGCCGCGGCTACCTCGACCTGGCCGTGGTCGTCGTCGATGGCGCGACCGGCCGCGTGCGCACGCGCCTGCGCCTGGTCGATCCCGACGAGACCAGCGCCGCGATCGCCGCCGACGACACCGCCGGGGATCAGGCGGCCACCGCCGCGCTGGCCGCGCAGGTGCAGACCCGGGTCGCCGCCGCGAACGCGCTGGTCGCGACCGGCACCTGGCGGACCCTGACCGGCGCCCGGCGCGCCGACGACGCCGGCGAACCCGCCGATCCCGAGGCGTTGACCGTCGGCGATCTGACCGTCACGTACGCGCTGGCTGGTCAGACGCTGACGATCGCGCGCGCCGGGGCAACGGTCGCGACCCACCCGCTGCGCGCGCTGGCGCCGGACCTGGCGCGGCCTGCGCCGGGCGCGCCCGACGACGCGTGCCCTGGCGACCTGGTCTACCTGGCCGGCGCCTATCCAGATCCGCCGAGCAAGCGGCTGGTGCTCGAGCTGGGGCGCGCCGCCCAGGGCCACAACTGCGGCGCCGCGGGCCAGGTCTACGCGGTCGTGCCGCTGCCGTGAGCCGCGCCGCCCGCGGTCACCGGGCCGCGACCATCCAGCGCACGAAGCTCTCGAGCAGCGCGTGGGGCGCGTCGAGCGCCCGATCGGCCGCGGTGCGCCCGTCGCCGTCCTCGGTCGTGTAGGTGACGCGGGTGCCGTGGTCCTCGGCGTCGAACCGGGCCGAGCCGCGCACGGCGTCGCGCTGGCCCATCCGCGGCGCCCAGCTCACCGCGCGCGCCTCGACGTCGTAGCTGTAGACCAGCGAGTACGTGCGCGAGGCCGCGAACTCGAACGCGACCTCGTGGGCCAGCCCGCCCGGATAGCTCGTGACGACGCGCGCACGGCGCAGGCCCGGCACCCAGCCCGTCAGGGTCGCGGCGTCGGTGAAGTGGCGCCAGCACGCCTCGGGCGCGCGCGGCACGAACTTGCTGGCCGTGGACATGCGCCGGCAGAGTGCCTGCACCGGCCCGTGCTTTTCAAGCACCGCGTGGGGCCGACGCGCGCGGCAGAGCCCGGCCGCCCCCGCCGCCCCCGCCGCCCCCCCCCCCCCCCCCCCCCGCCCCCCCCCCCCCCCCGCCGCCCGGCGACCGGGCGCCCCCCCCCCCCCTCCCCGCCGCCCCCGCCCCCCTCGCCGCCCCCGCCCCCCCCCCCCCCCCCGCCGCCCCCCCCCCCGCCGCCGGCGCGCCCCCCCCCCCCCCCGCCGCCCCCCCCCCCCCCCCGCGCGCGCCCCCGCCCCCCCGGCGCCCGCCCCCCCCCGCCCGCCCCCCCCCCCCCCCCCCCGCCCGAGGCCCCCCCCTCCCCCCGGCGCGGCCTCCGGCTGGGCCGCCCCCCCCGCCCCCCCCCCCCCGCCCCCCCCCCCGCCCCCCGCCCCCTTCGCCCCCGCGCGCGCCCCCCCGGCCCGCCCCGTCCCGCCCCCCGGCCCGGCCCCCCCCCCTCCCTTCCCTCCCGCCCCCCCCCCGCCGCCCCCCCCCCTCCTCCCCCCCCCCCCCGCCCCCTCCCCCGGCCCTCGCCGTGGGGCCTGCAGTCCCCCTGGGTGGGCCCCGGCGCGGGGCCCGCGGGGCCCGGCGCCCCGGGGCCCGCGCGCTCCGCCCGGCGGGCCCCCCCCCCCCCCGGCGCCGGGCGGGCGGCGGGCCGGGCCGGCGCCCCGCCCGCCCCGGCGCCGGCGCCCCGCCCCGGCCCCGCGGGGCGGGCCCGGCGGCGCGGGGGCGCCGGCCCCCCCCCGCCCCCGCGCCGCCCGCGCCCCCCGCGCCCCCCCCCGGGCGGCCCCCGCCGCCCGCCCCCCCCCGCCCCGCCCGCCCCCCCGCCCCGCCGCCCGCCCCCCCCGCGCCGGCGGCCCCCCCCGCCGCCCGCCGCGCCCCCCCCGCCGCCCCCCCCCCCCGCCCGGCGCCGCCGGCCGGGCCGGCCCCCCCCCCCCCCCCCCGCGCCGGCGCCCCCGGCCCGCCGGCCGCCCCCCCCGCCCCCCCCCCCCCCCCCCCCGCGGGGCCCCCCGGCGGCCCCCGCGGCCGCCGCCCCCCGCCGCGAGCGTCTCCCCCCCCCCCCCCCCCCCCCCCCCCCCCCCCCCCCCCCCCCCCCCCCCCCCCCCCCCCCCCCCCCCCCCCCCCCCCCCCCCCCCCCCCCCCCCCCCCCCCCCCCCCCCCCCCCCCCCCCCCCCCCCCCCCCCCCCCCCCCCCCCCCCCCCCCCCCCCCCCCCCCCCCCCCCCCCCCCCCCCCCCCCCCCCCCCCCCCCCCCCCCCCCCCCCCCCCCCCCCCCCCCCCCCCCCCCCCCCCCCCGCCCCCCCCCCCCCCCCCCCCCCCCCCCCCCCCCCCCCCCCCCCCCCCCCCCCCCCCCCCCCCCCCCCCCCCCCCCCCCGCCCCCCCGCCCCCCCCCCCCCCTCCCCCCCCCCCGCCCCCCCCCCCCGCCCCCCCCCCCCCGCCCCCCCCCCCCCCCCCCCCGCCCCGGCGCGCCCCCCCGCCCGCGCCCCCCCGCCCCCCCGCCCCCCCCCCCCCCCCCGCGGCGTCAGCGCCGGCGTGGGGGTGCGCCCCCCCCCCCCCCCCCCCCCCCCCCCCCCCCCCCCCCCCCGGGGCCCCCCCCCCCCCCGCCCGCGCCGGCGCCCCCCCCCGGGCCCCCCCCCCCCCGCCGCCGCCGCCCGCCCCCCCCCCCCCCCCCCCCCCCCCCCCCCCCCCCCCCCCCCCCCCCCCCCGCCCCCCCCCCCCCCCCCCCCCCCCCCCCCCCCCCCCCCCCCCCCCCGCCCCCCCCCCCCCCCCCCGGCCCCCCCGCGGGCCCCCCCCCCCGGGGCCCCCCGCGCCCCGCCCCCCCCCCCCCCCCCCCCCCCCCCCCGCCCCCCCCCCCCCCCCCCCCCCCCCCCCCCCCCCCGCGGCCCCCCCCCCCCCCCCCCCCCCCCGCCGGCGCCCCCCGCCCCGCCCCCGCGGGCGCCCGGGCCGGGGGGGCCCCCCCCCCCCCCCCCCCCCCCCCCCCCCCCCCCCCCCCCCCCCCCCCCCCCCCCCCCCCCCCCCCCCCCCCCCCCCCCCCCCGGGGCCCCCCGGGCCCCCCCCCCCCGCCGGCCCCCCCCCCGGGGCGGCCCCCGCCGGGGGCGCCGGCGGGGCCGCCCCCCCCGCCCCCCCCGGGGCCCCGCCCGGCGGGCCCCCCCCCCCCCCCCCCCGCCCCCGCCCCCCGCGGCCCCCCCCGCCCCCGCGGGGCCCCCCGCCCGGGCCCGGGCCCCGCCGGGGGCCCCCGCGCCGCCCCCGGCGGGGCGGCCGGGCCGGCGCCCTGGCGGGGGGGGTTCCACCGCTAGCGACGGGCGCGGGCGGGCGGGCGGCGCGGCGGCCGGGTCGGCGACCGCGGCGTCGGCGGCGTCGCCAGGTGGGCGATCGTGCGGTCGACCGCGAGCAGGAACGCCCGGATCGACTTGTCGAGCGCGGGGCGCGGGGTGTCCTCGAGGCGCGTGTGCGAGATGCCGGGGCTGCTCTGGGCGAACACCATCGCGGTCGGCACGACGCCGGCCATCTCGGCGGCGTCGTGGAGCGGCCCCGACGGGAGCTCGGGCGCGGCGCCGGTGATCTCCTTGATCGCCACGCGCGCGAACTTCATCAGGGTCTCGTCGAACGGCCGCGGCGAGATGTGGAGCAGCGGGCTCCAGCTCACCTCGACCTTGTGGGCGCGCGCGGCCCGGGTCGCGGCCGTGCGCGCGTCGGCCAGCATCTTCGCCAGGACCTTGCCGTCGAGGGCGCGCAGGTCGATCGAGATCTCGGTCGAGCCCGGCACGGCGGTGACGAAGTTGGGCTCGACCTTGACGACGCCGCAGGTCGCGACGACGCGCGTGCGCGGGGTCTTGCCGGAGTACTTGACGCTGATGTCGCGGCACGCCAGCGCGAACTGGGCCGCGGCCAGGAACGCGTCCTTGCGCAGGTGGATCGGCGCCGCGCCCGAGTGCGCGGCCTGGCCGACGAAGCGCAGGTTGTAGCGCTCGACGCCCATCGTGCCGAGCACGACCCCGGTCGGCTTGCGCAGGTCCTCGAGCACCGGGCCCTGCTCGATGTGGAGCTCGAGGTAGGCGATCGCGTCGAGCGTGTCGAAGTACGCGCGCGCGGTGCCCATGCCGGCCAGCGTGACGCCGTTCTCGGCGAGCGCGTCGGGCAGCTTGACGCCGGCGCGATCGGTGAGGTGCGCGAGCTCGGCCTCGGCGTCGAGGGTCCCGGCCGACGCCGCCGAGCCGGCCAGGCTGCGCCCGAACCGCGCGCCCTCCTCGTCGGCCCAGTCGACCAGGTGCAGCGTGAGCGGCGGTGTGCCAGCGGCCTTGGCCCGGCGCAGGACCTCGAGGCCGGCCAGCACGCCCAGGCAGCCGTCGAGCCAGCCGCCGCCCGGCACCGAGTCGAGGTGGCTGCCGATCACCAGGCTCCTCGTCGACGCGCCCGGCAGCGTCGCCCACAGGTTGCCGGCGCCGTCCCGGTGCGGCACCAGGCCCAGCTCGGCCTTGAGCTTGGCCGTGTACCAGGCGCGGGCCTCGCGCCAGACCGGGCCCCACGCCACCCGCTGCGCGCCGCGCGCGTCGGTGGTCCGCTCGGCCAGCTCCTCGAGATCCGCGATCACCCGCTTGGAGGTCGGCTTCATCGCCGCGACCCTACCAAACCCTGGCGCGCGCCGGGCCCGCGCCCGCGCCGTGACCGCTCGGCGCGGCCGCGCTACTGTCGCCGCGATGCTGGCCGAGGCGTTCCCGGGGTACCTGCGCGGATCCGCCCGCGCCGCCGCCGCGATGGTGACGACCGTGCACGCGTCGATGGGGACGATCGCGGTCGTGGTCGAGGGCGACGAGGTCACGCTGCCGGGCCGGATCTACGCCCACGAGCCCAGCGCCGAGGCCCTGGCCGCGTGTCCGGCGACGGCGCGCGCGATGGTGCACTGCCTCTACACGCGCCACCACAACGGCTTCGTGCGCGCGCGCCACCTCGACCACGTGCTCGCCTGCGACGCGCCGTGGGCGGCGCCGTTCGTCGTGCAGCTCGTCGGTGAGTACGTGCTGCCGATCGTCGAGACCATCGCGGCGCGGCTCGACCTCGCCGACCTGCACGGGCCCGTGGCCGCGCGCTACGGGCGCTTCATCGCGGCCAACCGACGCTTCGCCGCCGCCACGGTCGCGCGGACCATCAGCTACTGGAACTGCTACTACCGGCGCGCGTACGCGCGGGTCACGACCTATCCGGGCCGGATGGTGATGGCGAGGCTGCAGGAGGCGGCGGCGATCCACGGCCCGCCGACGTGAGCGCGTCAGGACCGCGCGTCAGGACTGCGCGTCAGGACTGCCAGTGCAGCGCCAGCACGGTGCGGGGCTCGTCGCGCCACGCGCGGGTGATGAAGCGCGCGAGGATGTCGCGGGCGCCGGCCAGCTCGAGCAGGCGCTCGAAGAAGCCCAGCGTCTGCATCGCGGCGGCCTCCTCGGCGGTCGCGCCCATGTGGAAGCGCACCTCGAGCTCGGCCTCGTCGTCGTGCAGCATCAGCACGTCGAGCGCGGGGAAGTCGAAGAACGTCGCGCGCATGACCCGGAACCGGTTGAGCGTCTCGAGCGGGTCGTCGGGCGCCAGCAGCATCGGGTTGGCCGCGCGCAGCACGTCGACCGAGTACCGCCCCCACATCCGCACGGCCTGCAGGTCGCCGCGGGCGACGTGGTGCAGGATCTGGTCGCCGAGCCGCTCGAACGAGTCCATCGGGTACCACGCCGCCACGTCGATGCGCGCGGCCAGCAACGCCATGTCCTCGGGCGGGAGGTGCCGGCTCCAGTCGACGCCCTTGTGCCCGCGGAGCATCTTCACGTAGTCGACGAACAGGGAGCCCTTGACCTGCCGCACGGCGCCAGCGTACCGCATCCGGCCCGGACCGATCGACGCGCGGATCGCGCGCGGTCGCCGCGCCCCGGCACGTTGTCGCGCCCGACGTCCGTCGCGGCGGCGCCGCCGCGGGCTTTTCGCGCGGCGGCGGCGGGATCTGCGTCGCCCGCAACGCTTGCGCGAAAATGGTCGCTGACCGCGGGCGTCGTTCTTGCTTGCGCAGGCGCCCATGACCACGACCTGCGCGTCCGTCGGAGCCACGACCCCATGACCGTCGCCGAGCCCGGCCGGCGCACGGTCATCGAGCCCTTCAAGGTCAAGGTGTGCGAGCCGCTGCCGTTCCTCGACCGCCCGACCCGGGCCAAGGTCCTCGAGGAGGCCGGCTGGAACCTGTTCCTGGTCCACGCCCGGGACGTGACGTTCGATCTGCTGACCGACTCCGGCACCACCGCGATGAGCGCGGCGCAGTGGGCGGCGATGATGGTCGCCGACGAGAGCTACGCCGGGTCGAGCAGCTTCGGCCGGTTCGAGGCCGTGGTCCAGCGCATCACCGGCTTCCCCCACGTCATCCCGACCCACCAGGGCCGCGCCGCCGAGCGGCTGCTGTTCTCGACCCTGGTCAAGCCCGGGCACGTGGTGCCGTCGAACAACCACTTCGACACCACCCGCGCCAACCTCGAGCACCTCGGCGCGATCGCCCTCGATCTGGTGATCCGCGAGGGCACCGACCCGTCGAACCCGCACCCGTTCAAGGGCAACATCGACCTCGATCGGCTCGAGGCCTGCTGCCGCGAGCACGCCGGCCAGATCCCGTTCGGGATGATCACGATCACCAACAACACCGGCGGCGGTCAGCCGGTCGCGCTGGCCAACCTGCGCGCGGCCGCGGAGATCTATCGCCGGCACGGCATCCCGTTCGTGATCGACGCGTGCCGGTTCGCCGAGAACAGCTGGTTCATCAAGTCGCGCGAGCCCGGCTGTGGCGACCGCCCGGTGCGCGACATCGCGCGCGAGACCTTCGATCTCGCCGACGCCTGCCTGATGAGCGCCAAGAAGGACGGCATGGTCAACATCGGCGGCTTCATCGCCACCCGCCGCGCCGACTGGCTGCCGGCGCTGCGCAGCCTGCTGATCCTGACCGAGGGCTTCCCGACCTACGGCGGGCTGGCGGCGCGCGATCTCGAGGCGCTGGCGGTCGGCCTCGACGAGGCGCTCGACGAGCGCTACCTCGAGTACCGGGTCGCGGTCGTGCAGTACTTCAGCGACGGCCTGGCCCGGGTCGGCCTGCCGGTGATGCGCCCGGCCGGCGGGCACGCGGTCTACATCGACGCGCGCGCGCTCTTGCCGCACCTGCCGCCCGACCACCTCCCGGCGCAGGTGCTGGCGTGCGAGCTGTACCTGGCGCTGGGCGTGCGCTCGTGCGAGATCGGCTCGGTCATGTTCGGCAAGACCGTCGCCGGCCAGTTCCAGCCGGCGCCGATGGAGCTGGTGCGGCTGGCGATCCCGCGCCGGGTCTACACCCAGGCCCACTTCGACTCGATCATCGAGGGCATGGTCGACATCGTCGCGCGCAAGGACACGCTGCGCGGGCTGCGGATCGTCGAGGAGCCGCCGTTCCTGCGCCACTTCACCGCGCGGTTCGCGCCGCGCTGACCGCGCGGCCGCGCTGACGGGTGTGGACCTGTGCCGCCGCGGCGCCGCTGACCGCCGCGCCGGCGCCGCCGCTCACTCGCGGATGTCGAAGTTGGTCGCGAACTCGGGGTCCTTGGCGTCGTCGATGTCGGCGCGCACGAAGAACTTGTACTTGAGCTTGTCGTGCGAGAGCGGGCTGTCGCTCGGGATCTTGAGCTCGACCGGGTAGGTGTAGCTGCCGCCCGGCTCGATCATGACGTCGGTGGTGTTGGGCCAGTCGCCGTACCAGATGCGGCCGGTGCCCTCGACGTTGATCATGCCGCCGTCGACGGTCGGCACCTGGAAGTGGCCGGTGTACTCGAGCGAGACGCGCAGGTAGCGCATCTTCTGCTTGTTCTTGCCGGGCTTGACGTGGATCAGCGCCCGCAGGGGCTCGCCCCGCTTGGTCGGCCGCTGCTGCATGTCGACTTCGAGGTCGGCGGAGTCCTTGCCGACCGACGCCTTGACCTTGTCCAGGAAGCTCATCGTGTCCCCCTCGATGTGAGGATCCGATTGGAGACGAATCCTGGGCTGGCCGCAAGGCCCGACGCGGGATCGTCGGTGCGGCCTGAGTTAGCGCCGCGCGACCGCGTCCCCGGACCGGCGCCGTCGCGTGGTGTCGTCGACACGCCCGCAGCGCGGCGGCCGCGCGCGCAGCTCGACCCGCGCCGCCACGTCGCGCCGTCGTCGACGCCCCGCCGCCGGGGCCGGCCGGCCAGCGCGCCGCCCATCGGATCCACCCGCCGCTTGCGTCGCCGGGACCGAGCGTCGAACATCCGCCGATGCGCGCACCGCCCCGGACGCTCGTCGGCCTCGGCCTGATCTGCTTCGCCAACCTGCTCTTGTCGGTGCTGATGACGCGGGTGTTCTCGGCGACGATGTTCTACCACTTCACGTTCCTGGCCGTGGCGCTGGCCATGTTCGGGGTCGCGGCCTCGGGCGTGTACGTGTTCATCCACGACGCCCGGCTCCGGGCCGACCCCGCGGTCGCGCTGCGGTGGGCCGCGCGCTGGTTCGGCGTCGCGACGATCGCCGCGCTGATCTATGCGCTCGCCAACCCGATCGACATCCTCTTCTACTACGGCACCGGCAAGGTCCCCAACTTCGCGCCCCGGCAGTTCTGGCAGCTCGTGCTGCTGGTGCTGGTCAGCGCGGCGCCGTTCTTCTTCTCCGGCGTGGTCGTGTCGCTGTGCCTGACGATCTACACGGACAACGTCAACCGGGTCTACTTCGCCGATCTGCTCGGCGCCGCCGCGGCGACCCTGGTGACCGGCCTGTTGCTCAAGCTCCTGGGCGGGCCCAACGCGGTGCTGGTGGTCGCGGGCCTGGCGTTCGTGTCGGGCCACCTGCTGGCGCCGACCCGATGGACCTGGGTGGCGCCGGTGGTGGTGCTGGCGCTGATCATCGTCAACGCCCGGGCCAGCTTCATCGAGGTGCCGTCGGGCAAGGGCGTCGCCGCCGAAAAGGTCGCGTTCGAGGAGTGGAACATCTTCTCGCGGGTCACCGTCGATCAGGGCGGCAACATCAAGATCGACGCCAGCGCCGCCACCCAGATCCACGACCTGCGCAAGCTCCGGCCCGGCCTGCAGGCGGTCGAGATCACCGCGCTGGCCCACGCGATCTTCGACGGCGGCGCCGATCGGGCGCTGGTGATCGGCCCGGGCGGCGGGCGCGACGTGCTGCACGCGCTGGCGGCCGGGGCCAAGGACGTGACCGCGGTCGAGATCAACCCGATCATCGGCCAGCGGATCATGCGCGAGCGCTTCGCCGAGCGCTCGGGCCGGCTGTACTTCGATCCGCGCGTGCACCTGGTCGTCGACGACGGCCGCAGCTTCGTGCGCCGCCAGGCCGGCCGGTTCGACCTGATCCAGGCGTCGCTGGTCGACACCTTCGCCGCGACCGCGGCCGGGGCGTTCGCGCTGTCCGAGAACACGCTCTACACGGTCGAGGCCTTCGCCGACTACTACCAGCACCTGACCGAGCGCGGGGTCGTGACGATGACGCGGTGGCACACCGGCGAGCGCAACGAGACCGCGCGCCTGCTGCTGCTGGCGGCGGCCGGGCTCGAGGCGGTCGGCGTGCCGGCCGGCCAGGCCCGGCGTCACATGATCTACGTGGTGGCGCCCAAGCTCGGCCTGGGCACGCTGATCGCCAAGCGCGGCGAGCTGACCGACGCCGAGCTCGATCGGGTCAGCAACGCCGCCGCCCAGCAGGGCTGGACCGTCGCGGTGTCGCCGCGGACCAGCGGCGCGGGCCTGCTCGAGCGCATGCTCGACGCCGGCCCGGACGGCGCGCTGGTGCGCAGCCAGGCCGAGGACCTGTCGCCGCCGACCGACGATCGGCCGTTCTTCTTCTACTTCAAGAAGCTGGGCGACCTGTTCAGCCCGTCGAAGAAGATGAGCGACCCGGCGCTGTGGATCCTGGTGTCGTTGGGCTCGGTGCTGGTGCTGGCGCTGGTGTTCATCGTGCTGCCGCTGGTGACGCGGGCGGTCCGCGGCGACGGGCCGCGATCGCCCGAGTCGCTCCGCGCCAAGGTGCTGACGCTGGCGTACTTCGGGCTGGTCGGGTTCGCGTTCATGGCGGTCGAGATCGGCCTGCTCCAGCGCATGACGCTGTTCCTCGGGCACCCGTCGTACTCGCTGGTCGTCGTGCTGTTCGGCGTGCTGCTCGCGACCGCGTTCGGGGCGTTCTTCGCCGAGCGCATCCCGACCGCGCGGCTGGGGGCGGCGATGGCGCTCGGCGGCGGCGCGCTGCTGGTGCTGGCGGGCTTCTACGCGCTGGCGCTGACCGGGGTGATCCACGGCTTCATCGCCCACGGGCTGACGGTGCGGATCGCGCTGGCGCTGGCGTTCATCGCGCCGGCCGGGCTGGTGATGGGCTCGATGGTGCCGGGCGCGGTGCGGGTGCTGGGCGCGCGCGGCAGCCTGCTGGTGCCGTGGGGCTGGGGCGTCAACGGCGCGACCTCGGTGCTGGGCTCGGTCATCTCGACGGTGGTCGCGATCTACGGCGGCTTCAGCGCGGTGTTCTGGCTGGGCGGGCTGTGCTACGCGGCCGCGGGCGTGGCCGGCCTGGCGATGGCGCGCGTGCGCGTGCCCGGCCCCGCCGTGGACTGACCGCGGGCGCGCGGGCGTCTGCGGGCCCGCCACCGTCGGTGGTCGGGCGCGCTGTGGTACCTTCGAGGCGTGGACGACCCGCGGATCGGCACGATCGTCGCCGAGCGGTACCAGGTGCTCGAACGCCTGGCCCAGGGCGGGATGGGCGCGGTCTATCGCGGCACCCACATCGACCTCGGCCGCGAGGTCGCGATCAAGTTCCTGCACGAGTGGGCGGTCAGCGAACCGGCGTTCGTCAAGCGGTTCGAGGTCGAGGCCCGGGCCATGGCCAGCCTGCAGCACGCGAGCTGCGCCCAGGTGCTCGACGTCGGCGTCGCCGGCGGCGCGCCGTTCGTGGTGATGGAGTTCGTCGGCGGCCGGACCCTGCACGAGCTGCTCGACGACGGGCCGCTCGAGGCGCAGCGCGCGATCGAGATCGCGCGCCAGGTGCTCGCGGCGCTCGATCACGCCCACGGCCAGGGCATCATCCATCGCGACATCAAGCCCGCCAACGTCGCCGTGACCAGCTCGGAGTTCGGCGATCAGGTCAAGGTGCTCGACTTCGGCCTGGCCAAGGTGCTCGCCAACGCCAGCCAGCTCACCGGCGCGTTCGCGGTCGGGACGCCCAGCTACATGCCGCCCGAGCAGAGCCTCGGGCTCGAGGTCGACGCGCGCACCGATCTGTACGCGGTCGGGGTGATGTTGTTCGAGCTGTTGACCGGCGACCTGCCGTTCGTGCGCGACGATCCGGCCGAGGTGATCGCGGCGCACCGCACCTCGCCGCCGCCGCTCTTGTGCGAGCGCAACCCGGCCGGCGTCTACTCGGCCGAGCTCGAGGCGGTGCTGGTCCGCGCGCTGGCGAAGGCGCCGGCGGATCGCTACCCCAGCGCGACCGAGATGGCGCGGGCGCTGGCCGCGGTGCCCGAGGCGCGGGTCGGCCGGGTCGTGGCGATGACGCCGGCGCCGACGCCGCTGGTCCCGCGACCGCTCGACAGCGGCACGATGGTCCTCGGCAGCGAGGCGATGATCGCGATCGAGCCGGCGGCCGTGGCCTCGGTCGCGGCCGCCCCGGTCGTCGCGGTCGCGGCGGCCCCGGTCGTCGCGGTCGCGGCGGCCCCGCCCGCGGTCGAGCCGCTGGCGGTCGAGCCGCCGGTCCCCGTGGTGGCGGCGCCGGCGGTGGTGCCGCTGGCGCTCCCGCCCGCGGCGGCGATGCCGATGCCGGTGGTCGCGCCGATGCGCGCGATGACGCCGACGCCGACGCCGCTGGGGCGGCTGCGCAAGCTGGTGGGGTCGCTCGATCGGCGCGGGCGCGTGATCGCCGCGGCCGTCGTCGGCGGCACCGTCGTCGTCGTCATCGCCGCGCTCGTGGGCGGCGGCGCCAGCTCACCCAAGGCCAAGCCCCCGCCGTCGCCGCCGGGCGCGAGCGCGGATCCAGATCCGCCGACCAGCGCGGAGCTCGAGGCGCTGCGCCCGCGGCTGCGCGGCGCCGACACCAGCGACGAGGTCGTGCGCGCGCTCCAGCGCCTCGGCGGCCGCGAGCCCACCAACGGCGAGATCCCGCTGGCGCTCGGGCAGGTCTACTGCGAGCGCTTGTGGGTCAGCGACTGCCTCCAGGCGTTCCGCAAGGCGATCCAGCTCGCGCCGGCGCTGCGCGACGATCCGCGCCTGGTCGGCAGCGCGGTCTACGGCCTCGGCAACGACCGGGCCCACGGCGACGTGCGGCGGTTCCTGGTGCGCGAGGTCGGCGCCAGCGCGGTGCCGACCCTGACCGCGGTGGTCGAGGGCCGGTGGCGCAAGGAAGTGAAGGAGCGGGCGACGGCCACGCTGCGCGACCTGGGCGCGGCGCCGTAGGGCGTCGTCGCGCCCCGCGCGCCCTGTCGCGAACGAATCGAGAAGAGATCGAGAGAAGATCGATGGGACCTGTCGATCGCGGCCGCGCCCGTTCGACCCGGCGGTGAAAGGAACCGCCATGACCCAGATCATCCTCCACGGACCGCCCCAGAGCTCCTACGTTCGCACCGCGCGCATGGTCGCGCACGAGAAGGGCCTCGCGTACCAGCTCGCGCCGGTCGAGCTCGGCAGCGCCGACCACCTCGCCAAGCACCCCTGGGGCCGGGTGCCGCTGCTCACCCACGGCGACGTCGAGCTCATCGAGACCTCGGCGATCGCCCACTACCTCGACGCGATCGGCCCGGGCCCGGCGCTGGTGCCGACCGCGCCGGTGGCGCGGGCCGAGAACGAGAAGTGGATCAGCGTCATCCACTGCTACGCCTACGGCGACCTGGTGCGGAACTACCTGTTCCACTACCTGTTCCCGAAGACCGCCGACGGCCAGCCCGATCGCGCGCTGATCGAGCGCGACGCGCCGGCGATGGCGCGCGACCTGCGGCTGTTCGAGGCCGGGTTCCGCGGCGAGTGGCTGACCGGGCCGACGCTGGCGCTGGCCGACCTGTTCCTCGCGCCGATCCTCACCTACGTCGGGATGTTCCCCGAGGCCCAGGCGGTGCTGGAGGGGGCGCCCAACCTGCGCCGGTTCCAGCGCGCGATCGGGGCCCGCGCCAGCTTCGTCGAGACCGCGCCGCCGCGCCCGGCGTGAGGGCGCCGCGGCGCCGACGCGGCTGCCGCCGGCCGACGCGTATCACGACGACGCGCACGTCGATTCACGCCGCCGGGGCGAGGGATCGAGCGCCCCTGCGGGCGCTGACGCTCAGCCGCGGCGCCAGACCAGGGCGTGGTTGTTGGCCGGCAGCGCGACGGTCTCGATGCGCGCGAGGCCGCAGGTGGCGGCGCACGCGTCGAGGTCGTCGACGTCGCGCACGCCCCAGCGCGGATCGCGCGCGCGCAGGCTGGCGTCGAAGTCGAGGTTCGACGGCGCGGTCACGCCGCCGAACCGGTACGGGCCGTAGGTGACCAGCGGCGCGCCGGCGGCGAGCACGCGCGCCGCGCCGGCGAACAGCGCCTCGGTCGCGGCCCACGGCGAGATGTGGATCATGTTGATGCACACGACCGCGTCGGCGGTGGCGAGCGGCCACGGCCCGGTGACGTCGAGCGGCAGCGGCGCGCGCAGGTTGGGCAGGGCCGCGTCCTCGCGCCAGGCGGCGATGCTGGCGCGAGCGGCCGGGTCGGCGTCGGTCGGCTGCCACGTCAGGGCCGGCAACGCGCCCGCGAAGTGGACGGCGTGCTCGCCGGTGCCGCTGGCGATCTCGAGCACGACGCCGCTGGGCGGCAGCGCCCGGCGCAGGACCTCGAGGATGGGCGCGCGGTTGCGCGCGACGGACGGCGACGATCGCTGGGCGGTCACGGCGCCAGCGTACGCCGGGACCGCGCCCGCGTCAGGCCGCGCGCCGACGGCGCCGCCGGAGCAGCGCCGCGACCACCAGCCCGCCGGCCAGCGACGAGCCGGCGCCGGCGCCGCCGTTGGTGCTGCAGCAGCCGCCGTCGTCGGTCTGGTCCGGCGGGGCGGTGCAGGCGTCGGCGTCGGCGACGACCACCGGGAACGGCGTGTTGGTGATGCCGGTGACGACGAGGTTGTCGATGTCCCAGCCCGGCGCGCTGGCCGAGGCGTCGGTGCCGATGCGGAACCGCAGGCGGAAGGTCGTGCCCGCGAGCTGGGTGCCGAAGTCGAGGACGACGTGGTCGCGGGCCGGGAACGCCGGGTTCTGATCGCTGAACGCCATCTGCCCGGCCAGGACGTTGCCGGCGTCGACGCTGAGCGGGCCGTCGTACGGGATGTTGGTCAGGTCCGCCACGTCGCGCCAGGTGGCGCCGGCGTCGGTGGTGATCTCGACGACGCCGCCGTCCCAGTAGACGTCGTTCGAGAACTCGAACTGGTAGGCGTGGTCGAAGGCCACGGTCACCGGGCCGGCGCCGGCGGTCATCGCCGGCGACTCGATCGCGGTGTCGCTGGGGAAGCCGAGGTCCTCGCCGTGCCAGAACCGATCGAGGCCGACGCCGTCGACGGCGCCCCACGCGCGGCGGGCGTCGGACCCGGTCGGCGTCCACGGCGACACCAGCGCGTCGAAGGTGTCGCTGGCCGCGGCGGCGGGGTCGTCGTCAGCGACCAGCCGGATCGGCAGCACGATCTGGCGGGTCTCGGTGCACCCGCCGGGCGCGGTGATCGTGACGTCGACGGTCGCGGCCACGGGGCCCACGGCGTCGGCGACGGTGACCTGGAAGCTCGCGGTGCCGCTGCCGTCGGGCGCCAGCGCGCCGAGGTCGACGGTCGGGGTGGAGATCGTCAGCCCGGCGCTGCCGGTCGCGGTCACGGTCACCGCGCTCAACAGCTCGACGCCGACGTTGGTCACCGGCACGGTGATCGTCGCGGTCTCGCCGACGTCGAGCGCGCCGTCGTGATCACAGTCCTTGACGTCGATCGCCACGGTGACGCCGCTGGGCTCGGCGTTGCCCTTGGTCACGAAGCTCTCGAGCGCGCCGATGAAGTCGCTGGAGTCACGCGGCGGCGACACGGCGCACGAGCCGAGCCCGCGCCGGGCGAAGGCGGCGGTGAGCACCGCGGCGTCGGCCGGGCTGGCGGCGCGCGCCGCCGCGAGGATGGCGTTGCGGGTCTCGGTGAAGGTGGCGTCGGTCGGCGCCAGCCCGAGGCCGGCGACCACGTAGCGCATCATCGTGCGGCGGGCCTCGTCGAAGGTGCGGGCGCCGCGCGCCTGCTGCAGCGCGACGTAGCCCTCCCACATCACCTGGGCCCAGATCTCGCCGGCGTTGTGGACCTCGGAGTTGGCGCCGGCGAAGGCGAGCGGGTGGCTGGTCGGCAGCGCCGCGTCGTCGGCGACCATCTGGAACGTGAACGCGTTCTTGGCGCCGTCGGTCGAGTACGGCGCGCGGCGGATGCCGAAGTACGGATCGTCGTTGCTGGCGTAGGTGCTGATCGCGTAGGCGCCGGTCAGATCGTCGCCGTCGCGGGCCAGCGTCAACAGCGCGATGAAGTCGCCCCAGCCCTCGCTCTGGGCGCCGCACATGCGCGTGTTGCAGTCGCTCAGGCGGTGGTGGACGTAGTGGCCGAACTCGTGCGCGACCAGCGCCGCGTCGAGCGCGCCGTCGACCTCGGGCCCGAGGTCGCGGTGGAAGGTCGCGGTCACCGGCCCGGCGCCGAGGTCGGCGCGGATCGCGACGCCCTCGTCGTAGCTGACCGACATCACGGGGATCGTGATCGGCTGCGTGACGTTGGCGTCGTTGGGCAGGCCCGGCGCGGGGCTGCCGACGACGTTGTGCGCGATGATCAGCCCGATCGCGCCGGCGGCCTGGGCGGTCGCCGCCTTGACCTCGCCGGTGCAGTTGCCCCGGGCCAGGAGCGCGACGCGGCCGGTGACGTCGTTGGTCAGCGGCTCGCACCCGTCGTCGAGCGCGGCGCCGGCGCCGTCGGTGCCGGCCACGATCGTGCCGACCAGATCGTACTGGGTCGGGCCGTACGTCGTGGGCGCCCGGGTGCTCGGGGTGCGCGCGCCGATCGTCAGCGTGCGGTCGTCGAGCCCGCTCCACAGGTACACCTGCATGCGCGGCGCCATGCCGTCCTCGGGCGTCGACATGTTGGCGTTGTTGCGGGCGCCGTCGTTCGCGCTGTCCTGGGCCTCGGCCAAGAGCGCGTCGCCGGCGACGCCGCCGCGGCCGTAGTTGTCGGCCTGGCCGTTGCCGGCCGCCTCGGTGAAGCCGGCGTCGTACCAGTCGTCGTGGAGCCAGTTGATCGCGTAGAACAGCTGCGCGATCGCGGCCGACTGCTGCGCGGTCGAGGCCAGCGCCTCGGCGCCGGTGTCGTAGGTGCGATCGAACGTGGACGCGCTGGTGGTCGTCGCGCGGAAGTCGCCCGCGGACAGGCCGCCCGGCAGGTTGATGTCGGTGTACGCGTCGACGTTGTTGCCGACGGTCTCGGTCGCGCCCGAGGCGAGCCACGGGTCGGCGGGGCCGCCCGCGGGGTGGTTCAGGCCGTCGACGGTGACCAGGTTGGGGGCGATGAACGCCGGGCGGGCGCCGCCCGGGGTGCCGCTCGGGGTCGGCGAGAAGTCCTCGATCGGGCCGTCGAGCATGCGCCGGTCGCCGCCGGTCTCGGCCCACACGCGGTAGGTGAAGGCGGCGTCGACGGTGAGGTCGTGGCGCGCCAGCACCCGGCCGTCGCGGGCCGCGACGACGACGCGCTCGGCGCGGCTGTCGGTCGAGTCGCTGGCGGCGACGTAGGCCTCGACCACCCAGACCGGCACCAGCGCGTCGCGGTCGCGGTGCCAGCGGTGGCGGGCGCGGGCGCGCTCGACGACCACGTCGCCGGCGCCGCCGCTGAACCAGCCCAGGTCGGCGGTCGCGCCGGCCTCGGCGCGCAGGCCGGCGGCGACGTCGACGCCGGTGCTGGCGGCGACCGCGCGGGCGACCGCGGCGCGCGCGTCGAGCTGGAAGCCGTCGCGGTCGCGCGCCAGATCGGCCGGGACGAGCACGCCCGAGGCCGCGAGCAGCGTGCCGCCGGGGCCGATCAGCACCTTCAGATCGGCGCGATCGACCGGCACGCCGTCGACCTCCTGGGCCAGGCGCACCAGCTCGCCGCCCGGGACCGGCAGGGTCGCGCGCGCGACCAGGTCGACGGCGCCGGCCGGCGCGCCCCAGCGCGGCGCGATCCGGCGGACGTGGGCGATCGCCGAGGCGGCGGCGGTGGCGGCGGGCTGGGCCGGCTCGGCGGCCACCCACAGGCGGCCGGCGACCGCGGGCGTCGTCGCCAGCGTCCGGGGTGTCACGTCGGTCGGTGCGGGCGCGCCATCGGCGCACGCCGCCGTCGCCGCCAGCGCGGCGAGCATCAGTCGTCGAGAGAACACCCGGAGCTTCATCGCGCGACCATACACCGGCCCGGGGCCGGTCCAGTGGGGGACGTCGGCCGGCGTGACGGCGCCGACCCGCCCGCGATTCGGGTATAGACAGCGCCATGGCCCGTCGCGATCCGCACTCGTACAACGACGACACCCAGGCCGAGACCGCGCACCTGGCGCTGGTCGCGCGGGTCGACTTCGCGAGCCACACGCTCGACGCCGAGGCGACCCTGACCTTCCGGGCGCCGGGGTCGGGCCCGCTCGATCTCGACACCCGCGACCTGACGATCGCCGAGGTGGTCGATCAGGACGGCGGCCCGGTCGCGCACGTGCTGCACCCGGCCGAGCCGTTCCTGGGCGCGCGGCTCGAGCTGACGCTGCCGGCCGGCACCCGCGCGGTCCGCATCCGCTACCGCACCGCGCCGACCGCGTCGGCGCTGCAGTGGCTCGAGCCGACCCAGACCGCCGGCGGCGTGCACCCGTTCCTGTTCAGCCAGTGCCAGGCCATCCACGCGCGCGCGGTGGTGCCGCTCCAGGACACGCCGCGGCTGCGCATCCGCTACAGCGCCGAGCTGACGGTGCCGCGCACGCTGACCGCCGTCATGGCCGCGGCCCACCTCGGGCGCACCGAGGACGGCGACGTCGCGATCGAGCGCTGGGAGATGCCGCAGCCGATCCCGCCGTACCTGCTGGCGTTCGCGGTCGGCGACCTGACGTCGCGCGAGCTGTCGTCGCGGTGCCGGGTCTGGGCCGAGCCGTGTGAGGTCGACGCCGCGGCCTGGGAGTTCGCGGGCGTCGAGCCGATGATCAGCGCGGCCGAGGCGCTGTTCGGGCCGTACGACTGGGAGCGGTTCGATCTGTTGACGATGCCGCCGTCGTTCCCGTATGGCGGCATGGAGAACCCGCGGCTCACGTTCCTGACGCCGACGGTGATCACCGGCGATCGCGCGCTGGTCAGCGTGGTCGCGCACGAGCTGGCGCACTCGTGGACCGGCAACCTGGTGACCAACGCCAGCGCCGAGCACTTCTGGTTGAACGAGGGCTTCACGGTCTACGCCGAGCGCCGCATCATCGAGGCGCTCGAGGGCCCCGAGGTGGCGTCCCTGCACGCGGCCCTGGGCCGGCGCGAGCTCGACGAGTCGATCGAGCGGTTCGCCGACCGGCCCGAGCTGACCCGGCTGCGCACGCACCTGGCCGGGGTCGACCCCGACGACGCCTACTCGCTGGTGCCGTACGAGAAGGGCTACTTCTTCCTGTGCGCGATCGAGGCGGTGGTCGGACGCCCGGCGTTCGACGCGTGGCTCAAGCGCTACCTGGCCGACTTCCGGTTCGGCGCGGTCACGACCGACGACTTCGTCGCGCACATCGAGGCCGCGCTGCCGGGCGCGCTGGCCCAGGCCGACGCGCCCCAGTGGCTCGACGGCGCCGGCATCCCCGCCTCGGCCGTGGCCCCGCGGTCGACCCGGCTGGCCGCGGTCGAGGCGGTGGCCACCACCGTGCCGTCGGTCGAGGCCACCGCCGGCTGGACCGCGACCGAGTGGCAGCTGTTCCTCGAGCTGGTGCCGCGGCCGGCCACCGTCGCGACCTGCCGCGCGCTCGACGAGCGCTTCGACCTGACCGCGGGCCGCAACTACGACGTGCTGGTGTCGTGGCTGACCCTGGCCCTCGGCACCGGCGACCACGCCGTGCTCGACCGCGTCGATCACGTGCTCGCGCACGTCGGTCGGATGAAGTACCTGCGCCCGCTCTACACCGCGCTCGTGCGCGAGCCCGCGACCCGCGACCGCGCCGCGGCGGTGTTCGCGAAGGTCGGCGCCGGCTACCACCCGATCGCGCGGCAGATGGTCGAGGCGGTCCTGCGCGACGCCGCGGCGTGAGCCGCGCCCGAGGCTGAGCCCCGAGCCGTCTGAGGAGTGGCGACCAGCCGCAACGGGCGGGACGGTAGTGGCGCGAGGTGGCGCCGACGCGGGCATGAGAGGTCCGTTCGACTCTCGCCACCCTCGACCATGTCCGCGGGGCGACCGCCGCGGTCCCATTTTTGGGCTTGCCTTCGAACATTCATTCGATAGAATATTCCCTGTCAGGAATGCCCAGGCCCCTCGTCCCAAGGTTCGCTCGGTTGCAGGTGTTCGTCGAGCGACTCCTGGCCGCCCCACCGTCAGTCAGCGGTGACGACGCGAAGCGCCTGATCGACGAGACGTTGAACCGCGTCGAGGACGAGTTCACGACATCCCGTTCGATCCTTCTCGTTGGCGCACGGACGGCCGGATGTACCCGGTGCAGGACGACAACGCCAGCGACGTCGAAGGACACCCAGGCGTGACGAGCTATCGGAGCCGGAAGCACGAGACGCTGATCCGCACGAACGGCGCCTTCGAGATCCGCGACGCGCTCACGAAGGACGTCGTGGTGACGAAGGCCGGCGCCGATGGTCATGGAGTATGGTCATGAACTCAATCGAAGCCCTCAAGCGAGACCTCGAAAGCACGCTCCCTGATGTGGAGACGAAGCTCCGGAAGCCTCGCAACGAGACTGGACACTGGTGGCTTGATGCTTCGCGTGATGGTCACGCGGTTGTGATCGAATGGTCACCTCGCCGCGGCTTTGGCATCAACACCGACGACCCCGGAGACGGATACGGCGAGGGACCCGACGAAGTCTACACGGACCGTGCGGAAGTCACTCGGCGCGTAATCGAGTTGTTCGCGAATCGCGGCCGTTCAGTCCCTCCGCGCGAGGTGGTCCTGCGCGAGCTACGCGCAGCGCTCGGCTTCACACAAGAGCAACTCGCCGATCGCCTCGGCGTCCAGCAAGCTGCGGTGTCACGGCTCGAGCGGCGACCGGACATGACCTTGAGCTCGTTGCGCAGGTATGTAGAGGCGCTCGGCGGTGCTCTCGAGATCAACGTGCGCACGCCCGAGGGCGAGCAGGTGCGGTTGCTCGATGCGCCCCAGCGCGTGCGGCGCGCGACCTGCGAGCACGTCGCGGCGACTCTGGCCGGCGAGTACGGTGCAAGTCATTCGCTATCCTCGTCGTCTGCCGAGTTGCTGGGACAACTCGAGCGCGAGGCGCGGCAGCGGTGGGAGTTGGTGGCGCCCGATGCGCTTCGGTTCGAGGAGCGACCGGGTGAGCTTGCGTCCGCGGAGCCCGAACAAGGACGGGTCGCGCTGAGCGCTGCGCTCGTGTCGACCTTGCAGCGCCGGCTCGCGAGCAACTCCTGCGATGCTTTCCGGCCGCCGAGTTGGACCACGCGCGAGCTCTATCGCTACTTGCTCGGACACGAGGTGGGGCACTTTGTTCGTGAAGATTCACTCCGACTCGGTCCGACGTCCAAGTCAGTCATCGATCCCGAGTTGCGGGCTGATGCCGTCGCCGGATGGCTGGCCGCGGCCGTGGGCGACGAGCCTTCGACTGGGGCGGTCGTCGCGAGTTGGCTCGGATGCAGGATCCCGAGGTGCACGCATCCAACGCCCGAGCAACGGATGTTCGCGTTCCTGTCCGGTCATGCCCATGGCCTTCGCGATGAGTCGCGGACACCTCGAGTGAGCATGCTGGTGCTTCGTGTCGCCGATCTCGACGCGTCACGCGCGTTCTACTCGACCTTGGGGCTCGGGCTCGTGGCAGAAAGGCATGGACAGGGACCGCTTCACTACTCGTGCAGCACGCGGAGCGTCCTCCTCGAGCTCTACCCATGCACGGATGCGAGCCCGCGCCCTCACGGTCTGAGATTCGGCCTCGTAGCCCAGCGACACGCCTTTGAGCAGTTGCGCGATTCGGGCTTGCTGAGGCAACCCCCACGCCTCATTCGGTCGCGACCAAGCGCGGAGGTATATCTCGTGAGAGATCCCGATGAGAACTCGATTGAGCTCGCCATCGCTGCCTGAGTCGCGGCCGTAGATCGCTAGTCGCCGCCGCCTCCCGGCTACGCGTCGGCCGCCCCGGCTTCGCGTCGGCCGGTCGCCGCCCCGCGCCGCGCTCAGCCGTTCGCGCCAGCGTCAGCCAGGGCGCCGATGTCGATCCAGCCGTAGACCATGCGCTCGCGGGTGCCCTTGAGCGTCGTGCCGGTCGCGGGGTTGTACTTCAGCGTGACCCGGGCGATCTGCTCGCAGCCCTGCTGCACGCAGACGCCGTCGACGTACTTGCCGGCCTGGCCCTGCCCGCCGTCGATGCACTCCCACTGCTCCATGCCGTCGTCGGTCGGCGTCGGGCCCTCGATGAAGTTGCCCATGTGCGCGAACGTGCGGCCGTCGAGCTGCGAGAAGATCACGATGTCGCCGGGGCGCGGGCGGTCGCTGCCGCCGCCGGGGTGGAAGCAGCCGTCGGGCAGGTTCTGCGCCCGCCACTTCGGATCCATCACGTACAGGTTGATCTTGGTCTTGAGCTTCACGCCCGACTTCTGCTCCGCCATCGTCTGCATGATCCCCGAGAAGGAGTTGCAGGTGGAGAAGGTCTTGCCGTCGGCGGCCTTGCGCTGGGCCTCGAGGCCCGAGTGCGACATGATCGACTCGAACTTCTTGTCGCCCTCGACCGCGCCCTCGAAGTAGAGCAGCTGTTCGACGTACTGCTCGCGGTAGCGGTCGCCCGCGGTCTGGGCGCCGGCGGGGCCCGAGCCCGTCGTGGTCGTGGCCGGCGGCGCGGCGGTCGTGGCCGGCTCGGTCGTATCGTCCTTCACCGGCGCGCCCTGCTCGTGCCCGGCCTCGGGCTCGGCCCGCTGCTCGAGCGGCGCGCCCTCGAGCGAGCCCCAGGTCCGCGGGCCGACCACGCCGTCGGCGACCAGGTTGCTCTGGAGCTGGAACGCCATGACCGCCGCTGCGGTCATCGGCCCGAACGCGCCGTCGGGGCTGATGCTCGCGCCGTGCTTGATCAGGTGGTGCTGGAGCCGCTCGACCGGCTGGCCGCGCGCGCCCATCCGCAACAGCGGCTGCGGCCCCTTCGGCGCCGACATCGCGTCGAGCACCTCGGCGCACAGCGCGTTGCCGCCCTGCGCCTGCATCGCCGCCACGATCGCCTCGCGCTGGTCGGGGTGCCGCTTCAAGAGCTCCGCGAGCGCGGCCGGGTCGGCGCCGCCGGCCAGGAGCACCTTGGCCTCGGCCACCGCCGGCGCCTCGTGGGCGTGGGCGTCGATCTGCGCTCCGACGTGTGGGTCGACCTGCTGCTCGGCCGCCTGCTGGTGTGCGAGCTGTTCCATGGTTCGATCGGTAGAGTCGGCTTGGTGTCGTTCGTGACACCGAATCCACACCGACCCGCCGATGTCGAATTCTTGAGCTGCCCCCAGCGGCTGCGGCCGCCCGCGGCCTACGCGCGCGCCGCGCGGGGCGGCGTGGTCGTCGCCCGGCCGATCATCGGCGCCAGCAGGTCGCCGAGGTGATCGTCGCGCAGGAGGTACTCGAGCACCTCGTCGCGGCTGGCCTGGCGATCGCCGACCAGGACCTCGGCGGCGCCAGCGGCGTCGAGCATCAGCTCGGCCCCGACCAGGCGCATCGCGTCGTCCTCCTCGATCCACACGACCGCGCCGCCGTGGGCGCTCAGCTCGGCCAGGAGCTCGTGCGACTTCTTGGCCGACTCGGGCAGCGGCGCGGCGCGCTCGCGCAGGAGCACCGCGCAGTCGGCGGCGTGGTTCTCGACCAGATCGCGCAGCCGGGTCAGCACCCGGACCGTCGCCTGGGCCGGGCCGCTGTTGACGTCGACCGCGATCCGGCGCGCGCCGGCGGGCGTGTCGAGCGTGACGACCGCCGGCGGCCGCGGGCCGTTGCGCGGCTTCTCGGGCTGGTCGATCACCGCGATCGTGACGCCGGCGATGACCTGGCCCTGGTGCTTGGCGCCGTCGAGGATGCCGAGCACGGCGTTGCGGACCAGCTCCTCGCGGAACGCCGGCGTGCCCAGCTCGCGGCGCTCGGCGGCGCCGCGGCGGAACTTGTCGCGGGCGGCGCGCAGGGCCTCACCCGGATCGGTCTTGGCCCGCTCCAGCGGCGGCGGCGGCAGCGCCGACGGCTCGCGGCTCGGCTCGACCACGAGCCCGGTGCGGCGCATGTCGCCGAGCAGGGCGTCGGCCTCGAGCAGGAGCTGCCGGATGGTCGGGCGACGCTCGTCGACCAGCGTCCGGATGAAGGCCGACGGCAGGGGCCAGGTCGGGTAGGGCGGCGTGTGCCCGGTGCCGGTCCAGATCGGCGCCAGGCGCGCCGCGATCACGGCCTCGGCCTCGTCGCCGGTCGGCTTGGCCAGCGGCGGCAGCACCCGGATGCGATCGAGCGCGGCCAGCGGCACGTCCTTGCGCAGCTCGATCCACTGCTGGGTCTGGCACATCAGCACGATCGCGATCGGCGCTTGCTGGTACAGCTCCATCAGCGCGGTGAACATGCGGGCGACGCCGTCGGCGCCGACCAGGCCCGCGATCGACTCGATCTGATCGAGGCACAGCACGACCGGCCGGCTCGAGCACACGCACAGCGCGCGCAGCACCTCGAACGCGCGGGCCTCGTCGGCGACGCCGGTCCGCAGGTCGAGCGCCGCGAGATCTTCGTCGGCCAGCTCGGCCGCGCGCAGCCAGTCGACGATCGCGCGCTCGGCGTCGCGGTCGGTGATCCGGCACAGCACCTTGCCGAAATCGGCTGGCAGCCCCGACAGCGGCGCCAGCCGACGGCCGCGCTTGTACAGGAGCGCGCCCAGCTCGGGGTCCTGCTGGGCCAGGTTGCGGAACGCCATCGCGAACTGCTCGCCGCCGATCAGCGCCTGGTCGATCCGATCGACCACGTCGTCGTCGTCGTGGTCCTCGGCGTCGGCCCGGACCGCGGTCGCGACCTGCCGCAGCGTGTCCCAGAGCAGGCGCTCGAGGGCGCCGGCGGCGGCCAGGCCCTGGACCGCGTAACGGGCGATGTGCACGAACGGCGCCGCCAGATCCTTGAGCGGCGGCACGTCGACGCACACGTACTGGCCGTCGGCGCGTCGGCGCAGGTGCGCGAGCTGGTGGGTCTTGCCCATGCCGGGATCGCCGGTGATGAGCACCATCTGCGAGCGGCGCTCGCGCCCGACCACCGCGATGGCCTCGGCGACCGCCATGCGCGCGGGCGCGTGGATCGTGGCGACGTCGGGCGGCGGCAGCGCGTCGGGATCGAGGCGGGCCACCGGGTCGGCGAACGGGCGAGCGTCGAGGAGCACCTGGGCCAGCGTCATCGCTACCTCCGCGCCACGTAGTAGAGGAGGCCGCGCCCGCTGCGCTCGATGCCGGCGCTGCGATCGGCGACCGCGGTCGGGGACTGGGCCACGGCCAGATCGAACGTCCAGGCCTTCTCGAGGTCCTCGAGCGCGCTGGTGACCTCGGCGTCGCTGGCGCCGACCCCGCGGCGGCGCAGCTCGGCGCGGACCTCGGGGATCGGGACCAGCCCGCCGAGCCGGCCGCTGGCGTCGAGCTCGCCGACCACCGCGACGATCGTGGAGCGCAGCGCGGCGGGCTCGATCGTGGGCTCGATCGCGGGCTCGATCGTGGGCGCGATCGTCGGCGCGATCGTCGGCGCGATCGTCGGCGCGACCGGACCCTCGAGCGCGGCGACCCGCGCCGCCAGCGCCGCGACGGTCGCCTCGAGCTGGGCCAGGCGGACGGCCGCGGTCGGGGCCTTGGGCCTGGCGACGCGGGCCGCCTTCGGCGGCTTCGGCGGCTTCGGCGGCGGGGCCAGCGCTTCCAGCCGCGCGCGCTCGGCCACCCCGGCCGCGGTCAGGCGCACCAGCACCACGCGGCCGTCCTTGCGGGCCTCGACCCAGCCGGCCTCGACCAGCGCTGGCAGCGCGGGCCCGAGCCCGCGCACCTTGCCGGCGGCGAGCTCGTCGCCGGGCGTCAGCTTGGCCAGGAGGTCGGCGGGGGTTCCCACCGCCCGATCGTAAGCCGTGCGGGCCGCCACGTCGATCCCCTGCGACAGGCGCGACGCGCCGGGCGCGACCGGGGCCCGCACTCCTGCCACCGCGCGCCAGCCGGGCGTCGCCGGCCCCATGGTAGTGTGCGCGCCCATGGCGACGACGGCCCCCTCCGACGACCGCGCGTTCTTCGGCCACCCGCGCGGGCTGATGACGCTGTTCATGCTCGAGCTGTGGGAGCGCTTCAGCTACTACGGCATGCGGGCGTTCCTGGTGATCTTCATCATCACCCCCGTCGCCCAGGGCGGCCTCGGCGAGAGCAAGACCACCGCCGGCATCATCTACGCGATGTACGGCTCGCTGGTCTACCTGATGAGCCTGCCCGGCGGCTGGCTGGCCGATCGCTTCCTCGGCCAGCAGAAGGCCGTGCTCTACGGCGGCATCATCATCATGGCCGGGCACATCGTCCTGGCGGTGCCGTCGCACTCGACGTTCTACATGGGCCTGGGGCTGATCATCATCGGCACCGGCCTGCTCAAGCCCAACGCCTCGACCATCGTCGGGCAGCTCTACGACAAGAACGACATCCGCCGCGACGCCGGCTACTCGATCTTCTACATGGGCATCAACATCGGCGCGTTCATCGCCCCGATCGCCTGCGGCTACCTGGCCCAGAGCAACGGCTTCCGCGCGCGCCTCGTCGACGCCGGCATCAACCCCAACAACGCCTGGCACTTCGGGTTCGGCGCCGCGGCGGTCGGCATGGGCCTGGGCATCGCGATGTTCTCGGCGATGCGCCACCACCTCGGCGCCGCCGGCCGCGATCCGGCCCCGCGCAAGCCGGTGGCCGACCGCGCGCCGCTGCCGATGCTGACCTGGATCGTCGTCGGCGTCGCCGCCGCGGTCACCGTCGCGTTCGGCACCTGGCGGCTGTCCTCCGGCGTCGACAAGAAGGCGATCGCCGACGCGTTCGGCGTCGGCCTCGGCACCATCGCGGTGGCGGTGTTCGTGATCATGCACCAGGTCGTCGCGGCCAACCGCGACGAGAAGAACCGGGTGCTGGCGATGGCGGTGCTGTTCTTCGGCTGCCTGTCGTTCTTCGGCATCTTCGAGCAGGCCGGCTCGACCCTGTCGTTCTTCGCCGAGGAGCGCACCCAGCGCAACGTGCTCGGCATCGACTTCCCGTCGAGCTACTGGCAGTTCGTCAACGCCGGCTGGGTGATCATGCTGGCGCCGGTGTTCACCTGGCTGTGGGTCTGGCTGGCCAAGCAGGGCAAGGAGCCGTTCTCGGTCAACAAGTTCGCGATCGGCATGGTCATCGCCGGCGTCGCGTTCGTGCCGCTGTTCATGGCCATCCCCGCGATCGATCGCGGCGAGCGCTCGAGCGCCGGCTACCTGCTCACCTACTACTTCTTCGCGACCTGCGCCGAGATGTGCATCTCGCCGGTGGGCCTGTCGGTCATGAACAAGCTGGCGCCCGAGCGGCTGGCCAGCTTCGTCATGGGCGTGTGGTTCCTGGCCATCTCGATCGGCCTGTACATCGCCGGCCGGGCCGAGGTCGAGGTCGGCAAGCTGTCGGCCAAGCTCGAGTGGGGCACCGGCGGCGTCTTCTACCTGATCATGATCTTCGCGCTGGTCGTCGCCGCCATGCTGTTCATCGCGGCCGGCCCGGTGCGGCGCATGCTCGCGGGCTCGGCGCCGTTGCCCCAGGCCAAGGCCACCGAGGCCTGAGCGGGCGCGGGTTCGTCGCCGAGCCCAGCGCGTCGACGCCGGTCGCGTCAGTCGTCTTCGTCGGCCGCGTCGTCCTGGCCGTCCTCATCGCCCTGGTCGCGGAAGTCGCTGGGGTTGTCGCCCAGGTTGCACTCGAGCGCCGACGGGCCCCAGCGGTCGATCCAGTCGACGCAGTCGCAGCCGCCGTGACACCCCTGGTCGAGGCAGGCGCGCAACGCCTCGAGGCCGTCCTCCGACAGCCTGGCCACCGTGGTCATGCAGGCCGCGCTCACCTGCTCATCGGCGTCGGGGTCGTCGGCGGGCTCCCGGCCGTCGCGCCACGCCGCCGCCAGGTCGCCGCAGCGGTCGTAGCCGGTGCACGCGCTGAGCGCGAGCGCGCGGCTGGCCTCGTCGGGGAACGGGTCGTCGGCGGCGGCGACCGGCGGCTCGTCCGTCGACGCTGGTGGGGCGGCCACGGTGGTCACCGATCGCGGCGACGACGGACCGCAGGCGACGGCCGCGAGGAGCCATGCGGCCAGCGTGATGCGGAGGTGTGAGGCCGGGGTGATGCGCATCGTCATCGGGATGATGGAGTCACCTCCGCCTGGGACGTGACCCGCGTAGCGTCGATTCTGGCGCCCGAGCCGCCGGCCCGCGCGGACGCGCAGGGTCGCCTACCGCTGACGGTGGCCGCCGGCGGCCACGCCGTCGAACATCCACGGCAGCAGCAACGAGGCCCGCGGCGCGCGGGGCAGCGGCGCCAGCGCGCGCGGCGGGGCCACCCGGTTGGGCACCACGGTCGAGTCGACGGCCTCGACCACGACCGCGTTGACGATCCACGCCAGGCAGTCGTTGGTCGAGGTGATCGTCGTGGTGATCGAGGTCGCGCCCGGCGTGACCAGCGCGGTCACGTCGTCGATGCGCGTGTCCCAGAAGTCGCCGTCGAGCCCGCTGAACGGGCTGGTGCCGCCGATCTGGGTGCCCTCGCAGAACAGCTCCTCGGGGAACGGCTGGCCGTCGCCGACGATGTTGTACAGCGTCGCCGCCTGGAAGCCGGCGCCGATCGTGAAGCCGTTCATGACCGACTGCGCCGGCGCGCCGTCGCCGAGGTAGCCGATCGCGCCCTCGGACACCTTGACCAGGTTGTGGCGAGGATCCGCGGGGTCGGCGTAGACCACCATGATGCTCAGGCCCTGACCGTCGAAGTTGGCCGAGGTCGACGGGTAGCCGGTGATCGTGTAGGCGCCGTTGCCGGTCACCAGCGCCGCCACGTTCGCCCGGTAGGCGAAGTTGCCCTCGGGCCGGCCCCAGCAGGTGTCGGGCGCGGTCGCGAACAGGGTCCCGGTGATCGGCGTGCCGTCGAGCTCGATCGCGTCGTCGCCGCCGCCGATGGTCATCCAGTACGCCGTCGCCGAGACCACCGTGGCGCCGGCCGGGATGCCGGCGACCGTCACGGTGGCCGAGGTCGTCGGCCCGCTGCCGCGGCCGGCCCACCCGACGCCGGCGGCGGCGAGGCCGCCACCGGTGATCACCTGATCGAAGGTCGGGTCGAGGCCGTCGCAGACGTCGCCGAGGCCGTCGCCGTCGGTGTCGTTCTGGTTGGGGTTGGACGCGGTCGGGCAGTTGTCGCAGTCGTCGCCGGCGCCGTCGCCGTCGGCGTCGATCTGGCCCGGGTTCATGATCGCCGGGCAGTTGTCGACCGCGTGGAAGACGCCATCGCCGTCGCTGTCCTCGCAGGCGTCGCCGAGGCCGTCGCCGTCGAAGTCGGCCTGGTCGGAGTTGCCGACCGTCGGGCAGTTGTCGCAGACGTCGCCGACGCCGTCCTCGTCGCCGTCGGCCTGGTCGGTGTTGGCGATGGCCGGGCAGTTGTCGTCGAGGTCGAACACGGTGTCGCCGTCGCCGTCGTCGCAGACGTCGCCGATGCCGTCCATGTCAGCGTCGGCCTGGTCGGTGTTGCCGATCATCGGGCAGTTGTCGCAGGCGTCGCCGAACCCGTCGCCGTCGCCGTCGAGCTGCATCGGATCGGCGGCGACCGGGCAGATGTCGCAGACGTCGCCGAGGCCGTCGGTGTCGCCGTCGGCCTGGCTGACGTTGTAGATCCCCGCGCAGTTGTCGCAGGCGTCGCCGACGCCGTCGCCGCCGGTCGCGGTGTTGAACTCCTGGGCGTCGTCGGTGGCGCTCCACGACGTCGCCGACCGGCCCGGGGCGACCCCGGCGCTGGTGCCGTCGAAGTTCTCGATGCCCTGGGTGTGCGGCCGGCCGTCGCTGGTGCAGGTCGCGCACACGAGCTCGATCAGGTTCGAGGTCTCGTGCAGGATGATCTGACCGGTGACCGGGGCGCCGCCGCCGGAGTAGTGGGGCACGGCGTTCCACGACACGATCAGCTCGCGGTCGGGGGCGGTGCCGACGACGCCGTAGGTGATCGTCCCGGTCGCGGTCGTGACGAGGTCGACCCAGTAGAGCGCGATCAGCCCGTTGGGGGCGGCGGCGTCGGGGATCGGGCCGCCCTGGCAGCAGCCGCTGGTGCTGACGTCGCCGAAGGTCAGGAAGCCGTTGGTCGACACGTTGATGTCGGTGACCGCGGTGCCGAAGAACTCGAACGGGAAGCCGATCGGGAGCGCCGGGGAGAAGGCGTCGTCGCCGGACACCGCGACCGTGGTCGGCGCCGGGCGCAGCACCGCGGGGATCGCGGTCACCGACGGCTCGCCGCTGTCGGTGTCGGCCTGGTCGAGGTTGGCTACGGTCGGGCAGTTGTCGACCGCGTCGAGCAGGGTGTCGTCGTCGTCGTCGGGGTCGCAGGCGTCGCCGAGGGCGTCGGTGTCGTGGTTGGCCTGGTCGGTGTTGGGGGCGCGCGGGCAGTTGTCGACGCTGTCGAGGATCGTGTCACCGTCGACGTCGTCGTCGCAGGCGTCGCCGAGGTTGTCCATGTCGAGGTCGGCCTGGTCGACGTTGGTCACCGTCGGACAGTTGTCCTCGCCGTCGAGGATCGTGTCGTTGTCGTCATCGGTGTCGCACGCGTCGCCGTCGGCGTCGCCGTCGGCGTTCGCCTGATCCGGGTTGCTGACCGCGGGGCAGTTGTCGGTGCTGTTCGGGACGCCGTCCCCGTCGTCATCGATCGAGCCGTCGAGCGCGACCGGCGCGTCGACGCCCGCGTCGGTGATCTGCGCCGGGCTGTCGTCGCAGGCGACGAGGCCGACCGTGAGCGCGGCGACGAGCCACGCGGATAGACGAAGGCGGTGCCAGTTGATCCCCATTCCCCCATCGTAAACAACGTGAGCCGGCGCACGTGTGGTCAGCGTCACGATTCCGCCTGATCGAGGTCGGACCGGTCGTCGATGTGTTCGAATTTATTGTGAAAGCTCGAATTTCGGGGGCACGCTCGCGGCGAAAAAATTCGTCACCGGTCGGGGTCGTCGACCTTCTGCGCGTACCCGCGGACCGGCGGATCCGGGTCGGCCTTGGACCGTACCCGCACGACCGAGCCCGGCGCCTCGACCACGCCGGCCGACATCGACCAGCCCGCGGGCACCTGCGGATCGCTGAAGAAGTACAGCCAGCGCGCGTCGCGCGGCGCCAGGTTCACGCAGCCGTGGCTCTTGGGGTAGCCGAACCGATCGTGCCAGTACGAGGTGTGCAGGGCCAGGCCCTTCTCGGGGCTGAAGAACTGCGTCCACGGCACCGTCGCGACCGCGTAGGGATCCTCGCCCGTGAGGCCCTTCATGTCGGTCTCCGACACCTTCTTCCAGATGCGGTAGACGCCGGTCTCGGTCGGCGTGTCCTTGAGCCCCGTCGACACCAGCGTCGCGTAGACCGGCAGGTCACCCTCGTAGGCGACCAGCAGCTGCTGATCGAGGTCGATGTCGAGCCAGCGCTCGCCCGGCTTGACCCCGGCCGGCAGCGGCATCGGCCTGGCGACGCGCACGTGGACCGCGTCGATCCACTCGGCGTCGCCGATGCGGTACGCGATCACGGCGCCGCCCTCCTGGGCGGTCTCGAGGACCGGCACCGCGGCGCGCGCCTTGAGCTGCCGGCGGCTGCCGCCGCCACGGGCCGCGCCGTGGGTCCACGCGGTGGTCGCGCTGCCGCGGGGCCACACGAACGCCAGCGGCAAGGTCAGGCCGGTGTCGTCGCCGAGGCGGGTCCCCTGGTACGTGCTGGGCTTGTGCTCGCGGATCGCGCTGGCCGGCAGGTACTCCTCGACGCCCCGGGTGATCTTCCAGAACAGCTTGCCGTTGGCGGTCAGCTCGCCGTACTTGCGGACGTTGACCGAGCCGACCAGCGGCCGGCCCTTCTCGAGCCCGACCGACGCGGCGGCCTGCGCGGTCGCGGCCCGCTGCTCGGCCTTGTCGTCGTCGGGGTCGGTCGCGGGATCGTCGTCGGGGGTCGGCTCGTCCTTGCCGCCCTTCTTCTTGCCCTTGGGCTTGGCGTAGACGTACGTCCCGGCCTCGATCACCTTGCCGTACGTGCCCGGCACGATCTCGGCGTCGGCGAGGCGCGGCAGCTCGACGCCGCTGGGGACCTTGGGCGAGGGCTCGAGGAAGTCGCCGCACACCCAGCCCTGGGGATCGATCGCGTACCAGCTCTTCTGGCAGCCCGGCCCGACGGCGGCGTCGCGCCAGCCGACGCGGGTGTCGCCGGCGACGGTGCCGATGCGCTTGGCGGCCTCGTCGGGGCCGAGCCGGGCGGCGACGGTGCGGATCAGGCGCAGCGACCGCGTGCCGGGCGGCAGCTCGGGCCGGGCCGGCGGGGGCGGCGTGACCGCGACGCCGGGGCCGCCGGCGTCGGGCGCGGGCGCGGGCGCGGCGCTGCGACCGCCGCCGCACGCGGCGCACAGGGCCAGAGCCGGGGCGAGAGCGCGACGCACCCGTAGGTGGTAGCACACCGCTGGGGTCGGCGCGCACCGTGGTACGATCGTCGACGATGAAGCTCGGTGAGATGCTGGTCCGCGACGGTCGGCTGACCGAGGCCCAGATCGACCAGGCCGTGGCGGCGCAGCAGCGCAGCGGCGGCCGGTTCGGCACCGTCCTGTTCGAGATGGGCTTCATCGATCTCGACGCGCTGACCGTGTACCTCGGGCTCGAGCTCGGCATCCCGATCGCGACCGGGGCGATGCTCGAGCGCGCCAAGCGCGCCGCGGTCAAGCTGCTCACGCCCGAGCAGGCGTTCCGCTACAAGTGCGTGCCGCTGATCATGCAGCACCGCCAGCTGATCGCCGCGATCGACGAGCCCCACGACCTCGACACCCTCGACGCGCTCGCGCACCTGACCGGCTACCGGATCATCCCGCGCGTCGCCGCCGAGGTCCGCATCTACTACTACATCGAGCGCTTCTACGGCATCGAGCGCCCGGCCCGGTTCCTGCGCCTCGGCGACAGCCCGCGCGGCGATCTCCCGCCGTCGTCGTCGCTGCCGGCGCCGCCGCTGCCGGGGTTGCCGCCGCAGTCGGCGCGGCCGGTGGTGGCGCCGCGCCCGGCCCAGCCGCTGCGTTTCGGGCGCGCGCCGACGCCGCTGCCGGTCGACCTCGCCGAGGACCTGACGCTCGAGGCCTCGGACATGCTCGAGGAGATCACCGCCGACAGCACCGCCGTGGCCGAGACCGCGCCGGTGGCGGCGGTGCGGGCCGCCGGCCAGCCGGTGCCCGAGGGCTCGATCACCCAGCGGACCTGGGTGCCGCTGCCGGCGGCGCCGGCGATCGAGGTGATCACCGGCGCCACCGATCGCGGCGCGATCGCCGACGCCGTGCTCGGGTTCGCGACCACGCTGTTCGACCTGGCGGTGCTGTTCATCGTCCGCGACAACTTCGCGTTCGGGTGGAAGGCCGTGGGCGACGGCGTCGATCTGGGCCGGATCGAGTGCGCGCTGGTGCCGCTCGAGGCGACGTCGATCTTCCAGCAGGCGGTCAGCAGCGCCGACGGCGTCTACCACGGCCAGCCGACGCCGGGCGCGGTGCTGTCGTACTGGTACAAGGTCCTGCGCGTGACCGCGCCCAGCCACGCCACCGTCGCGGCGGTGTCGATCCGCAAGCGCCCGGTCAACCTGCTCTACGGCCACCGGGTCGGGCGCCCGCCGCTCGCCGCCGACGAGCTGGCCGACCTGGCCGCGGTCACCGCCGCCGCCGCCAGCGGCTACGCCCGGCTGATCGCCGGCGCCAAGCGGCGCGGCTAGCGGCTGCTCCGACCGACTGATTGCTGTGCCCGCCACGATCCCGCCGGGGCGCCTCGCGCCCGTGCGATCCCGCCGAGCCAGCTCCCTCGAGCTACGCGCAATGGCTCGACGTGTGGCGCTCCAGGGGCGAGGCGCGACGACGAAGGGCTACTGCCCGTAACTCGAGGAGTTGGGACGAAGCCCATGGAGATGGATCGACGCCGTGGACAGAATCACGATCATCCTGTCCGAGCGCTAGTCCGGGCGCTCGGGAGGGGGCGCCGCGGCGTGATCGCGGATGCGGCCCCTCAGCGCGTACTCGGCGGCCAGCGCCAGGCACGCCCCCGAGAACACGTAGATGCACACGGTCGAGAGCGCGATGCCGTGGACGCCGAGATGCCACACCCGCGTGAACAGCCAGTTGAGCGTGCCGTTGAGGGCCAGCAACATCGCGCCGATCACGAAGCCGACGTGGTTCAGGCGTAGCGCGTTGAGCACGCGCAGGTATACGATCCCACCGATCACGAACGGCGCTTGTACGAACAGGAGCCGTTGCACCGAGATCACCGACTCGGCGTCAGCGGCCGTGAACGAGCCACGCTGCAGCGTCGCGCGGACGAGCAGGGGCCCGATGACGAGGCCGCCCAGGCACGCGAGCACACCGACGCCAAGCCCGGTGATGACCGTGTGCCGCACCTTCGCGCGCAGCGCCGCCGGATCGAGCTGGAGCGCGTCTTCGGCCATCGTCCGCAACAGCACCGTGCCGAGCGCGAGCGCCGGGAGCTGCGTCGCGAACATCGGCCAGCGCTGCGCGAACGCCAGCGTGGCGTAGCTACCCTCGCCGAGCGGCATCGTGTAGATCTGATCCACGACCGACATGCCGATCGTCAGGGTTCCGGCGCCGAGGCTGGGCAGGGCCTGGGCGTAGGTCCGGCGCAACAGCGCGCGGTCGCGGGCGGGGCCACCGAGGCGCACGAGGCCGGCGCCGAGCACCGCGGTCCAGGTCAGCGCGGCCGCGGTCGCGAACGAGATCACCGCCAGCTCCGCGGCGTCGGTGGCGCCGTGCGGGGAGCGGAGCATGACCAGGCCGCCGAACAGCAGGTTGCCGACCCCACCAGCGATCGCGAACGAGACGTAGCGCTTCTCTAGCGCGAAGATCGACTTGCCCAGCTCGTTGATCGCCAGCGCCGCAGTGAAGAAGGCGAGGATCGGCAGCACCAACGCCAGCGCCGCTGTGCTCGCTCGTGGTGCGATGAGGCGCGCCAGCGGCTCATTGGCCAGGAACATCACCAGCATCAACACCACGGCCAACGCGACGAACCGTAGCGAGAGGGTCCCCAGCAGCTCGTGCATGGCGCGCGGGCCCTTGGTCACTTTGGTGTGGACCGCCGACGAGAACACCGAGGTCTGAAACGTGGTCGGGACCAGCTGGCCGACCGTGGTCGCCACGATCAATCCCGCGAGCAGGGTGTCCGCCACCGCGGTCCGCCCCAGGTTGTCGGAGATCGCGATGTCGCGGAACAGCACCGCGGCCGCGGCGGCCATCGACCCCAGCGCCACGGCGCCGGCCTCGCGGAGGAGACGCAGGGTCGCGGCGATCCTCGCGCGCAAGCTATCCATGCGGGTTGCGGTGGTCCCCCGTGGGGCTTACGCGCGCGTGCCGATGTAGCAGAGGTTCGGTTGCGGTCTGCCGAGGACCTGTCGGGCGCGCGTCAGCAGCTGCGACTGCAACCAGTTGGGGGCGTACGCCAGCTCGATCGCGCGATGGTCGGTGAAGCCGTGGCGCGCCAGCTGCGCGACCAGCGACCGAGCGTTCCAGGTGCGCATATGCTGCCAGCGGTGGAAGGTCGCGCCACAGTCGGGGCACATCGTCGTGTTGCGACTCATGTCCTCGTCGTTGGGCGTGGTCAGGTACAGCGTGCCACCTGGGCGCAGCACCCGCGCGAACAGCTCGCACACGTGCTCGAGCGTCGGGTCGTCGAGATGTTCGATGACCTCGCAGCAAACGATGACGTCGAACTGACGGTCGAGCGTGATCGGGAACCCATCGATCGCGGCGCCGCCGCTGAACTGAGCGTGCGTGCCCCACTGGCGCTCGAGCTGCTCGATCGAGCCGGCGGAGAAGTCCATGCCGAAGTACTTCATCGTCGGCGCCGCCTTCACCATGTGGCGGAACAGGTGGCCGGGGCCGCAGCCGAAGTCGAGCACCGAGCGGCCGGCCAGGGGCACTTCGCGTGCGACGTGTCGGGCAACGACGGCGCCCACGGCGTAGGTGAAGTAGTTCTCCGGCCGTGTCGTCGCGGAGATGAAGTCCCAGTAGGACCCGATCTTCTCGGGCGTCCACACCACGTCGTGTCGCTTCATCAGGTAACTCCTCGGACGACGGTAGCACGGCCGACATGGCCGACCAACCAGCGCCACGGTCGACGTCGTCGTCGGTGCCAACGCCCGGCGCGCGTGAACATCTGCCGCTGGTGCGGCACTAACCCCGGCACCAACCCGCAGTCTGACCTGACCTCGCGAGTCCGGCGCGGCCGCCGCGCGTCGGCGCCGGTGACCGGCGGATCGGCGCCGTGGCTGGTGCAGCAGCCTCCGGTCGGGCGCTAATCTACGCTAGCCTCGCGAGCCCGGGGCGGCCGCCGCGTGGCCTGCGCCGGTGAACGGCGGCATCGTCGCCTCGGCGCCGTGGCTGATCCCGTCCCTGGCCAGCGCCGCGCGAACGGTGGCGATCAGGATCCGCAGGTCGAGCGCGAGCGACGCGTGATCGACGTACCAGACGTCGAGCGCGAACTTGTCATCCCAGGACAGCGCGTTGCGGCCATTGACCTGGGCCCACCCGGTGATGCCGGGCTTGACGTCGTGGCGCCGCGCCTGCTCCGCCGAGTACAGCGGCAGGTACTGCGTCAGCAGCGGCCGCGGACCGACCAGGCTCATGTCGCCCTTGAGCACGTTCCAGAACTGCGGCAGCTCGTCGAGGCTGGTCGCGCGCAGCCGCTGGCCGAACCGCGAGAGCCGCTCGCCGTCCGGCAGCGGCCGGCCGGCTCGATCGGTGGCGTCGCGCATGGTGCGGAACTTCACCAGCGTGAACGGGCGACCATCGCGCCCAGGCCGGACCTGCCGGAACAGGACCGGCCGCCCGAGTTCGCGCGCGACCGCGAGCGCGGTCGCCGCCATGATCGGCGCGCCGAGCGTCAGCGCGACCGTCGCGCCGGCGACGTCGATCGCGCGCTTGAGCGCGTGCTGCCACAGCGGGCGCGGCATGGACCCGATTGTAGCCGCAAGGCTGGGCGGAGACGAGGCCGGCGCCGCGGCGACCTGGCCGCGCGGAACCCAGGCCCGCGCCGCGGCGGCCCGGCCGCGCGCCCGCCAGGTCCGGCGCCGCGCGTGATGCGCGCCGACGTGCGTGTATGATCTCCGCGTGCGAACCCGCCAGCGGCCCACTCCGGGCGCCGTCCGCACGTGCGCGGTGGCGCCGCTCGCCTGGACCGATCCGTCGTGAGCCGTGACGCGATCCGGGTGCTGCACGTGTTCGGCGCGATGGAGCGGGGCGGCGCCGAGCTGCGGACGATCGAGATCATGCGCCGCGTCGATCCCCAGGTCGTGATCCAGGAGTTCGCGACGCTGTCGGGCCGGGCTGGGGCGCTCGCGCCCGAGATCTACGACCTCGGCGGCGCCGTCCACCCGTGTCGGCTCGACCTCGGGTTCGCGCCCCGGTTCGTCCGGATCGTGCGCGCCCGCAAGATCGACGTCGTGCACTCGCACGTGTTCTTGTCCTCCGGCCTGGCCCTGGCGCTGGCGATGACCGCGGGCGTGCCTCGCCGCGTCGCGCACTTCCGCTCGACCTCCGACGGACGCGCCACCACGGCCCGGCGGCGCGCCTACCGCGCTGCCATGCGCCAGGTGATCGACCGCACGGCCACCGACATCGTCGGCGTGTCGGCGGGCAGCCTGGCCGCGGGCTGGTCGACGGCGTGGGCGCGGGATCCGCGGTGCCGCGTGATCTACAACGGCGTCGATCCCGCGCGGTTCGCGGCGGCAACCGCGGCCGGCATCCGCGCCGAGCTCGGCCTGGCCGACGAGGCCCCG